>JAEWEO010000237.1 GCA_023389295.1 Bacillota bacterium
AAAGGGGTATGACACAGCACCATGGAGCATTCCTGCG
Source organism: Bacillota bacterium (assembly GCA_023389295.1). Lineage (GTDB taxonomy): Bacteria > Bacillota > Clostridia > Lachnospirales > Lachnospiraceae > Mobilitalea. The sequence continues at coordinate 38 of JAEWEO010000237.1, forward strand.
TCAAAGGATGAAATTTATGTAATCCATACGTTAGCAGTCCATCCAAATTATGTTAATCATGGTGTTGGAAGACTTCTACTTGAATTTGCAGAGAATTACAGCAGAGACAATCAAGCAAAAGCATTGCGTCTTGATGTGTATGAGCATAATTGCCCTGCCATCCGATTGTATGAAAAATGTGGCTACCAATTTGTTGCAAGAGTAGATCTAGGTTATAGTGCTTATGGGTTGGACTGGTTTCTACTTTTTGAAAAAGTGTTATGATGGAAAGAACTATATAATCTAGTTATTAATAACTTTTTTCCTGGGAGGATATAAGATGAAAATAAAAATAAGTAAATATGATATCTTTGTTAATCTGACTTGTTTGGCTTTACTCATTGGAATAGTAGTCTATCTGGTTTTGTTCTGGAATAGGATACCTGATAAAATACCTGGTCATTATAATGCAGCCGGAGTCGTGGACAGATGGGGAAACAAAGGAGAGTTATTTGTTGTACCGATTGTTGCATGGATTATGTATATTGGTTTGACGATATTAGAAAGATTTCCGCAGGTTTGGAATACCGGTGTTCAGGTTACAGAAGAGAACAAAGAACGTGTATATCGCATTTTAAAAAATATGATAAGCACAGAAAAACTGCTCATGGTAGCTGTATTTATCTTCCTTACCATAAACTCGTCCTTTTCCATCGGTTTACCAATTTGGTTTCTTCCTGTATTTTTGATTTTAATGTTCGGTTCGTTAATATTATTCATCATAAGTTTAATAAAAACATCAAAACATTAGATCATCATAAAGATAAGCTTACTATCTATTTCTAAAAAGCCTACAACTCAATTTTTTGAAGTTATAGGCTTTTGTAGAAGTTGGATTATCCATAACGAATCTTATTTCATTCTATTAATGTTTGAGAGAAGGCCTTTTAAATGCCTTTTCTATTACTAATTTACTGTTTATAAAACTTCTTTATCTTATCCATTCTTGAGGTCATTCCCTGAAACAGATAATCTACCAAAGTAATGGCCACCATTGATTCCACTACTACAACTGCTCTTGGTACAATAATTGGGTCATGCCGTCCTTGGATTTCTATCTCAATATTTTCTTTATCCTTATTAACAGTACGTTGTGGCTTAGCAATAGAAGCAGTAGGTTTTACAGCTGCGCGTAGGACAATCTCTGTTCCATCACTAATGCCTCCGATTATTCCACCTGCATGATTACTTAGTTTGGTCAGTTTCTTATTGTTATCATAGAAAAAAGAATCATTATTCTCAAATCCGGTTTTTGTTGCAACAGCAAAGCCGTCACCTATTTCTACCCCTTTGATAGCACCAATGGACATAATTGCCTTTGCAAGCGCAGCATCCAACTTATCAAATACCGGTTGTCCAACTCCCGCAGGCATTCCTGACACAATACATTCAATGATACCACCAACGGAATTATGATCCTCCATCTGCTCTTCAATATAGGCTTCTGCTTTTGCAGAGGCTTCCAAATCCGGCATGTACAGCGGACTCTTATTAATTGATCCTATCTGGCATTTCTTATAATCAATGGAGATAGGTCCAATGGACTTAGTGTAAGCTTGAACATCAATGCCAAGTTCCTTTAAAATAGTAGCTGCTATTGCTCCTGCAGCAACTCTTCCCGTCGTTTCACGTCCCGAGGAACGTCCGCCACCACGATAATCTCTAAAACCATATTTTTGGTCATAAGTATAATCCGCATGACCCGGACGATAAAACTTGGCAATCTCCGAGTAGTCATAAGGACGGTGATTCTCATTATAAACTGCCATAGAAATTGGCGTCCCGGTAGTACGCCCTTCAAAGATACCAGAGAGGATCTTAAGCCGATCCAATTCTTTTCTTGGGGTTGAATATTTCGTTTGCCCCGGCTTTCTCCTATCCAAATATACCTGTATTACCTCTTCGCTAAGGGGCAGACCTGCAGGACAGCCATCTACGACGACCCCAACTCCCTCTCCATGGGATTCGCCCCATGTTGATATGACAAAACTATTTCCGTATACTGATCCAGACATAAGCATCTCCTTACTTTATTATAAAGTTAAATTGTATTTGCATTAAATTTCTCTATAGTATATCAAAAACACCTCATAAATTCAAACATCTTATCAAATAGTCTCTAAATTGTCTGCCCAGATTATCTATTACACCTTTATTTGGCTTTTACTAAGTATTTTGAATTCCAACCATTTCAAAAATCACCTCAAGATTAACTATTATTGATTACTAATTCTCAAACAATGTTTTTATCTTTTCATAACTGCTAGTGTTGATTAATGGTAAATTTTAGTATATAATGGAACCTATCTGTACCAGGGATGAAATCCTGTCCTATTGGAAGTAGCTTCGTATGGGAGCTAGTATTGTTGAGAACTGCAATAACCTAGAAGAAGCAAAGATAGAATTTGAAAAAATCTATGGAATAGAGCCAAATAATGAAGATTTGTATTTTATAAAAAGCTTCGGTGTTAGTGAAGCTTGGGGAAGAAATGAATGAGAAAGTAGGTGTCTAATGATTAAGTTTCCAAATTACGATGATAGTCTTTTAAGTCTCATTAATTCAATTGAAAAGCACTACGGTATTGACTATATTTATTCAACATTAGAAGTCGTTGATTCTATTCTTGAGAAACAATATAAAAATGTAATAATTATGGTTTTTGATGCCTTGGGAAGTAAAAATCTTCAAGATCTATTACCGGAGGATAGCTTTTTAAGAAGACATCAACTAAAGCAAATCAGCTCCGTCTTCCCACCCACAACTACAGCAGCTACTACCACAATACATACTGGTTTACCTCCCGCGCTTCATTCTTGGCTGGGTTGGAGTTTGCATTTTGAGGAAGTTAATGACAATGTCAATATCTTTATTAATACAAACGACTCCGGGCAACAGGTTGCCGAGTATCATGTAGCTAATCAATATATTTCCTTCAAAGGTATCGTTGAAAAGATCAATGAGAAAGGCCTTGTAAGAGCAGAGTCGATATCAGCCTTTGGAACTTATCGGATAGAGACTTTTGAAGAACTCTTAGAAAGCGTTGAGACCTTATGCAAAGAGGAAGGACGTCATTATCTTTCTACCTACTGGCATGAACCAGATTACTCTATGCATAGTAATGGAGTTACAAGCGATGAGGTCAGAGCCAGGGTAGAACGAATTAATGCAGAGGCAGAAGCTCTATGTAATAAACTAGAAGATACCGTAATCTTTATTACTGCGGATCATGGTCATATCGATGGGAGAAATGAATTTATCGGAGATTACCCTGAGCTTCTTGATACTTTAAAATGGTTACCTTCCATTGAGCCAAGAGCACTTGCTTTCTTTGTAAAAGAAGGTAGGAAGGATGAATTTCGCGAGATCTTTTTAAAGAATTTTCAAGATGATTTTCTGTTATTAACTAAGGAAGAAGTCTTAGAATCCAAATTATTCGGAACCGGTCATGTCCACCCAAGATTCGAAAGTTTCTTAGGTGATTACCTAGCGATTGCAACAGGTAATCTTTCCATCTTTAATACTATAGAAGAAACTCAAAAATTCGTAGGTGTTCACGCCGGACTGACCGAAGCAG
>JAEWEO010000287.1 GCA_023389295.1 Bacillota bacterium
TATGGCAACTGATAATATTATTCGGGAAAGAAACCGCAAAATATCCGCGGAAGGAATGGAAATTCGCCGTAAGGTATTGGAAAAAACTGCGGAAATTTCAGATCGAATACTAGCAGATGTCAGAAAAAAACTTGATGAATACATGACTACTTCAGCATACGAAGATCTACTATGTGAGCAAATCAAAAGTGAAAAAAGCTTTGCAAAAGAGGATTCTATCACTATTTATATTAATCCCACCGATGCAGATAAACTGTCCACATTAGAAGAAAAAACAGGTGTATCCCTTACGGTTAGTAACCGCGATTTCATTGGCGGCACACGGGCTGTTATTCCTTCCCGCAGTATTCTAATTGATCACTCTTTTTTAACAAAATTGGAAGAAGCAAAGAGTAATTTTACTCTTTAGACTATGAAAGGGAGTTTATCCTATGAATTTATCAGGTAAAATATATGGTATCAATGGTCCCATTGTTTTTGTAGGCGGAAATGAAGCCTTTAAAATGGGCGAAATGGTTCTTGTCGGAAAAGATAAGCTGGTAGGCGAAGTTATCGGTTTAGTCTCCGGCAAGACCACAATTCAAGTATATGAAGAAACTACCGGATTAAAACCCGGTGATGAAGTAATTGGAACAGGTGCTGCTATCTCAGTTACGCTAGCACCTGGTATTATTAGTAATATTTTTGATGGTATTGAACGTCCCTTACAAGAGATAGCCAAGGCATCCGGTGCTTTTATTTCCCGTGGTGTATCGGTTGAATCTTTGGACACTACAAGACTATGGGATGTTCATGTTACAGTGGCACCCGGAGATAAAATCTATGGCGGCACCATCATCGCTGAAGTTCCTGAAACCAGAGCAATCCTTCACAAATCAATGGTTCCGCCGGATGTATGCGGAACTGTAACAAAGGTTGCTCCTGATGGCAAATATACCATCTCGGATACCATTGTCACAATCATAGATAATAAAGGTCAGGAAAAAGAATTGACCTTAACTCAAAAATGGCCGATTCGTGTACCTAGACCTACGGCTAAGAGATTTCCGTCGGATCGTCCTCTTGTTACCGGACAGAGAATCCTTGATACCCTCTTCCCCATCTCAAAAGGAGGTACCGCTGCTATCCCTGGAGGATTTGGTACAGGTAAAACAATGACACAGCATCAGCTGGCAAAATGGTGTGATGCTGATATTATTGTTTATATTGGTTGTGGAGAACGTGGTAACGAAATGACAGAAGTTCTAGAGGATTTCACAAAATTAATTGACCCTAAGACAGGGAATCCCTTACTAGATCGTACAACTTTGATTGCAAACACCTCGAATATGCCTGTGGCTGCACGTGAGGCAAGTATTTATACCGGTATTACTTTAGCAGAATACTACCGTGACATGGGTTATCATGTTGCTATCATGGCGGATTCCACTTCTCGTTGGGCCGAGGCTCTTCGTGAATTATCCGGTCGTTTGGAAGAAATGCCTGCAGAAGAAGGCTTCCCTGCTTATCTTGCTTCTCGATTATCCGCGTTCTATGAAAGAGCCGGTTTTATGCAGAACTTAAACTGGACCGAGGGTAGCGTATCCATTATTGGAGCCGTATCTCCACAAGGTGGTGACTTTTCTGAACCGGTTACACAAAATACCAAACGTTTTGTGCGCTGCTTCTGGGCACTTGATAAATCCTTAGCTTATGCAAGACATTTCCCAGCGATCCAATGGTTAACCAGTTATAGTGAATATCTTACTGATCTAGCTCCTTGGTACACAAAAAATGTCGGCGAAGATTTTGTTCCCTGTAGAAATCAAATACTTAGTATATTAACTCAGGAAAATCAGTTGAACGAAATTGTTAAATTAATTGGTAGCGACGTACTCCCCGACGACCAGAAACTGGTACTAGAAATTGCAAGGGTCATTCGTTTAGGATTTGTACAGCAAAATGCTTACCACCCATCCGACACTTATGTACCGATGGCAAAACAGTTAAAAATGATGCAGACAATTCTGTATCTCTACCAGAAATCAAAATTACTCATTGATCGTGACATGCCTATGTCTCTTCTGAAAGAAAATCCTATTTTTGATAAGGTTATCTCCATAAAATATGACGTAGCAAATGATGAATTAGATAAGTTTGATGATTACAAGGCAATGATTGATCAATTTTATGATGAAATTATGAGAAAAAATGCATAACTAAGATGGAGGTAAGGTATGGGGTGATCTTTTACCATACTTTAATGAAAGCATTCTTCATCCTTTTAGATTGTTGAAAGGAAATGATTAAAATATGTCAATAGAATATTTAGGACTAAGCGAAATTAACGGGCCCCTGATTGTTCTTGAGGGCGTTCGTGATGCCTCCTTCGATGAAATCGTTGAATTAACCGTTGAAGGCAATAAGAAAAAAATTGGCCGTATTGTCGAGTTATATGAAGACAAGGCCGTAATTCAGGTATTCCAAGGTACTGAGGAGATGTCCTTATTTAATACCCATACCAAATTAACCGGTCATCCCATGGAGGTTAATCTTTCACCAGATATTCTTGGCCGTGTTTTTAACGGTGTTGGACAGCCGATTGACGGACTTGGTAATATCAATGCAGAAGCAAAACGTGATATAAACGGTATGCCCCTCAATCCTTGTTCTAGAGAATACCCACGTAACTATATTAAGACCGGTATTTCTGCAATCGACTGTCTGACCACACTCATTCGTGGACAGAAGCTACCTATTTTCTCAGGAAATGGTCTTCCCCATGATCAGTTAGCTGCTCAAATTGTAAAGCAGGCTTCCCTTGGTGAAGATGCAGAAGGTGAATTTGCAATTGTCTTTGCTGCAATGGGTGTAAAACACGATGTTGCTGATTTCTTCCGTAGAACCTTTGAGGAAAGTGGCGCAAGTTCCCACGTTGTTATGTACTTAAATCTGGCAAATGATCCTGTGGTAGAGCGTCTGATTACTCCGAAGGTAGCTCTTACTGCTGCTGAATATTTGGCGTTCGAAAAAGGAATGCACATTCTTGTAATACTTACGGATATGACCTCATTTGCGGAAGCCATGCGTGAGGTTTCCTCTTCTAAAGGCGAAATCCCAAGTAGAAAGGGTTATCCGGGTTATTTATATAGTGAACTTGCTACCCTTTATGAAAGAGCCGGAATTGTTCGTGATTGTCCGGGTTCTGTAACACAGATCCCGATACTCACTATGCCAAACGATGATATTACTCATCCAATTCCTGACTTGACCGGATATATTACAGAGGGCCAGATTGTTCTCGATCGTTCTCTACACCAGAAGGCTATTTATCCACCCATCAGTATTCTTCCTTCTCTGTCTCGTTTGATGAAGGATGGTATTGGTAAGGGTTATACAAGAGAGGATCATCAAGATTTAGCCAATCAGCTCTTTTCTTCCTATGCTCGTGTAGGTGATGCAAGAGCGCTTGCAAGTGTTATTGGTGAAGACGAATTATCTTCTCTTGATAAACAGTATCTAAAGTTCGGTCTTGCTATGGAGCAGGAATTTATTGCTCAGGGAGTTAGAGAGGATCGTACTATCATTCAGACCCTTGATAAGGGCTGGGAGTTACTATCTCTTCTTCCTAGAGAAGAATTAGACCGTATTGATACTAAGATTTTGGATAAGTATTTTTCAAAATATAGTAAAGCATAAGCGAATTGAGGTGATCTAATTGAACCCGAATACCTTCCCCACGAAGGGTAATTTAATATTAGCAAAAAATTCTCTAAAGCTGGCTAAACAAGGTTACGAATTGATGGATAAGAAGCGTAATATTTTGATGCGGGAGCTAATGGATCTGATAGATAAAGCAAAAAATGTTCAGACTGAGATTGATAGCACCTTCTCTTCTGCTTATTTGGCACTACAACAAGCAAACATCGAGATGGGAATTAGCACAGTTTCCGAATTAAGTAATACGATTCCTGAGGAAAATTCCATTGAGATAAAGCAAAGAAGTATCATGGGTACTGAAATACCTTTAGTCGAATATAGTAAAACACCCGGTAAACCTTCCTATGCTTTCTTTCAGACAACTCTGTCTCTAGACGAGGCTACCAAACGATTTGGCAAGGTAAAGGAATTAACGATTCGCTTATCCATGATTGAGAATTCTGCTTATCGATTAGCGACCAATATCAATAAGACACAAAAGCGTGCCAACGCTCTTAAAAACATAACAATCCCTTATTACACAGCTCTTACTCAAGAGATACAAAATGCCCTTGAAGAAAAAGAGCGTGAAGAGTTTACAAGACTTAAGGTTATTAAGAGACGCCAGAACGCAGAATAAAAAAATACAGATATTACCATATGTTTTTTTCATAGATATCGAATATTATTTTACGAACTAGACATAATAATTATCAGATACGACGCAAGAACTTAACTTGCATGATGATAAGAT
>JAEWEO010000298.1 GCA_023389295.1 Bacillota bacterium
AGAAGTAGAAAAGGTTGTAATTTTTATCCCTTCACTTTGCTATGTGACAAACTTTTTACTTTTACTTTTTTATTTTATCTCGAAAAATGTTTACTCTTTAAAGCTGAACTATATTACATATGTCTTAGATACTATTCGTAAATGTAACTTTACTTTTTACTTTTTCAATAAGTTTATTGATATAAGCAGTAACACAATAAGGTCCAAATAAATATGCAATAAATACTAAAGTAGTATATACCCAAGGAGATGCATCATGCAATTTATGTAGAAAAGGAAGTGGAATATTGGATGGTTCTCTAAGCAACATCAAATTACTTCCAAAACAAGTATTTAATATAATTGCAATTATTGAAAAAAACAAAAAAATTAAAACATACTTCCTATATAAATTTTTGTCTAATCTAATATTTAACTTACTAAGATATATAATTCCCATATATATCATCAAAGTATGGAAAATCATACTATATAGGCAAAGATAATGCCCAACTGGATAAATCATTAGCGAAGTAGAAGGAAACAATAAGAATGAAATACCTGCTATAATTCCTGCACCTGCAATAAATGCATCACCGGTTTCTTTCCATTTACCCTTACCAAACCCACTCAACCACAATGCATATATAAAGATGGAACAATAAGCAATTGGAAACCATGCATTAAGCCAACTATATCCCCAATAAAAATTAAAATAGATTTTAATTCCCTCTAGTATTGTCAGAACCACCGCTAAAACTTTTGTCATTCTTTCAACTTGTTTTCTTGTGATATTTCTAGAAATATGTAGCAAAATCTTTAATAAAAATATACATGGCAATAGTAATATTAAATGCCCATTTGTAAACATACCACAAGGCTTATACTTCTTCCTTGGTGCCCAAAATTGATTCAATAAAAACATTAGAATTATTCTACCTTTCATAATAGTTTACGAAGTAACTTATACATAATATTATTTCAGACCATAAACGCAGTTACAAGCGGTATTATTTTCCATGATTTTGAATAAATAGAATAACAATGTTTATATTTAAAATAACTGTTAATTCATAGTTCTACATAAACCTATGTTCTTATAGCATCTTCTCCAACACAAGTCTTACTTATTGGCTATATTTTATTTATAGTTTCAACCACAAAGCAGGACGTACACCACCGTTACAGTTGGTTATATTGTTGCCATTTACTCCTATGCAACCATCGGTTCCATGGACATAACAGGCAAGGTGATTATTGCGACCGGGGGACCTAAGCCACCACCAGTAATACGTGCTCTTAATCTTAGCTAACCTCTTACTATTGTTCTCATCATTCTTTTTCCAATATCTAGTATTACCTCGGTTTTGTAGTTTTTCGGTGCTGTCGCCAAAAAATTTACATACTTCTTCAAGGCTTAGCAAGAATATGCTATCTTGTCCATCTTCTCCGGCTTTTGTATCATACCAAGGGTTGTCCAGATTTTTATTAGTTACTTGAATGATCCTTGATTTATTAGCATCATCAAATTTGTCATAAAATTCACTGTTAAGATATTTTTTTATCTCGCAATCATTCCATGTTGTGTCTTTATATAAATTATGGTAGGCGCGTTGCTCTACTATGTCTTCGGTTATAATCAAAGCTATGTCGTTTTGTATGTCAAGTATGCGCCATTCGTATCTGTCAAATACTATTTTATCTCCTACTTGCATTTTTACCTCCCTGTAAACAGGACACCTCTTTATCAAGCCATTCTTCAATATCCTGGCTAATATCAATTATTGAATCATCTAAAGGAAAGCTAAACCCGTGACAACCTTTTTGACAAGGTTCCCCGAATAATTTTTTATTGCATCCATAACCACGGGAGATTTTTTCCTGCAAATGCAATGGAAACCTTTTGATAGTATCAGAATATATGTGAATATTTTGCGCTTTAATTAGGATACGGTATCCGGATTCATGCGCTGCCGAAAATGTCCATACTTCTTTGTTTTTATGTAAATAGATAAATCGAATACCAAGATAGAATACATCTACTATACATGTCAATCCCGCGTCCAGATAACGCTGATGTAGCTTCAGAGCGAAATCTTGCACCGGGGCAGGTAAAGGATTAACAAAATCTTTCAATATAGAAATAACTTCGGTATCTTCCTCTTTTAAAACCCTATAATCGCACCGTAAGAAAATATCATGGTTACCCTTGGTATATAATTTTTTTTGGGCTATCGCCATAACCTTTAAACCTGTCAACATAATAGGATTATTAGGATATGAAATTTTAAGCGGTGTAGTTTTTGACATATCTAATGTTCGTGAGTCTAGGTCTATACCATCAAAATAAATACCGCAGTTAGTGAGAAATTTCAAGGCTTCAATTAGTTTCGGAACAGAAATTTTCGCTTTCATCTGCCCACCTTCTGCACCTATGACGGAGGTGAGTAATTTCAGGTCATCAAGCAATATTGATTCACCGTCTTCCATGAGTTCTCCATGATATCCTATATTGAACAATATGCTTTTAACATTGTTCAGGAATGGATAGCCTACTGGCAAACTTGGATGAGAAACATTATTTTGCGTGCTTTTAACAGGTTTTTCATATAAACTACCGTCTGCAATTAAATTATCGCAGACCAAATAGAGAAGTTCCCTAAAAGCTAGAATGCCATTTCGTATATTTTCTTCTCCCGAAACATGTTCAAACATAGCCTTGAGAGTATATGTTTCTGGTATATTTGGCGGAATTATGTTTTTTATATATCTCGCCATATCACTAATAGTTTTTTGCATTAAATCACTCCTAGTTTATTATTGTAGTTTTATCTAATCAAACTTATTCTAAACCCTTCTCTTTTATTGGAAACAATAAATCAAGCTGTAAATCTTCCATTTTACTGCCTCTTTGTATAAAATTATAAAAATTCAACGTTTCTTCAAATCCTTGACCTGCAACTGTTTCTGGTGATATCCAGCGTGAGGAACCCCAGTCATTATCATATTTATCGCTTGCGTTAACCCATTCTTTTAGTAAGCGCCAGTCCTCGAAGTCCCAAGTCCTCAACACATGTGCTGCATATAACCCACCGTCAAAAGTTCGTTTTATTAAAGGCTCAGGTACCTCTATGTCCTCAGGAATGGATACCCACACCTCATATGCATTCGATAGTTTTCCGATTCCTTTTGCATCCTTAGAGCAGTCAAAACCAAAACTACGAGCATCGGGTTTGATTTTTAGCAATCCGCTTTCTTTTACAAATTTCGCTATTATGTCATTTGCTTTACCTTCACAACCTTCGCCTGTTTCATAAACAGCAGCCACAGTCATACGCGGAAGATATACAATCCGAACATCCTTGTCCATTAATTTGTTTAAATTTTCATTTGCCTTGTTTAGTTCTTCCATAGATACGTTCTCCTTGATTTTATTTTCGGAAAACGAAAGAGTATTTATAATGGCAAGCATGGTTTTGTCACTTAATAAATCAAGCTTCAAATATACATCTGATTTTTCCTGTAACTCATCGACAAAGCGCATCAATATCGATTTAAGGGTGGATAGAGCTGTTATTTCCTCATCAAGCTCGCTTATGTTCTTCTTGAATATCTCGATGACCTCCAATGCGTTTTGGTTATTGAGAATATCTTTAATCTGCTTTACAGGAATTTGCAGTTTACGCAAGATGATGATTTGTTGGAGCCGTTGTATCGCATCTTCATCATAAACTCTGTACGCATAATCATCTTTGCGACTGCTTTTTATCAACCCGATTTCTTCATAATAACACAACATTCTTCTCGAAACACCGTAATCCAATGAAATTTGTCTTATAGTTTTTAACTCCATGATTTATTCCCTTTCTGTTTCCTTAATATAAGTATAAACCGTTACACGGTGTGCGAGTAAAGGGGTAATTTAATTAAAAT
>JAEWEO010000112.1 GCA_023389295.1 Bacillota bacterium
ATACTGATTCTTGATGAACCTACAGCTGCCTTAAACGATGATGATTCAAAGCATCTTCTCGATCTTCTTCTAGAACTTAAGCATAATGGAATTACGTGCATTATCATTTCTCATAAACTAAATGAAGTAACAAGAGTAGCAGATGAAATTACCGTACTTCGTGATGGTAAAACAATTGAAACATTAATTAAAGGTACCGATGATATTTCTGAGGCGAGAATTATCAAGGGAATGGTAGGTCGTGAAATTGTAGATAGGTTCCCTAAAAGAACTCATGAGATCGGAGAAGTATGCTTTGAAATATGCAATTGGAAAGCTTATGATCCTAAGGATGATTCAAAGCTTATACTTGATAACATCAATATAAACACAAGAAAAGGTGAAGTAGTTGGTATAGCAGGGCTTATGGGAGCGGGACGTACAGAATTTGCAATGAGTGTTTTTGGAAAATCCTATGGTAAAAAAATAAGCGGAACCATTATCAAAGATGGTGAAAAGATTCAATTAAAGAATGTTAGTGATGCAATTAAACATGGCATTGCCTATACTACCGAAGACAGGAAAAGTGCAGGTTTGATATTAATTGATAACATCAAGCGTAATATTAGTTTGGCTGCCTGTAGTAAAATTAGTAAGGGTATTGTGATTGATGAGAATAAGGAAATTAAGGTTGCGGAAGATTATCGTGAAAAGCTGAGAATTAAATCGCCAAGCATTCTTCAAAAAACCGGTAATTTATCCGGTGGAAATCAGCAGAAGGTAGTATTTAGCAAATGGATATTCTCCAATCCGGATGTGCTTATTTTGGATGAACCTACCCGTGGTATTGATGTTGGTGCTAAGTATGAAATATATTCTGTAATCAATGAATTGACAAAAAATGGTAAAACTATTATATTAATATCATCAGAGTTACCGGAATTATTAGGGATGTGTGATAGAATCTACGTCATGAATGAAGGAAAAATAGTTGGAGAATTGAGTGCCAAAGAGGCCTCACAGGAAAACATAATGCATTGCATAATGAAGAGCAATCAGGAGGTATATCATGAATAAGACGAGTGCTTTGTTGAAAGGAAATATACGCCAGTATGTAATGGTCATTGCGCTGGTAGTTGTAATTATATTTTTTACATTTTTAACAGATGGTGTACTTTTAAAGCCACTTAATATTTCCAACTTAATTTCACAAAATGCGTACATATTAATTCTGGCAATTGGTATGCTCCTATGTATTCTGACCGGTGGTAATGTTGATCTGTCGGTAGGTTCTGTGGCAGGATTTGTTGGTGCAGTTTCAGCTACTATGATGCTGAAAATGAATATACCGGTTATACCTACTATCATCATCTCTTTAATCATGGGTTTAATCATCGGATGCTGGCAAGGCTTTTGGATTGCATATGTTGGAGTTCCTGCATTTATAGCAACACTTGCGGGAATGCTAATCTTTAGAGGCCTTACGCTGGTCGTTTTAAAAGGAACCAGTCTTGCACCCCTACCAGCCGGATATACATTTTTGGCTTCCGGTTTCCTTCCGGATTCTAAGAGTTTAGGTGGATTGAATGTTCTGGCAATTGCTTGCGGTATCATAGCATCCTTATTATATATATTAAAAGAGTTTAATAGTAGGATGAATAAGAGAAAATACGGATTTGAAGTAAGCCCTTATATCATCTTTATCCCGCAGATCATCGTCATCGTAGCAGTTATTAATGCGTTTACCTTTGCTCTTGCATCTTATAAAGGAATACCGATGGTTCTAGTCATTGTCCTTGTATTAGTAGTAGTTTATTCCTTTATTACGATGAAGACCATACCGGGTAGACATATTTATGCCTTTGGTGGTAATGCGAAGGCAGCGCAATTATCAGGCGTTAATACAAAGAAAGTTATGTTCTGGGTTTATGCCAATATGGGTGTTTTGGCAGCATTAGCAGGTGTTATATTTACTGGAAGACTTAACTCAGCTACCCCCAAATCAGGTGTAAATTTTGAGCTGGATGCTATTGCAGCCTGTTTTATCGGTGGTGCTTCCACTACCGGTGGCGTTGGTACTGTAGTAGGAGCAATGGTAGGTGGTCTACTCATGGGAGTATTAAATAACGGTATGTCCATCATGGGTATCAGTATTGACTGGCAGCAGGCAATTAAGGGATTTGTTCTTCTTGGTGCGGTAGCCTTTGACGTATATTCAAAATCCAAATCCAAATAATCGCAAGGTTAATATAGTTACAATGAATTAAGGAACCTCATCTGCTTAGGAATACAGATTACCTATGAGGTTCCTTTTCCTATGTATGAACTTCTTTTCTTTTAATTGGTGTAACAGGTGATTTGTCTCTTTATAAAAAAGATGATTATTCTAGTAATACGAAATTTGTATCTAAAAATAGGTTTCTATGTACGAATTGAATGTAGATGTGCTAAAATGTGAATAAAGGATAAGTAATTAGGAAGAATGAAGACAAGGAAATGGTAGTTTCTCAAAACCCATTGATGAAGATTTACTTCATATGATAACTGATAACAGCCACGGTATGATTCGAATGGAGGTAAGAAGTAAGTTAGGTAATGCTCATCTGGGGCATGTATTTGATGATGGTCCCACAAAATTAGGAGGATTAAGATTTTGTATTAATAGTGCTTCGTTGAAATTTATACCCAAAGAAGAGATGGAGAAAGAAGGATATGAAGAATATCTGAAACTATTGCAATAAAAAGGAGGTAACTATGACAAAGAAGATAATAGAGCTACAAAAGTTAGGATTTCAATGGAAGGCAGAGAGCCCTTTTTTGATAGTGATGCACCATGTTGACAAATATCCGGCAGGAAATGCTAAGCTTGGGCCTGCTACTTCCCTAAGTGGCCGTCAGCTAGGGCAGGACTTTTCGGGTAAAGATGGTTTTAGCATGTACCATGGTGATATTGTCCCGGGCTTTCCTACTCATCCGCATCGGGGATTTGAAACTGTAACGATTGTTCAGGAAGGTTTTGTGGATCATTTTGATTCGGTAGGAGCCAAGGGCCGATACGGTGACGGAGATGTTCAATGGTTAACAACCGGAAGTGGTTGTCAGCATGCAGAGATGTTTCCGCTTATTTATGAAGATAGGGATAATCCGCTAGAATTGTTTCAAATCTGGTTGAACTTGCCTTCCTATGATAAAATGACAGAGCCGGATTATAAGATGCTTTGGGCAGAAGATATACCCGTAATACAGTCATCAAATATTAAGGGAAGAAAAACTACTGTTCGACTGATCTCCGGTTCTTACAAAGGAATAGAAAGTCTCGTGCCAACGGCTAATTCATGGGCTAACAGGACGGAACATCATGTAGGAATAATGGTAATTGAGATGGAACCGGAAGCAGAGTTTAAATTACCGGCTATTTCAGATACCCTGATTCGTAATCTGTATTTTTATCAAGGGGAAGGACATATCTTGATTGAAGAGCAGAAAATAGAAAACTCACAAAGGGTGAAACTATCAGGTGCAGATGAAATAATTGTGTATAATGGAGATAAAACCAGCTATTTATTGCTACTGGAAGGCGAGCCGATCAATGAACCGGTTGCACAGTATGGACCTTTTGTTATGAATACAGCAGAAGAGATTCAAGCTGCTTACAGGGACTACCAGAATACAGAGTTTGGTGGCTGGCCCTGGAATCGTTATGATCCGGTCAATGATAGGGAAGTAGGAAGATATGCGCAATATGCAGATGGAAGAGTAGAGAATAGGTAAATGCTACTTAGGAACATATAATCAAAAAATTAGTTGATAGTAGTGTAGTAATAGAAATCTGTTTAAGATCCATAGAAGTGCCTTAGTGCTAACCCTAAACCAGTAAAAAATGCTGTTTTTAGGGTTAGCTTTTATTCATAACAAGTGAAGAAGCAGGTTGCTGGTTCATCTTGTTTGAGTTTTATTGAGGATTAACTGAAATCTAATCTGAAATAATTGAAGAAGTAGATCTTAGTTGTGAATAGAACGTTTTAAAAGGAGTATGTAACATGAAATATACAATTGGAGAATTTGCAGAGCTGCTTGGGGTAACCGTAGATACCTTAAGGTTGTATGAGAAATATGGAATAATTAAACCGGTTAAGAGTAAAAGCAATAATTATCGTTATTTTAACGACTTTGATGCGAGAAACATGCTGATGAGTAGATGGTATCGAAGTATGGGGTTCCCCATACAAGAGGTAGCAGGGCTTATTAAGAATGACTCCTTTGAGCAAATTGCAGAATTAATGTATCAAAAACAATTGGAGCTGGAAGAAGAAATTAAACAGAAAACCCTAGTTGTAGAGAAAATGTCTGAAATAATTAAGAGTATTCATGATATCCCTAATATTGAAAGTAAATGTAGGTTAAAGGAGTTACCAGGAATTTACCGAATTAGGCAAACCAAGAAAAACGAGTTTGTGAAAGACGGTATATCCGGTGAAATAGTGGAAGATTGGATGAGGAGTTTACCCCATACCTTTTTTTCCTTTCGTATCAATTATAAGAAATTATACGCAGAAGAAAAATCTTTTGATTATAATTGGGGGTTAGCTCTTTTTGAGGAGGATATTAAGAAGATAAAGATTAAGATTGATCAAGGAGTGGAATATATAGAACCCAATCAATATGTATCCTCAGTAATTGTTTCGGATAGTGATTATTTAACTAGAGCTGATTTGCAATTTATGTTTGACTATATACAAGCAAATAATTATGTTATCAATGGAGATATCTTTGGACGAATTATATTAACCGAGAAATCAAAAGACACCAGGTACACAGCGCTAGAAGTTAATATTCCGATTGAGTAACTTTATCAATTTCCACAAACATATGGAAGAAATTCTTAAATTTTTAGTTAGTTTAATATTTAACAAACTATTGACCTTGGTGCAACACCAAGGTTTATGATACATATGTAAATGGCAGATGAAATTACAATTATTTTGTTGCAATCCCTTCTTTTGCGTAATAGTAGAGATAATATGTAACTAAGATACTACTGTTATATAAGAATAAGTGCGCAATAAATAGTTAAATAATTAACGAAAAATATCATCTGCTGCTTACAGAATAAAATTAGTGAGGTATGTGGAGGAAAAATGAAAAAAGTAAATTGGAAAAAAGTAATGTCTGTAGCATTATGTTTTGCTATGATTACAATCCTTTTAACAGGATGCAGTCAAAGCAAGAATGATATAGCTAAAGATGATACGAATGGAGCAAATACTTCAACAGACAAAGAGAATGCAAATCAACAGGATAGTACGGCTAAGTTTACGCCGGGAACCTATACTGCAGAGGCAGAAGGAAAAGATGGAAACATCAAAGTAGAGGTTACATTTAATGAAACAGAAATTACTGATATAAAAATTATCAGCCAATCTGAAACAGATGGTATTGGTACATCCGCATTAGAAAGAATTAAATCTGACGTGCTAAGCGGTCAGACATTAGCAGTAGACGCTATTTCAGGTGCTACCGAAACAAGTGAAGGTTTACTTGCTGCCATTGAAGAAACCGTAGTGCTTGCCGGAGGTGATGTAGAAGTACTTAAAAACAAAGTCGTTTCTAAGGAAAATGAAGGTAAAGTAGAGAAATTAACAGCAGATGTAGTTGTTGTTGGTGCCGGAGCTTCCGGGGTATCTGCAGCAGTATCAGCAGCAGATAAAGGTGCAAAGGTTATTTTAATAGAGAAAACCGCTGTGATTGGTGGTGCTAGTAATTTATCCTGGGCAGGAAAATTCTATAATTCTTCAGCAGCTATTAATAATGGTCTAAAGGTAGAAGTTGAGAGTGAGATTGCAAATTGGATCATAAATAATCATTGGAGAGTGGATGCAGCTGCCATTAGACAATATGTGACTAAATCCGGAGAAACCTACGACTGGTTAGCTGAGAAAGGTTATCAGACAACCTTCCTTAATTTTGCAGGGGAACAGTTACATATGTTACCTGCTTATGAATCACGTCAGGACTTACTTAAGAATATGTTAAAGGAATCCGTTGAACAGGGCGGAGGACAGGTGCTTACAGAAACAACAGGTAAGAAACTCTTAACAAATGAAAATGGTGATGTAGTAGGTATTAGTGCTGAAAAAGCAGATGGAACTACCCTAGAGATTACAGCTAAGAGCGTTGTGCTTGCTACCGGTGGATATGCTGCTAACGCAGAAATGGTAAAAGAATTATTTGGATTTGAAGGTATTAATGGCGGTCTTGGACAGAATATTGGAGAAGGCTTAGAGATGGCTTGGGAAGTAGGAGCCAAAGTTCCTGATAACATTGGTGGACAGATGTTACACCAGACACTTTCAAAAGCAACGGATAATTTAAAGAAGCAATATAGTTCTTTTGAAGCAAGTTATCCACTCATGTTGTGTTACCTTCCAAACTTTATGAACGTTTCACCTTCCGGTGCAAGATTTAGAGATGAAGCAGCTACGTTGACAGCAGTTGCTGCGGCAAATACAAGTGCATTCAACGGACCTTACCATTTGGTAATCGTATCTCAAAACCAATTAGAAATGTTAGAAAAGAACGGAATGCAGGGAGTAAATGCTCCTTCCTTACCAGGAATGCCTCCAGAATTCTATGCTGATTATGTTGACCAATTTACCTTGGATAACCCTTGGAAGGATGTAGTAAACGTATTTGAATCCATGGTTGCTAATGGAGATGGATACAAAGGTAATACCATTGAAGAACTTGCACTAAATGCCGGTATGGACGTTGATACCTTTAAAGATGCTTATAACGACTATAGTAAGGCAATTGAAACTGGTACAGATACTGCGTTTGGTAAAAGTGCTGATTACCTGACAGAAATGGGTGAAGAAGGACCTTATTATGCAATCGTTGCCCAGATTAACAACTTAGGATCCGTAGGTGGTCTGTTAGTTAATACAAATTTTGAAGTATTAGATGACAGCCGTGTTGCAATTAACGGACTATATGCAGTTGGCTTGGAGTCAGAAGGAGTATTATTTAATGATACTTATGTTGGTAATGGTGTTGGTATCGGATATTCCTTTACTTCCGGACGTCTCGGTGGTGAATGTGCAGCAGATCATGCACTAAGTGATAAATAATTACATTTATTCTTTGTTAAGTTTAAAAAGAGCGTATGTTTATATCCAATAGAGACACGTTCTCGCTCATAGTGGTACATAAGTTTGTGGCAGATATAAATCTGCCACAACGAAAGGTACTGATGGCGAAAAACGGTTTCATTACGGATTAATAAACACACGCTCTTCTTTTTAAGGTTGCAATAACGATGTAAAAATATTCTTTCACTAATGCAACATAAAATAAACCATAGCGTAGATAATAGAAGAACATGGATTAAGAGTAAGGACATTAATTATTAACATGAATATGATAAGAAATTGCATTGATAATTTGATGGAAATGATTTTTAATTATATTAATTAATAATTAAGAAATCGCTACAAGACATAAGGAAGGAGGTAGATGAGGTACATGGAAGATAAAACAAAAAGAATGCCTGTATTATTTATAGGACATGGATCTCCCATGAATGCAATTGAAGAAAATACGTATACAAAGAATTGGAGAGCAATTACTGCCGAGATACCAAAACCGGAGGCAATACTTGTAATATCTGCTCATTGGTATACAGAAGGTACAAGGATTATGGATGAGGCCAATCCTAACATGGTGTATGATATGTATGGCTTTCCACAAGAACTATATAAGCTAATTTATAAACCAAAAGGAGCGCCGGAGCTAGCACATTTGACTAAGACTATAATTAGTCGTGAAGTAGCCATTGATAATAGCTGGGGATTTGATCATGGAATGTGGTCCGTACTCTGTAATATGTATCCAGAGGCACATATACCGGTGTATCAACTTAGTATTGACAAGAGAGCTGATGGTGATACTCATTTCAAAATGGGTCAAGAAATTAGTACATTACGAGACAGGGGAGTATTAATTCTAGGAAGTGGCAATGTAGTTCATAATCTTTCAAAAATTAGTTGGAACTTAGATGGCGGTTATCCCTGGGCAGAAGAATTTGATCATTATATCAAAGAGAAGATTAGTAATAAGGAATATCAAGATGTAATCCATTACGAGAAGGCAGGAGAATCTTCAAAATTAGCATTTTATACACAGGAGCACTTCTATCCCTTATTGTATGTTTTAGGGGCGGCAAGTGATGAGGACAAATCAAAGATATTTAATGATTCATGCGTTTTGGGATCCTTATCTATGACCAGCTATTTATTAGGATAATTGCATGGTATTGAGAAGAACAAGTTAGTACAGTAATAGAGATAAAACTATAAATAACAGAGGTAGATAACGATGGGAATTACTAAAAATAGACAATCTTTGGAGTCAATAAAAAAAATGGCAGCAAAAGCTTTTCCAAATCAGTCTGTAGTGGAAGCAAAAGAATTAACGGAGGGTCTATGTAACGTAGCCTATTTGATAACTCTTGATAATAGTTTAAAAACAATATTAAAGATTGCGCCTAAGGATAAGCATACGATGTTAACCAATGAAATTAATATGATGAAGGCTGAGATTAAGGCAATGCAGATTGCGTTAGAGCAAACAGAGGTACCGGTTGCGAAGGTATATCTTCATGATGATACCGGTTCGGTCTGTGATAGTGAATATTTCTTCATGGAAGTACTTGAGGGTGAAAGTTATTATTCTCAAAAAGAAAAGTTGTCGCCGGAAGCAAAAAGTCAGGTAGATTATGAAATCGGTCTAATCGAGAGAAATATTTCATCCATTCGTGGAGAGAGATTTGCTTTCTTAGGTGATGAGGAGCATGGTACGGAGCATTTATATGATTTAGTTCATCGTATGATAGAGGGAATATTAAAGGATGCAACAGCAAAAGAAATAATAATAGGGTTCACTCCGGAAGAGATTTTAAATGAACTTTCCAAGGATAGGGCCTGTTTTAATGAAGTAGTGCAACCGGTGTTTATTCATTGGGATATGTGGGAAGGTAATATCTTTCTAAAAGATGGCCATGTGAGTGGTGTCATTGACTGGGAACGTGCTATGTGGGGGGAAATTCTTATGGATGATCGCTTTCGAAGTCACGCCCGCAACCTTGATTTTTTACGTGGAATTGGTAAATTAAATTTTACGAAAGAAGAAATGCAAAGGATTTATTGGTATGATGTTTTCTTATATCTAACGATGATGACGGAAGGAGCTTATCGGGAATATGAAGACGACAGCCAGTACCAATGGGTAAAGCCGTTGTTTGAAGCTTCTTTTGCAGAGCTACAAAAGAGGTAATACATAGCAGAACACATAATGATGAAAAGTTCTTATAAAATCACTAAATAATTATAGCTTTGTATACTTCATAACACTTAGGCTGAATAAATAAAATAAAAAATCAAATATTGATTGTAAAGATTACTTCGCAAAGAGATTTTAAAAGAAGCTTACTATGTATGAAAAATAAACATAATAAGCTTCTTTTTTGAAAGTTAGTCGGTATTTGTAATTAATCCTAATTCTGTTGCTATTGCCAGGTTGACCTTCAATACATTGACAGTCTCTTCTCCAAAAATACCGAGGAATTTTCTCTGAAGAAATTAAGATATGAAAATAAATAACCTTGAGCAAATGGAATGAAATTATGTTAAGATAAAGTTAGGTATGATATAATTCTATATGAAACTGGATAATGATGTAATCTTAAAAAATAAGAAAATAATACAATCTAAGGAGGTTTTTTATGGTAAAATACAAAATGAAAATAATTGATATAAAGCAAGAAGCAAAAGGAGTAAAGTCATATATATTTGAGAAACCGGCTGATTTTATGTGGGAAGAAGGAGCTCATACTCATATTGGTTTGGTTGGATTTGATGAAGGTGAAAAGCCAAATAAGAGTTTGATACGACATATGTCCATTATGACTTTGCCGGGGGAAGGTAAAGTAGGAATCACAACAAGAGTACCGGGGAGCTCTTCAGAGTTTAAAAATAAGCTGTCCGAGCTGAAAATTGGAGATGAGGTAATTCTATTCAAGATAGGCTCGAGGATGTTTTTGAGACGTTCGAATAGACCAATTATTTTGGTATCCATGGGTGTTGGAATTGCTACAATGAGACCTGTGATTCATGCTTATGTTGCTGATTCTACCGATATCCCTTTACTTATTAATATGAATGTGGCTTCTTCGGGAGAATTTATCTTTAAAGAAGAGTTTATTAAACTTGAGAATGATCGTTTCAAGAATTATTGGTTAAATTCCAGATCAGAATTTTATGAAGAATTGCAAAATATTATGAAAATAGATAATGCAATCTATTATATTGTAGGAAGTGATCTGTTTATAAAAGATGTTATTTCCCAGTTAAGATCAAATAATATTTCTAGAGATGATATTATTCTTGATAAAAAAGAAGAAGTGCTTCCACAGTTTTTTTAAGATTAAAGCATGAACATAGTACAACAAAGGTGTTTATGGATGGAACAGAACTAATGACTAGATTTTACTAGAAAGAGAAGGTGCTTATGAAAAAATATGACAAGGTAATACTATTAAGCGATATGGATGGAACGCTACTGAATTCTGAGAGTAAAGTTTCGAAAGAGAATCAAGAAGCAATCAAGGATTTTATGGAGCAGGGTGGCAAATTTGGTATTGCTACGGGAAGAAGTCGTTTTAATTCCTTAAGTATTATGGAAGGTGTTAAAGTAAATATTCCTTGTATTTTACTGAACGGATCTGCGGTCTATGATTTTAATACACAAGAATATGTATCAGTAAGTGAATTACCAAAAGATAAACTTCTAAAGTTTTTAGAATTTATTCAGAAGGAATATCCTAAGGTGGCAATTCAAATCTATTGCCCAAATATGTGTTATTTTGTCTCAATCAAAGAATTTGCGGATGAACACATTTGCTCCATACATCAGCCTAATGTGTTCAGCCAATTAAACGATATTATAGACATTCCTTGGATTAAAATTTTGTTCTATGGAGCAATGGAGGTATTGGAGTTACTTAATACCTACTTAATAGACTTTGAACTAGGACATGTGGTGGACCGGGTTTTTTCAGGTCCAAATTATTTTGAAATTCTCCCTGAGGGAGCTAACAAGGGAAATGCAATGTTAAAACTGAGAGAGAAGATGCCTGGAGAATATAAGATTTATGCAGTTGGAGACTATAACAACGACATAGAAATGATAAAAGCAGCAGATGTAGGTATTGCAACAGAGAATTCGAATTCTGCTTTAAAGGAAGTAGCAGATATCATTACGGTCAGTAATGATGAAAGCGTAATTGCAGATATCATATATCGTATTATGTAATACATAAGAGAAAAAAATGAAGGCAGGGGTTTACCAATGGATTATTTATTACAAATGATGGATTTAGATTTATTCCAATGGATGATAGTTATTCTGGTTGCATTTCTTGTGGGGTTTTCAAAGACAGGAATTGGCGGTGTTACGATGTTAACAATACCAATTCTTGCGAGTGTATTTGGTGGGAAGGACTCGACAGGCATTCTCCTACCCATGTTACTGGTAGGAGATATTTTCGCTATCTGGTACTATCGAAAAAGTGTCGAGTGGAAGAAGGTTTTAACCCCCTTGCCCTGGGCAATCATTGGTCTTTTGTTAGGTGTGTTTATCGGCAATTATATTAGTGACAAAACCTTTATCATCTTAATTGGAATTATCGTTTTGTTCTGTCTAACGATTTTAGTTTACTCAGAGAAGAAGGGAAGAGATTTTAAAGTACCTAATGCTGCATGGTTTTACATAGTCGTTGGGATTTTAAGTGGTTTTGCATCCATGATAGGTAACGCTGCCGGCCCGATTTTTACTGTCTACTTATTAGCTTTGGGATTTAAGAAAAATAACTTTATGGGAACCAATGCCTGGTTTTTCTTTATCATCAACTTTTCCAAGATACCGCTTCAAGTTTTTGTTTGGCATAATATCGGCATAAAATCCCTTGCCCTAACAGTAATTTTAATTCCGGTAATTACCTTAGGAGCAATTTTAGGATTTGTAATACTGAAGAAAATTAATGAGAAGTACTTTCGATATCTGGTTATTGCTATGACAGCCATAGCAGCAATTAGACTCCTCATGCGTTAAGACTCTATTACTTTATATTTCGTTCTATTTCAAATAATACTACGCCATGGGGTGGAATAATTTCATCCAGCATTAGATTGGAGCCCGGGTTTATCTCCTCCATATGGAAGGTAATATCCGGGATGCTTTTATTCTCAATATATTCTACCAAGG
>JAEWEO010000170.1 GCA_023389295.1 Bacillota bacterium
TCTCCTTTCCGTGTGCCGATCGCAAGACTTGCAGCAGCACAGGCAGCGCTGAATAACTAGATTTCATTGAGATTTCAACGTTTTTCGATGGTTTAGCTTGTGTTAGACTGTATTAAATAACGAATAAGAATATAAATGGTACCCTATCATGTAAAAGTGATGGGGTACTTTTTTAGTATAGCTACTAAAAAACAACTTATGGTTGAGTATTATGTAAGCGAAATAGTTGTTTGTAAAGCAAGATGATTTTTGATAGGATATTTATATAATATACGAAAGAAGGGAATCTGATTTGAGCATAGCTGTATTTCACAAACAATTATCGGAAGCAAGAAAAGAAAAAGGGATGACACAAAAATCTTTTGCATCAAAGATTGGTGTTTCTGAGCAGGCTGTTTCAAAGTGGGAGCGAGGATTAAGCTTTCCAAGTCTTGATGTATTGGAGAGTATAGTAACAGTACTAGGGTGTTCCTATAATTTTATGTTTGATTATAAAAGTGCGGGAACAATTGATATGGACCAATTAAGTAGTAATAAAAGAAACGAAGTTGCAGCATATCAAGTAAAAGACATTTTAACAATTGAATTTGGGGTAGGATTAGTAGAGCTTTTTATGAAAGAGATGAATAATGGTTTTGATATAATTCACAAGATGAGAAAAGAACTGGCAGATGAGTGGGGGATACTCCTTCCTCTTATACGCATAAGAGATAATATAGAATGTAAGGAAAATGAATACTGCTTTAAAATACATGGGAGAACAATTGCTACAGGATGTGCTTATAATAATATGAATGTTGAGTTTGAACCGCATATACTGGAAGAAGGAGAGTATACATTTATTGACCCTGTTCTTGGAAAAAATGCAGTATGGACAAATAGACAAGGACCATCTCAAGTAGATGCAACAAACTACATCCTATTTCATTTTAAAGATGTTGTAATTAAGAACCTTAATCTGATTCTAAATAAACAGTTAGTTTACGAGATGTTAAAAGCTGTTGAAAGAGAAAGTCTTATGACAGTACAAAATGTTGTACCTGAGAAAATCAGCTATAATTTTTTGAAAAGAATTTTGCTGGAACTAATAGTGATACGAGGCAAACCGGTAAATAATCTAATTATGATTATTGAAAAAATCGAAGAGGAAATTGATAGACAAGTTTTTGATACGAGGGAAATAGTGGAAGAAATAATAGTAAGTGGTATTTGATTCAATGATAGGTCGATGATAATCTCTCTGAGTTGATTTTGACCTTGCTAATTACGGATAATCTGATATAATATAACTAGAAAAGGCAATCGCCACAGGGTGGTTGACCAGTGGATTATAGTAAAAAACCTTCCTGGACTGGGCAAAGTACAGGGAAGGTTTTTTACATTAGTGACATATCAAATAAATGAATGTCAGTAGTGCGATTATGAACATTCCAAATTGAATAATATCTTTGAAATCAAATTTATTGTTCATATGCATCACCTCCATCCTATGTAGAATGAAGGTCAACCACCCTATACACGATTGCCAGAGCAGCTATAATAGCTGCTTATACAAATTATATCAAATCCATGGACAGAACACAAGTTCGAAGATTGAATTTTAAAGTATTTTACATGGTGACATCAAATACTTGAAATATCAAGCTTAATCAAGATTTTTAACTTGAATTAATCGCTATGTTTTCATTCAGGACAGCACAGGCAGCGCTTAATAATAAATAATAATATAAAAACTAATAAATGAAAAAGAGGACATTGTGTCCTCTTTTTCATTTGGCTCTATGTCAATAGTTTGGGTGGGATTCATGGAATCCCACCCAAATGGAGATTTGATGAAAGAAAAATTCAAGTAATATTTCATATCCAGAAACAGGAGAACCACATGCTGACGAAAATTCAATTCGTGATACATTTAGCCCCTGTTGGATGCTGAACGTTGATTATCGGGGAAAAGACTATGCTTTTGAAGCAGCATACGCTTTCTTTGAAAAATACTTATCAGTATGCTATTCTGAAAAAGGAATGGCACTGAAAAATTCGGATTTGCAGAGTTAAAGCAATCCGGATACGAAAGTGGAAGAGATGAAATGGATACGTAATGAATTCAGGTTAATATATGCTGTAAATTAACGTGTTAATTTGCATTGATATATTTCTGGTTTTGGTTTATAATGTTGGTATAAGGAGATGATAATATGCCAAATATAAAACCAATATCTGATTTGAGAAATTATACAGAGGTATTAAATGAAGTGACAGAAGATAGTCCGGTTTACTTAACCAGAAATGGAAGAGGCGAATATGCGATTATTAAGATCAATGAATTAGATAAGCTAAAATCAACAATCCGATTGCTGGCTAAACTTGAAGAAGGTGAAAAATCAGCAAGAGAGAAAGGGTGGCTTTCTGCTGATGAGGTTGAAGCTACATTAGGATTGTAGATATGCCAAAACTGGAATATTCGCCATTAGCACTGGAGGATCTTCAGAATATTCGTGATTATATCATTACAAACTGGGGAGAAAAGGTAGCCAACAGAATACTGAAGAAAATTACAACGGACATTAGAATATTAGAAGAAAATCCAATGTCCGGAGTAGATTTAGCAAAGATGATTGAAGTACCAACAGATTATCGATACTTGTTCACTGAGAAGAATTATGTATTTTATCATGTTGAAGTTGATAAGGTAAGGGTAGTTCGAATTTTAAATGAACAACAAGATTACATGATTCAATTATTTGGAATTAAATCGGAATCAGAAGATGAGTATTGGAAAGATAACGAATAAGATTTAATCAGAAGCAGCTGTTTTTTTACTGCTTCTTTGTTATTTAGGAGGTGATTAAAACATACACATGCCGGGGAAAGCCCGGCTTAACTCGGTATTTTTGTTATGTAAAATCAATGACAAAAAGGCACAGAAGGAAATAAGGGTACTGTTTGAACAGGAGAAAATGGATCAAATGTTAGAAATACATTCAGATGTATGCAACAAGTGTAAAAC
>JAEWEO010000194.1 GCA_023389295.1 Bacillota bacterium
GATAATATGTTAGACCATTTAAGGCATAGTGCACGTTTTCATAGATGCATTACAACAGGATGTGGAGATATTTTCCCTCTTGAAACGACGGTGAGAAATAATCCGGCAGCCGTACTTGATATTATAAAAGGGGCATTTTCCCTCGGTGTAAAATACATATCTTTCTATGAAAAGAATAGCGATCTGGTTCGAATTACAGGATTTTTAGTAAAGAAAAGCGAGATGGAGAAGTTTAGAAACGGCGAAGTAGTAATACAAAACACCACTCAGCTTGGTGCACCTAATTATGATACCAATCGACTAGCCAATCGGAAGGTTAGGGATTTTAAATGATGCTTGCACCAGTAAATAAGATTATCCCTTTAAGTGTAGTAGACGGGCCCGGCAATCGCAGCGCTATCTTTCTACAAGATTGCAATCTTACCTGTGCTTACTGCCATAATCCTGAAACCCAGAGAATGTGCATTCATTGCGGCTTATGTGTTGAGCAATGTCCCGTACAAGCACTTTCTGTCAAGGAAGAGGGACAGGTAGCATGGGATGATAAAATCTGTACTCTTTGTGATCGATGTATAAACGTATGTCCTCATTATGCATCACCGAGAATAAAGAGTATGAGTGCAGAGGAAGTAATGAACGAAGTAAAAAAAAGCATCCCTTTTATCCGGGGAATTACAGTCTCAGGAGGGGAATGCACATTACATCCTGAATTCTTAACAGAGTTATTTATTCTTGCGAAACAAGAAAACTTAACCTGTCTGATTGATAGTAATGGAACGATAGATTTGTCTTTATATCCTAAATTAATTGCAAATTGTGACGGTGTTATGCTTGATATGAAAGCCTGGGATCCAAAGCTATTCCATAACCTAACTGGTGGAGATAATGCGATTGGAAAAAAGAATTTAATTTATTTATTAAATGAAAATAAACTAGAGGAAGTTAGAATAGTATGTCTTCCCGAAGAAGTAGATGCAACTGAGATTATTAGAGGTATTGCGAAGATGGTGGGAGCGAGGGTAGGTGAGATAAAACTTAAGCTCATTCGTTTCCGCAGTTTTGGAGTGAAGGGCAGACTTGAGCATACGATAAGTCCGGAGGATGCTTATATGGAAGAATTAAAAAATCTGGCCCTAGAGATAGGTTTTTCAAATATAGTAATAATTTAGTATGAAAAGGGATGGTAAATAGTATGAGAATGTATGATTTGATTGTAAAAAAGAAGCATGGTGAGACCTTATCTAAGGAAGAAATTGAAGGTATGATTCATGGTTATGTGAATGGAGAAATACCCGATTATCAAATGTCAGCGATGCTTATGGCAATATGCTTCCAGGGAATGACGGAAGAAGAGACAGCTCAGCTAACCATGGCAATGGCAGAATCAGGAGATATGGTAGACTTATCCGGCATTGATGGGATTAAGGTAGATAAACATAGTACCGGTGGAGTTGGCGATAAAACTACACTAGTCATTGGTCCTATTGTTGCAGCCTGCGGTGTTAAGGTTGCTAAGATGTCAGGTCGTGGCCTTGGACATACCGGAGGAACACTGGATAAATTAGAAGCTATCCCCGGAATGAGAATTGAACTGGATCAGGACGAGTTTTTTACTACTGTTAATAAAGTTGGTGTAAGTGTTGTTGGCCAGACAGGTAATTTAGCTCCGGCAGATAAAAAGCTATATTCTTTACGTGATGTAACCGGTACCGTAGATAGTATTCCCCTAATATCAGCCTCTATCATGAGTAAAAAGTTGGCATCAGGAAGTGATTGTATCCTTTTGGATGTAAAAACAGGAAGCGGCGCGTTTATGAGAACCGTAGATGATTCCATTGAACTGGCAAAACGAATGGTGTCAATTGGAGAACAGGCAGGTAGACGAACAATGGCAGTAATTACCGATATGGATATTCCATTAGGTAATGGAATTGGAAATACCTTGGAGGTAATCGAAGCTGTTGATACATTAAAGGGACATGGACCTGAAGATTTGACACAGGTATGTAAGATTTTAGCCTCTAACATGCTCTATTTGGCTGGAAAAGGTGATTTAAAGCAATGCGAGGAAATGGTAGAAAGCGTAATCAAAGACGGTTCTGCATTAAATAAACTGGTTGAAATGGTAAAATTCCAGGGCGGAGATTCTTCCGTTATTTTAGATACCTCCAAGTTTGAAAAAGCTCCATTCTCTCATGAGGTGAAAGCTTCTGAAGAAGGATATATCAGTCATATGGATACCGAGCAGTGTGGAATTTCCTCCATGTTACTTGGCGCCGGTAGAGAGACAAAGATTAGTGTATTAGATTATTCTGCTGGAATTGTATTAAAAAAGAAAACCGGAGATTATGTTCAAAAAGGT
The DNA here is from genome assembly GCA_023389295.1 of Bacillota bacterium. GTDB lineage: Bacteria > Bacillota > Clostridia > Lachnospirales > Lachnospiraceae > Mobilitalea. The sequence goes on from JAEWEO010000194.1 coordinate 2,363, forward strand.
GATGTTTTAGCTGTTCTCTATGCATCCAAAGAAGAGCTGTTTGCAAAAGCAGAGGAAGTACTTTGTAAGGCGTATACTGTTACAGAGAAGCCAGTTCAAAATAGACCATTGGTATTAGCTAAAGTTGATTTACAGAATATAGAAAAATATGAATAAGATAGTTTGATTGGTTGTAGCACAAAGGAGTGGATTATGATAAAGAGAATATTCCTCATTGTTTTAGATAGTGTTGGTATTGGACAAATGCCGGATGCTTGGCAATATGGAGATGAAGGAAGCAATACGATAGCGGCCGCTGCAAAAAGTCCCTTCTTTTGTATGCCAAATATGCAAAAACAAGGTTTTTTCAATATTGATGGTGTAAATTGTGTTGAAAAGGAATTAAATCCTCTGGGGGCCTTTGCAAGGTTAGAAGAGGCCTCAAAAGGGAAGGATACAACCACAGGTCACTGGGAGATCGCAGGCATCATTTCAAAGGAACCAATGCCTACATTTCCAGACGGATTTCCCGAGGAGTTACTAAGTGAATTTGAAAAAAGAACAGGCCGTAAAGTAATTTGTAACAAACCTTATTCCGGGACGGATGTCATCAGGGATTATGGTGAGGAGCAGGAAAATACCGGTGCATTAATTGTTTATACCTCTGCTGATAGTGTATTCCAGATTGCAGCTCATGAGGAGGTTGTACCGGTTCCTAAACTTTATGAATATTGTGAAATCGCACGTGAATTGTGTACCGGTAAATACGGAGTTGGCAGGGTGATAGCCAGACCATTTCATGGAACCTATCCAAATTACGAAAGAACCTCCAATCGCCATGATTATTCGTTGATACCACCTACAGATACATTGCTTGATATTATGAAAAGGAATGGGCTGGACGTAATAGGCGTTGGCAAGATCAATGATATTTATGCGGGAAAGGGAATAACAGAGTTCGCACGTACGAAAGACAATGCAGAAGGCATCGAGAAAACCATAGAGTATATGGGTAAGGATTTTAGAGGAATTTGCTTTACGAACCTAGTTGATTTTGATATGAAGTATGGTCATAGAAATGATCGGGATGGCTATGCAAAAGCACTTAGCTATTTTGACGGTAAGCTTCCAGAAATAATTAGTAATCTAAGAGAAGATGATATTCTTATGATTACAGCAGATCATGGTTGTGATCCGGATACTCCATCTACGGATCATTCGAGAGAATATGTTCCATTATTAATCTGTGGCGAAGCAGTAAAAGCAGGAACTAACTGTGGTACCAGATCAAGCTTTTCTGATATAGCTGCAACCATATTAGACATCTTTGGGCTAGCTTCTGATTTGCCAGGTATATCCCTGAAGGAAGAGGTTATAGGGTAACATTCTTTTATCACTGCTATATTGTTCTAAAAAATAGATTATATTTTTAATAGTGCCGATAAAGGGGCTGTTTCTACACATAAGCGGTTAATTAGTGTAGAAATAGCTCCTTATTAGGTTGTTTCTATTGCATCTGTCATTACACCTGGGAATTTCTATATAAATCATAGCATTATAGCATCCTCTGTCTAATATAGTTTAATATAGTTATTATTTTAATATTGATAAACGAATCCTTAATGATATACTGAAAATGGATGGATATTATAAATGAAAGTTTACAAGGAGAAAGCAAAGATGATAAAAGTACTATTTGTATGCCATGGCAACATTTGTCGCTCGCCAATGGCAGAGTTTGTATTTAAGGATATGGTGAAGAAGAGAGGGCTAGGTGATTTGTTTGAAGTTGCTTCAGCTGCTACAAGTACGGAGGAAATCGGTAATGCAGTTCATCCTGGAACTAGAAAAGTCCTAAATGGGTTAGGTATCCAGGCGGATGGTAAAAGAGCAGTACAGATGACAAAAAGAGATTATAAGGAATATGATTACATAGTTGCAATGGATCAAAAAAATGTTACGAATATGTATCGTATCATTGGTATGGATTCAGAGGAAAAGGTGCGAAGACTATTGGACTATACAAGTACGCCAAGAGATATTGCCGATCCATGGTATACCGGTGATTTTGATAAGACTTACGAAGATATCTATAAGGGATGCGAGGAATTATTAAAAGTCATTTTTGATAGGAACAAATAATAACATATTATATTGGGCTTAAAAAAGTATTTTGATCACATTAGATTATGAAAGTTAAATTATGGTGATTAATTAGAATGAGGCTTCATTGATTAGAATAAAGATACATTATTAGCATAAAACTTCATTGAATATGTTGATTATGTTGATAATGATTAAAATGAGGATGTTGTTTGTGGACAACATCCTCAATCTTTACTTACTTTCACACCATCGTTGATACCCATTCATCTCAATTCCAAACCGGTCCAGTATCTTACCGACAATTTGGAGATTCATCTCCTCAAGGGTTTGGACGTTGCTGTAATAAGGTGCTACCGGAGGCATGATATAGGCTCCGGCCTCTGCCAAAGTAAGCATATTACGCAAATGAATAGTACTGAGAGGACTCTCACGGACAGCGAGCACCAGAGGTCTTCGTTCCTTTAGAGTCACATCAGCTGCTCGAAGTAATAAATTATCCGAATAACCACAAGCAATCCCGGCTACCGTTTTCATACTGCAAGGCAGGACTACCATCCCCTCAGTTTTATAGGAACCACTTGCAATACTGCTGCCGATATCTTCAATATCATGGACTTCATTGGCCAAATCCTTAACCTGTTCGAGTGTATATTTGGTTTCCTGGGGAATTGTCATCTGTGCACCTCTTGAGATAACAAGATGTGTTTCCCATTCTGGATGAGTTTTCATGACCTCTAGTAACAAAATTGCAAGTATTGCGCCACTAGCACCACTCATTCCAACCACCAGTCTTTTTGTCTTCTTATGGGGTAATTGTTGTTCCATACCAGTATATCCTTTCATTCTGAAATGTCAGTAAAGACCCTATTTTATTCCACAAAACTCTAGTTTATGCCTAGAGCACCAGAGAGCTATTATTCCATTTACATAGTTTATATGCCAAAAAATCAATTGATACAAATAATAGAAATCCAATGATCGCAATGGTTATAATGCCAATGTACATTTCAATATAATTAATTCTTGACCAGGCATCCAGAATGTAATATCCCATTCCAAATTTAGTACCATAACCTTCAACAAAAAATAGGATTGAAACTGCAGCACCAAGGGATACTCTTAAGCTTGTAAATAATTGAGGAAGTATAGCCGGTAGCGTAATATGCCATATAATTTGCAGCTTATTTGCTCCTGTACTACGGATTACCTGGTACATGGTCTTGTCAATACCCCTAACGCTATCTCGAACGGATAAAATCACCTGAAATACAATTACCAAGAAAATAATCACTATTTTGGAGTTATCACGCATACCAAGGAGTAGCATTGCGATTGGCAATAGTGCAGTCTTGGGTATTGGATAGCTAAAATAAATAAGTGGATATAGTAGTTGGTTTGCTTTCTTTGAGTAGGCAATTAAAATCCCGATCGGTATTCCGATGACAAGGGAAAGTGCTAAGCCTGCTCCAATTCTCTTTAAACTATAAAGGATATGAATTAACATGTCATCCTTTAACACTTGATCAAAATTTTTGTATACAAGGAAAGGATTTGGGATCACAGTAGTATCGGTAAGAAGGAAGGCAATAAGCCATATGAAATTTACCGAAAGAAAACCAAGTAGAAAAACCGAACATTGTTTGAATAATTTATTCAAATGCTTCCTTCCTCTCATTATTTGTTATTAATTGTTCTCTGAGTATTTGCTTTGTTACAAGGTAGTCGACCTGAGTTGGATATAAGGTTCCAAAAAAAGGATTATCCATGCGATACTTTATAACGCCACCCTGTGAACCCATAACAAAAATCATTTTTCCTAAATAAAGAGCTTCCTCGATACTGTGAGTTACCAAAATAGTGGTAGGCTTTCGTTGCTTCCACATATTTAGAAATAATTCTCTGGCTTCCTCCTTTGTAATTGCATCCAAAGCAGAAAAAGGTTCATCCATTAATAGTAGATCAGGTTCAAGGATAAATGCCCTCGCAATTGCCGCCCTCTGGACTTGCCCACCGCTTAATTCCCGTGGATATTTATCCAGAATATTAAGTATATTAAGTGCTTCATAGATTTTGGTTATTTCCTCTTTCTTCTGGTCTCTTATATGTTCATGACGGATTTTTAGCGACAACAGGCAATTTTCCTTGACGGTCTTCCAAGGAAGTAACCCACAGTTTTGGGGGATTAGGCCTATTTTATGTGTTTTTGGATTCAAGGGCTGTTTTTGATTTTCACTAAAGTAAAAGGTTCTACCCTTTTCTAAGGCAAGGGTGCCGGCTAAAGAGTTAATCAGAGTTGATTTACCGCATCCGGAAGGACCAAGGATTGCCAAAGTTTCACCCTTAGGCAACTGAAAAGAAAGATTTTCAATTGCCTGGTATATCCCATCTTTTGTCTTGTAATGAATGGATATATTATCTATCGTAAGCATTTTACTCTCCTTGTATCTCTTGCTTTGCTTTGCAGGTAGCAGTATATCACTTATTTTGAATATACATCATATACCATTTGTTCATATGTGAGGGAGGCATCGCATAAACCTTTATCACTTGCCCATTTTACGGCATTTTCCACATCTTCTATGGGAGGTAGTGTACTTGTTCTAAAGGGTTCAATTTCAATTTGTCCTGCCATTTCCTCAGGATATCCGACAGTCTCAATCACGATATCTTCGTAGTCGGAAATATCGGTACGATTGATATATTCAACAGCTTCATTATAGGCTTTGTATAGATTTCTGATCGCTTCTTCCTTTTCATCAATGGCAGTTTTAGTAAATGCAGAAACAGCCGGATAAAGTCCTATATCGTTAGCGCTTCCCAAATAGATTGCTCCCTCATTCAGTACAATGGAAGCAAAAGGTTCGGGTAATAGGCCAAGATCAATTTGTTCATTACGAAGTAATTCAAGTCGATCCGGAATTCTGGGAACGATTTCTTTCACCAGGTCTTCACTTTCATAGGAGTTTTTCTCTAAGATAAGATCTAAGGTATAGTCGATCAGTGTATTTTCAGAGATTGCAATACTACGTCCTTTAATATCACTAATATCTTTGATACCACTATTTTTGCCTGCGACAAGTACATAATCGCCGTCAGTAATACCTGTAATTTTAACATCGAAATCCGCATTCTGATAGATGCAGACACCGATATAATCAGTTAAAACACCATCAAGTTCACCGGCAAGAAATGCGGCATCTCTATCTTTTGCAGAAGTAAATACTTCTAATTCTAAATCAATATTATATTTATCATCCAGATCCTTTTCATTCATCATGACATAGGGGATTACATCATAAGAGGACATCATACCGATGCGAAGTACCGTTTTCTCTGTATCGGTTGCTTGCTCCTTATCTTCGGAATCAACACCATTGTCTGTTGTATCTGGCGTAGTATTTGTTGCATCATTCGTTGTATTATTATCCTTTGGTTTATTCTCTGATTGACAACCTGCAAGTAACAGGGTAAAAGCAAAGAGGATAGCGAGCATTTTCAACATTTTTTTCATAACTAGTTATTCCTTTCAATTAACAAAATTTAAAATAGTAAAGTATCCAGTACTCCACTTACAAGTAAAACAATACTGACCAACTGATTAACACTATAGGAGGCAATATTGACATGGGTCAAATTCGTCGGAGAAACCAGGCGATATTCAAAGATAAACAAACAGGTAATCAGGACAAGCCCGATCATATAAATAACACCCAGCTCTGCTGACAATATTCCGATAATTGCAAGACAGAAAAGTGTAATAATGTGAAATAGCATGGATATTCTTAAAGCATTTTTTACACCAAATTGTACTGGAATCGAGTGAAGCCCATTGGCTTTGTCAAAGTCATAATCCTGAGAGCCATAGATGATATCAAAGCCGGCTACCCATAGGGAATTGGCGGCACCCATAAATAGAGGAATTAAGGAAAGCTCTCCAGTTACCGCAAGCCAGGCTCCGACCGGTGCACAGGCACAAGTAACGCCAAGAACCAAATGGCATAAAAATGTAAATCTCTTACAATAGGAATAAATGATTAGGAGAAATAATGCTACAGGTGATAATAAAAAGCATAGGAAGTTTAATTGATATGCACCAATTAGCATAACAAGAAAGCAAATGGCGGTGAAAATAATAACCTCTTTTTTCTTGATTTCTCCTTTTGGTATCTGACGATTCGCAGTTCTGGGATTGCGTGCATCAATTTCAGCGTCAATGACGCGGTTAATGGCATTTGCACCCGTCCTTGCACCCATGAAGCATATGACAATCCAAAAAAGTGTTGATAATTCGGGAATTCCTTGTGCAGCTAATAACATGGATAATAGTGCAAAGCTGAAGGAAAAGATGGTATGAGAGAACATAACTAACTTTCCATACTCTTTTATTTTATTCATTACTTTATTCAGCACCTTAATCAATACCATAGTTTTTCCACCTCTCATCAACCATATCTTTTATCTCCTGTGTCATAACAATATCACTCGGCCAAGGTCTGGTTAAGCCTTCTTCCGGCCATTTTTTCGTAGCATCAATACCTATTTTATTACCTGTTAGAACCAAATCTCTTTTGGCATCGATATTATTAAACACCTTCCACATAACAGTAGAAAGGTCTTCTACATTCACATCATGATCTACAGCAATGACGAATTTATCCGGGTGAGAGTTCATGTACTTCGCAAGTATTTCCCTGCCCTCACCGGGTTTTTGTTTGGATACCTGGATAATCTCATAGGTGTTTGTAATTTCCTTATCAACTTGTCTCTCTTTTTTGGTAGTTGCATCGACTCCAAGACGATTTCCATATAAAGCTTCGTTGGAAGAGTGATCCAAAGCATCCAAGGGACCCTCTGAAATGAATAGATGGTGTTTGGTAATGACATTGTTTAATACCGCGTCGCGAACCTGTGCCAGATTTTGAACATCCACACTATCATCTACGGCAATGATTAATTTGGTATACATCATCTGTCCCATACCCCAGATACTGTTCATTGTTTTGATGGCAGCACCCGGATATTTGTTCTTTATTGACACAATGGCACAATTATGAAAGACTCCTTCCAGAGGCAGATTTATATCGACCAGTTCGGGAATAATCATACGAAGCATCGGTAGAAATATTCGTTCCGTTGCCTTTGCCATATAGCAATCCTCCATTGGAGGTTTACCAACAATGGTTGCAGGATAAATGGCATCCTTTCTATGAGTGATACAGGTAACATGAAATTTTGGATAATAATCTGCGAGGGAATAATAGCCTGTGTGATCACCAAAAGGGCCTTCCAAACAAAGTTCCTCCGAAGGATCTACATAACCTTCCAAAACAATCTCTGCATTGCTTGGAACATAGATATCATTGGTTATGCATTTAACCATCTTAACTCTTGATTTACGAAGCCAACCTGCCAGCATCATCTCATCAATCATGGGAGGTAGTGGAGCGGTAGAGGCATAGGTGATGGACGGATCACACCCAAGAGCAACAGATACAGGCATTCTCTGATTATTGTCCTGATACCTCTTGTAATTCTCTGAGCCATCCTTATGCTTATGCCAATGCATTCCCGTAGTATTCTGATCAAGAATTTGCAGGCGATACATTCCTACATTTTGCTGTTTGGTTTTCATATCCTTCGTAAAAACTAAAGGAAGGGTAATGAATTTGCCTGCATCCTCAGGCCAGCATTTAAGAACTGGGAGAGTACTTAGGTCAACGTCACGTTCGATGACTTCCTGACATTTTCCCCTTCTCCTACTTTTTGAAGGAAAGACATAAAGTAGTCTTAATAGACGTGGTATACTTTTTACCAGCTTCTTGATGGAGAAATAATTCCCGAGGTCCAGGTACTGACCAATGAGATCACCAAGTTCATCTAACTCCTTCACACCCAGCCCCTTGCTCATTCTTTGATAGCTACCGAGTGCATTCATTAGAACCGGATATTTTGAACCTGTCACATTTTCAAATAAAAGTGCCGGCCCATGAGCTTTGGAAATACGATCTGTAATTTCTGTTATCTCAAGATCCGAAGAGACTTCTACCTTAATCCGCTTTAGTTCCCCATCTTTATCTAGTTCATCGATAAATGAATGTAAATCCTTGTATGACATAAGACACATCCTTCTTATTATTGTATTTTGTCTTTCGCTATAGTACCTAAGAAAAAGCACCATAACTATACTAAAGCAGAATGGAGTTTAATTCAATACCAGAATTTTTGTTAACAGCAATTTCATAATTATGATGAGAAACATAGCAGGGAATAAGTGCTCCTCGTAAAAAACATTATGAAAAACATAGAGAATTATAAATCTTTCTCCATACAAATACTATTTGGATTACCAACATAGGGCTCAAAATTTTCTATCATTCTATATCCCGAATTCTGATATAGATGAATGGCTTCCTGCTGTTTTACACCTGTCTCTAATAAAACACGTGAGTATCCTTTGAGTTTTCCCATTTTCTCCAGCTCATTTATTACTAATTTTGAAAGTCCTTGTCTTCGATATTCCTTTTCTACGAAAATGCGTTTCATTTCAAGGGAATTGTTTTCTCGTTCTTTTAGTGCACCACAAGCAACAGGAATTTCATCCATATAAATAAGAACTACATCCTTTATGTAATCTAACTTATTGTGCTTTTTATATTGTTTTTGCAATTCCCCGTAACGCTCATAAAGATCCATGTCTAATAATGTAACAAGGCTAATAAAATCTTCATTTTTACTATCTGTACATATTATTTTGATGTTCATTTTAATCCCCCCACAAATTAAATTGTATACAGGTAATTGCGAAACTATATAGACGTTTACGAGTTTCGCAATTTCCTATAGATTGTTTTACCTATAATATATATTTGTATCATGATACTATAAATGGAATTAATTTGAATTCATAAGTTGTATTTTATCTATTATATAGTTCTTCAATTCCTTAACCTCGATCATAGTCTGATTCATAGTATCACGATCTCGTATCGTTACAGAACCGTTTTCTAGGGTATTATTATCAATCGTTATTGCAAAGGGGATACCGATAGCATCTCCTCTGCGATAGCGTTTTCCGATATTTCCGGCATCATCATAAGACACCATAAAATATCTTTTTAATTCATTATAAATCTCTAGTGCCGTCTCGGAATGGAATTTTTTAATTAGCGGAAGAATGTTTACTTTAATAGGAGCAAGAAAAGGATTTATTTTTAATACCTGCCTTGTGTCGCCATTTTCCAGTTCTTCTACGGTAAGCGCTTCGAATAAAACAGCTAAAAAAATTCGGTCTAAGCCATAGGTAGATTCTATTACATAGGGTATATATTTTTCATTTGTACATGAGTCAAAATATTCCATGCTTTTTCTTGAGAATTCCTGATGTCTTTGTAAGTCAAAGTCTGTTCTATTGTGAGTCCCGTTAATTTCACCCCAACCAAATGGGAATAGATACTCAATGTCACATGCCGCTTTTGCATAGTGTGCTAGTTTTTCGTGGTCATGAAAGCGCAAGTTCTCATTCCTTAGTCCGAGAAATTGAAAGAACTCTATGCCATAGTTCTTAAAATATTCGTACATTTCATCATCCATACCCTTCTTGCAAAAGGTTTGATATTCCATTTGTTCAAACTCAATTGTACGGAACGTAAAATTACCGGGAGTAATTTCATTTCGAAATGCCTTTCCAATCTGCCCAATACTAAAGGGAAGCTTGGTTCTTGCGGTTCTCAACACATTATTAAAATTCACATATTCTCCCTGAGCATTTTCCGGCCTAAGAAATATGGTATTTGCAGCATCTTGCATTACACCGCGCTGTGTGGCAAACATAAGGTTAAATTGTCTGATATCAGTAAAGTTAGATTTACCACATTTCGGACAAGGAATGTTCTTTGAACGGATGAAGTCTAACATCTCCTCTTGAGACATGGCATCAGCAGGAACCATAGAATCATAATTACTAATTAAGTTATCTGCCCGATGCCTTGTCTTACATTCTTTACAGTCCAAGAGAGGATCTGTAAAGCTGTCGAGATGACCACTTGCTTTCCAAGTGGTAGGATTCATCAATATATCAGAATCCAATTCATAGCTATTGTCCCTCATTTGGATAAAATAGTAACGCCATGCATCTTTTATATTGTTTTTTAGCCTAGTACCGAGAGGTCCATAATCCCAGGTGTTTGCTAATCCACCGTATATTTCACTACCTTGAAATATGAATCCATATTGATTACAATAAGCTACCATTTCCTCCATAGTTAAATTACCCATTTCCATTACCTCCATATTATAATTTGATTAGATGTTTGCAAAACCATATAGATTTTATAATGGAATACACAATAGATAAATATTCCTCCGCTTAGGCGTTGCCTTCGGGCTTAACTTCCGCTCCGGAACAGTATCTATTGTATATTCAATACCTAAAGTTTACGAGTTTCACAATTACCTAATAATTTGACCCACTTATGTTAATAAAAAAAGTCCGCTCTAAGCGTAATGCTTAGGGCGAACTAAAATTCGTGACAACAGTATTACTCGTGAAGCGAGAAATTTGTTGTATATAGTCCGTGGTACCACCTAAATTCAGCAAGAATATAATATTCTTAAACTGCTCTCTGACAGCACGAGATTAATCCTTATGCTGCTTCCTTGATAACGGGGGAAAGTCCGGTGTAATCTAATGAGATAATATCCTTTCAATTAACGGCTCCAAGGTGCCTTTTATATTTTCGTTATGAAGATTTTCACCCTCCATCTTCTCTCTGAAAAACGAAAATATATACTATTCCTTCTCATAGCCTTTGAAGTATTTTTATATACAATAGACCATATGGGTATCTTTGTCAATCTAAATTTTATTTTTGGTTTATATGAAATAATATTTGAGATTAGTCCTCACGATTCATCATCAAAACTTGCAGACGTCAATCCAATCGGAGTAATTAGAATAAGTTTCTAGTTCATTTATGGATAGTTCAACAGCACTATTTCCGCTTCCGGCTGCCGGATATACTATTTCAAAACGTTTTAGCGAAACATCTAAAAATACTTTTACACTTTGGTTGATTGCAAACGGGCAGACACCACCCGGCGCATGACCAATATAGCCTTCCACCAATTCACCGGAAATCATTTTTGCTTTTTCATGAAAATAATCTTTATATTTTCGGTTATCAATCTTAGCATCTCCCGCGGTAACAATTAAAATTGCTTCATTTCCAAGGAGAAAGGACATGGTTTTGGCAATCCGCTCTGGTACACAACCAATGGCCATTGCGGCTTCCTCCACGGTTGCGCTAGATTGTGAGAACTCTTTGACACGATGGCTTAGACCAAGATCATTAAAATACTGCTTTACTTTAAAAAACGACATTATTATAACCTCTCTTTAGTACTTTTGAGTACCAGTATATACTCATTTTATGAATATGTAAAACCTAAGTACTTTATTCTACCAAAGAGGTAGAAACAATTCTCCACAATCTAGTACCATATAGAGTACCTACCCAATACTCATCATCTAATACATACAGACAATA
>JAEWEO010000240.1 GCA_023389295.1 Bacillota bacterium
TTGCAGATTTGTTTCAGAAAGAGAAGGAGCAAGTACAGTCTGAATCCATACTACTCCATGCGAATTCCTTAAATCCTACCGGTCAGGTTGTAGAAATGGCCATTACCTCCCAGATTTCAGACAAAAACATGGAGGAAACAACGGAAGAGGCTTCAAATGTGGAAGCTTCTTCAGATTCACTTTTTGATTATGGTGCAAGGACAAGTTATGAGATACTCTGTGATATAGAAAATGATTTATTAAAGCAGTTAAAGCAGTACTCTGAAAGCTTGTATGAACATGCTTTGCATATAGGTGACTTATCAAAGCGAGCTGCAAGAGAAATTGGTGCCGATGAGGTACTTGCGATGGCTGGAGGCTTATACCACGAGATAGGCAAAATTCGTGGAAAGAATTATATTGAGGAAGGGGTAAATCTTGCGAAAGAGTATTCATTTCCTAAAGAATTAGAGCTTATAATAAAACAGCATAACATCAATCATGACAAACCGAGTTTTGTTGAGGCGGCAATTGTTATGCTTTCAGATAGTGTAGTATCTACGATTGAATACATAGGTAGTAACGAGGACCAGAAATTTTCATCAAATAAGATCATTGAAAATATCTTTCAGTTAAGAATGGAGAAGGGGACTTTTGATGCTTCTTCGCTTTCACTTAAGGATTATAAGATATTAAAGGAATTTTATCAGAAGGAATTTGGAAAAGAACATGGTTCAAATTAAGATTACAGTAAAATAAACAATGGATAATAAATAGTTACCTGCATTCCTCTAAATATTATATTGGTTTAATCCTTTCGTCTTATTAATTTGATAGGGTAATTGTGTATACAATGCTTAACGATTAAGAGTTTCGCAATTATCTATATAAATTTGGTTAAATTTTTAATAAGATGAAAAAAATAATGATATCTGGTTAGGATTAGATCTATGGAAATTATTTGACAAGAATGCAGGTAAAACCATGCCGTAATCGAATAGCAATACAAAAACGGACAAGCGAGAAGACATGCGCAGGAATGGAGGGAATTATGACATACAATATGGAGTATGAAGCTTCAAAACAATTGGAATTTGATTATGAAGCATTGGTAAAAAGAGTAATAGAAGCCTGTTTGGATTATGAGGATTGTCCATATGAGACGGAAATAAGTGTTTTATTTACGGATGATGAAGAAATTAAAAAAATTAACAAGGAATATCGTGATATTGATGCTCCAACGGATGTATTGTCATTTCCGGCAGTTGATTATGATACTCCGGGTGATTTTTCTAGATTAGAAGAAATGGTATATGAATACTTCCATCCTGAGACCGGAGAACTTATTCTTGGAGATATTGTAATATCGGTTGACAAAGCATATGCACAGGCCGAGGAGTATGGACACACCATAGAACGTGAAATTGCATTTTTAACTGCTCACAGTATGTTTCATTTGTTTGGCTATGATCATATGGAAGAGGATGAAAGACTTATAATGGAAGAAAAGCAAAGTGATGTTCTAACGAAATTAGAGATTATCAGATAATTACAATAATGCGGAAGGGACCGGACTTTATGAAAAAATATTTACTTTTAACACTGTTATTGTTTACTGCATTCTTTTTGCTGGGATGCAAAAAGAAAATAAATGAGGAGCAATCATTAGACAAGGATAATAACTTAATTACAATAGAACCTACCAAAGCTCTGGAGGAACCTACACAAGTTCCCGTGGAGAGTCATGAAGGTCAAATGAGGAGTTATTTAACAGGCCTATGGGTACCTGAGGAGATTGGTAAGAAACGTCCCATTGCTTTTCAGTTTAGCAATTTTAAAACTGTTTCAAACCAATGGGGTATCAGACAAGCTGATATTGTATACGAGTGCATTGTTGAAGGTGGTATTACGAGGCTCTTAGGTATTGGTGAGAATTATACCGGAGATCGAATTGGGTCTACTAGAAGCTCCAGACATTATTTTGTTAGTATTGCTGACGAATATGACGCCATTTATGTTCATTATGGTAAGACAAAATATGCTGTTAGTAAGATAAAAGAATTGGGCATCAATAATCTGGATGGAGAAACCGGTATTGGTACAACGGTCTTTTATCGTGACAATACCATGAAGGCGCCGCATAATGCTTTTGCAAGTTTAGAGGGTATTTTAGCAGGAATTGAGAAGAAGGGCTATGAGACCTTATATGAAGAAGGTTATGAGCCTCATTATAAATTTTATGAATTAGATACTGATTTGACGAAGGGTACTACAGCTAACAAAGTAACGATTGATTTCTCAGGCTACACTTCACCGTATTTTGAATACAATAAAGACGATAAACTCTATTATCGTTATCAATTTGGTGGCCCACACAAAGATTCCTTAACGGGTGAGCAACTTACCTTCAAGAACATTATTATTCAGTATGTGAAAGAATGGGATATTGATAGAAACGATTATCAAACAATGGACCTTGAAGATGCAAACGGTACCGGTTATTATATCACGAATGGAAAGGTAACTCCGATTACCTGGAAGAAGAAGGAAGCTACCAAATGGATGCGTTATTATACGGAAGATGGAGAAGAATTGACCATTAATCCGGGTAAAACTTATATTACGCTGTTTCCGAAGGATCGGCCGCAAGACGTTACCATTGAATAATTGTGGCATTTTTAGAAATGACCTAAGATAAATTAAGGAGAAGTTTATGGCTGCAAGAAGTAATAAAAGTAATCATTTTTTAGTGCAAGGTAGTATATTGGCGATAGCATCAATCATGGTACGAGTAATTGGTCTGATTTATCGTATCCCGATGCAAAGAATTATAGGTACAGAAGGTACAGGGCTATATTCCTTTGCTTATGAAGTTTATAATATTGCCTTAATTCTATCCTCCTATAGTCTTCCGATTGCAGTCTCAAAATTGGTAGCAGCAAGAAATGTACGGAAACAACATAAGAATGCCTATCGTGTATTCTTATGTGGTATGGCTTTTGCGATTACAGTAGGTCTTATGGCTACATTAATCATTTTCTTTGGAGCAGACTTTATTGCGAACTTTTTCTTTAACAGTCCCAATACCGCATTGCCTCTTAGTGTACTGGCTCCTACCATTTTTGTATTTGCTGTAATGGGAGTGTTTCGAGGCTTTTATCAGGGAAAGAATACGACAATTCCAACCGCGGTTTCTCAAGTGCTGGAACAGGTAATCAATGCCATCGTAAGTATTGTTGCCTCCTATCTCTTCGTAAAGAACTTTAGCGCAAGTGTAAATGTTGCAGCTTATGGCGCTGCAGGTGGAACCTTGGGAACTTTTGTGGGTGCTTGCATCGGTTTATTATTTTTACTCTTTGTTTTTATTGTATATAAACCCGTTCTTAATAAACAAATACGCAAAGATCGCTCCCAGGAGGAAGAGAGCTATTCCGATATCTTTAAACTACTCGCTATAACAATTGCACCGATTATTCTAAGCCAAACGGTATATCAGATCAGCGGTCTGTTGGATGGGTCATTGTTTGGTCATGTTATGAGTAGTAAGGGGATTACCTTCTTTGATAATGAGGTACTAAAAGAAACCGTCGGCGAACTGTATTCAGAAGGAAATAGAAACAGCCTATGGGGTATCTATAGTGGAGAATATCGCTTGCTTACCAACGTTCCTGTGGCCATTGCTGCTTCAATCGGAGCAGCAATAGTGACCTCTATATCAGCGGATAGAGCACGAGGAATGGAGGAATCCATTAAATCAAAGATCCATCAAGCAATAAAATTTAATATGATTATAGCAATTCCCTCAGCTGTCGGAATGGGTGTTTTAGCATCTCCGATTATGAGATTGATTTTTAAAGATTCCAGCCAGCTTGCTGCAAATATCATGATGTTAGGGTCAATATCCATTGTGTTTTATGCTTTATCTACCATTTCGACCTCAATACTTCAAGGAATCAATCAATTACGATTGCCTGTAATAAATTCAGCTATATCATTAGGAATACATATCCTTTTGGTGTTTGGACTGCTTCAGTTTACGAACTTAAGTACCTATTCCTTGGTTATTGGTAATGTAACCTTTCCCTTGGTAGTATGTATTTTGAATTGGCTTTCCATTGAGAAACATCTAAATTATCGCCAGGAAATTATAAAAACCTTTGTCATTCCTTTTGTTAGTGCAGGAATCATGGGCATTGTTACTTATTTTGTATATTGGGGAATGGATCTGTTAACAGGAAACCTCATTCTTTCTCTTATATTAGCAATTATCTTAGCGGTGATACTGTATTTTGTCTTATTAATATTCTTAAGGGGATTAAGTGAGCAAGAACTTGAAGAAATACCTAAGGGTAAAGTCATTATAAAAGTATGTAAGAAACTTCATCTATTATAAAGATAACAAAATGAATTGGCATGCCAATTCATTTTGTTGTATAATCATGAAAATAATGGAGATAATATTGCCGAAGGAGTGGATTCCCATGAGGCTAAAAAAGGCAACAATTTATCTCACAAGTTTCGTATTCTTATGTACGATGTTTATAACCTGCTATTATTTAAGCTATGTGAATGCTTTAAAAGATTTTAATAAAAGAGCAGTTGAACAAAAAGAAGAACTGTATGCTCTGCTGGAAAAGAAACAAGCAACAACGGAGCCTGCACAGGATGATAGTGTATCCACCCTACAGGCGGATACGACTGTTAAGCCTACGACGAAGTATTTACTTGAGATATTTGATATGAAAAAAAATACGACCGAAACTCAAACATTAAATCCTCCGGCTTACATGGTCGGGTTGACAAGAGAAGAGCTTCTTGAGTATTTATCAAATTATATGAAAGATATGCCCTTGTCTGAATATAACAAAGGGTTAATCTCTTATGAGTTAATATCCTTCTCAGAGGATGAGATAGCGATTAAAAAGAGTTATAATGAGGATTTTGTTCCGTTCCGTTTTTACGTAGTGATTAAAAATGGATTTGTAGTGGTTTATAATAGCGATTTAAATAGTATTTACAGCTACACACACATTGAAGCAAAAAGTCTACCGGAAGAAGATCGCATTAGGCTAATCCAAGGAATTTATGTTAATAGTTTGGACGAGCTCTATGCTCTTTTAGAAAGCTATTCTAGTTAATTCAACCATAAAAATACATCCATGCCGGGCACATGTAATAAGCGTATTAGAAAGCAAAGAGATTCTGCTTCTAATACGCTTTTCTTGCATAGGAGAGGAAACTTCATCCAACAATCTAGTAAAGAAGGAGAGTTATTCGGTAATTAATTAGAATTCTATTAAGAAAGGGTAAAGTTAAGTTTATAAAACAAAGAAATGCTTGAAATAATACCTCTGGTAAAATATAATGAAACAAATATTAATTCGAAAAATGGAGGCGCTTAGGTGGAGTATGATGTTATCGTCATTGGTGCAGGAGCATCCGGTCTTATAGCAGCAATTGCGGCAGCAAGACAGGGGAGTTCGGTACTGGTGATAGAACAGAAAGACAAAGCAGGTAAAAAAATATTAGCAACAGGTAACGGTAAATGTAATTTTACAAACTTAAACCAAAGTCCTGACTGCTACCGATCGAATGACAGCGCATTTGCAAGAAAGGTGCTGTCTTGTTTTGATGTTAATAGGACTCTTCAATTCTTTGAGGACCTAGGAATATATCCGAAAAATCGGGATGGGTACCTTTATCCGAATTCAGAACAGGCCTCCAGCATCGTATCGGTATTAATGATGGAGTGTGAACGTCTGAAGGTTCAATTTATATATCAGGAAAAGGTGAAAAGTATTATAAAGCCCTATTATACCGTTACTACGGAAAATAATAAGCAGTATCGTTCAAAAAAATTAATTCTTGCTACCGGTGGGTGTGCTTCTCCAAAGCTCGGTTCGGATGGTAGCGGATACACAATAGCAAAAAATCTCGGTCACAGTATTATTAAACCACTTCCGGCTCTGGTTCAACTAAAATCACCGGACAAATATTGTAAAACAGTTTCAGGAGTTAGAACCAATGCTATGGTGTCATTATTTGCAGAGAATAAGAAGGTTGTTGACCAAGATGGTGAGATTCTTTTCACGGATTACGGAATCTCCGGAATACCGATTATGCAGATAAGCAGATTTGCAGCCAAAGCGCTTGATCAAGGGAAACAGGTACACCTTTTGATTGATTTTTTCACCAATCAAAAAGAGGATGAGCTAATTGGTTTCATAAAGAAGAGACTAAAACAACACCCCCAGAAGACTCTTGAGGAGATGTTAGTTGGTTTGTTCAATCATAAGCTTTCGTATCTTCTTATAATGGAAGCAAAATTAGATACTTATAAGAAATCAAAGTTAGTTACGGATCAGGAAGTTACAAAGCTGGTCAAGAATATCAAAGAATTTAAAATGCGTATAAGTGATACGAATTCCTTTGATCAGGCTCAGGTAAGCGCAGGGGGGGTATCTACCCTGGAAATTGACCATAATACTATGGAGTCAAAACTTAGAAAAGGACTATATTTGATTGGTGAGCTTGTGGATGTGGATGGTACTTGCGGAGGCTATAATCTTCAATGGGCATGGAGCTCGGGATATATTGCCGGACGATCTGCGGCGGGAAAATAGAAAGAAAAGTAATACCAAATGGTACAAATGGTTTCATGTTATATAAGAAGGTACGACTTGTATGTATTTGTAAGTATGATAAAAGGGATAGGTTTATATGATTAGAATATCACAATTGAAATTACCAATAAAACATAAGGAAGCTGATATAAAAATAGCGGCAGCAAAAGCCTTGAAACTACAGCCGACAAAGATTAAGGATGTCATCATTGTTAAAAAATCAATTGATGCCAGGAAAAATGAAGTAAAATATATTTATACAGTCGATATAACAATGACTTCAGAAGTGAAAGAGTCAGAGAAAGCGATGGTAGCTCGTATTCATAATGTTAATATTACATTTTCTGAGAAAAGCAATTATGAATACAAAGCAACAGGAGAAAGTAAATTAAAAAACCGTCCCGTTGTAGTGGGTACCGGACCAGCAGGGCTTTTCGCAGCATGGTTGTTGGCAAAATACGGTTATTCTCCCTTAGTGGTAGAACGAGGCTACGAAGTAAATAAAAGAGTGGAAGCAGTTGAGCATTTTTGGAGCACCAATGAACTTAATCCCGAATGTAATGTGCAATTTGGGGAAGGAGGAGCAGGTACCTTCTCCGATGGAAAATTAAATACCATGGTTAAGGATGTCGGCAATCGGTACCGTCTGATCATGGAAACCTTTGTTAAGTATGGAGCTCCCTCAGAAATATTGTATTTAAATAAACCGCACATTGGAACTGACAAATTACGTTATGTTGTAGAACATATGCGTAAGGATATCGTAGCCCTGGGCGGGGAGGTACGCTTTGGTACAAAACTTACGGATCTTTTGATAGAGAATGGAAGATTGGTTGGTATCGAACTAAATCATGAGGAGAAACTTCCCTGTGAGGTGCTAATACCGGCCATAGGACATAGTGCAAGAGATACCTTCTCTATGTTTTTGAAGAGAGGACTTCTCTTAACTCCAAAGGCATTTGCCATAGGATTTCGAATTGAGCATAATCAGAGTCTCATTAGTCAATCCCAGTACGGAAAGGAATACATCCATCTCCCCGCAGCTGATTATAAATTAACTCATCAGACCCAATCAGGTAGGGGAGTTTATTCCTTTTGTATGTGTCCAGGTGGTTTTGTTGTCAATGCTTCTTCCGAGGTTGGACATTTGGCAGTAAACGGGATGAGTAATTATAATCGGAATGAAGTAAATGCGAATAGCGCTATTGTTGTTACGGTACAGCCGGAGGATTTTGGTGGGAATGATCCTTTAAGCGGTATGGCTTTCCAAAGAAAATGGGAAAGAGCAGCTTATGAGACAGGAAGAGGTAATGTTCCTGTGCAATTATTTGGCGACTTGTTAAGAAATATGGATAGTGCTACAATAGGAAAAGTTACTCCTAATATCAAAGGGGCATATCGATTAACAAATCTACGGGAATGTCTTCCTGTCGATGTGATAGAAGCATTAAAAGAAGGTATCCTTGCCTTTGATCGCAAAATCAAAGGCTTTGCAGATGAAGAAGCCGTTTTATCGGCGGTGGAAAGTCGTACTTCATCTCCGGTGCGAATTCAAAGAGATGATAAATTTGAGAGTAACATCAAAGGTATCTATCCTTGCGGCGAAGGTGCAGGCTATGCCGGAGGTATTACATCTGCAGCAATGGATGGTATTAAAGTGTTTGAAGCAATTGCAGCACAGTATTGTTCACAATGTACATTATGAAAGAGAAAAGACAGGTGGAGGAACCGAGTATGGATTATAGAGATCAATTAAAAAATAAAAAGAGGATTGTAGTTAAAATCGGATCATCATCACTTACACATCCCGAAACAGGTAGTTTAAATCTTGAAAAAATGGAACGACTGATCCGTATTTTAACGGATCTTCGCAATCAAGGGAAAGATGTTATACTCGTTACCTCCGGTGCTATTGCAGTTGGCCGTAAGGCTCTTGGCTTATTGGAACGACCTACACAGCGCTCTGTAAAACAGGCCTGTGCAGCTGTAGGTCAGGCAAGTCTCATGATGGTATATCAAAAGTTATTTGCAGAATATAATCAGAATGCTGCACAGATATTGATGACCAAATATACAATGATTAATGATATTAGCCGTATCAATGCGAAAAACACCTTCGCGGAGCTCTTTCGTATGGGAGTAATCCCGATCGTAAATGAAAATGATACGGTATCAACGGAAGAACTTGATCTTGATTTTGGAGATAATGACACTCTTTCCGCAATCGTTACTGCACTAGTAGAAGGGGATTTGCTAATATTACTATCCGACATTGATGGTCTCTATACGGATGACCCTCATACAAATAGTGATGCTAAATTAATTTCCTATGTGCCGGAGATTAATGAAGAACTAACTCATATGGCGAAGGATTCTGTGAGCTTAGTCGGAACCGGAGGAATGGCCACAAAGGTATCTGCAGCTAAAATAGCGACAGCCTCCGGAGCTGATATGGTCATAACCAATGGAGATAATGTTCGAAATATCAACTATATTGTAGAAGGAAGAGAAGTTGGAACGTTGTTTACAGCACACAAAAAATCTGATTTTGATATCATGGACTATATCGCATCAAAACAATATCAGAAATAGAAAGGATTAATAATGAACGAAGAAAGAATTGCAAGAATTAATGAACTATATGCAAAATCACAGAAGGAAGGTCTGACGGAGGAAGAAAAAGCAGAACAGGCAAAATTACGAAAAGAATATATTGCTGCTATTCGTGGCAATTTACGAGGAACCTTAGAGCAGGTAAGCTTTGTTAATCCGGATGGTACAGTAACCAAGGCCTCCGATTTAAAGAAGAAGTGATATGCAAATACCTAAAGCGCAGATACGCAAAGAGCATCTGGAAATAAGAGATAAGCTTTTACCTAAGGAACGGGATGAACTTAGTTTGGCAATTTGTGAAAAATTATATCATACGAAAGAATATCTGGCATGTAACTCTTTATTTACCTATGTTTCCTTCCAAGCAGAAGTATCAACGATGGAGCTTATTGCAAACTCCTTAGCCAACGGGAAGAAGGTATATGTTCCAAGGGTAGAAAAAAAGGAAATGGAGTTTTACCAAATAGAGAGTCTAGATGGGCTGATCCGAAGTAAATTTGGAATCTTAGAGCCGGTTCCTGATCCTGAAACCAGATATCAATCAAGTATTACTGGTACTGGGGAGAAAGAAAAGAAGCTTATGATTCTTCCAGGGTTGGCTTTTGACAAAAAAGGAAATCGAATTGGATATGGTGGTGGGTATTATGATAAATATCTCTCGACTTATCGTAAGGATGAATTCTACAAGGTAGCACTTGCATATGATTTTCAAATAATAGAAGACATTCCTACAAAGGAATATGATCAGAAAGTTGACGAAGTCATTACACCGTCTAAAATCATAGAATGCAGTAATAAAACCGGCTTACATTGAGCCTGGATGAGACTTAAGTTATCGTATGTTATGTATGGTATGGAAGGAGGAAGTTATGGATTATTTAGAGACTATTGGAAGTAAAGCAAAAATGGCGGCTACTAAATTAAATTTAATGCTGCAAGAGGATAAAAATTGGGCCTTAAAAGCTTGTGCTAAATCATTAATCGATTCCCAGGATGAAATTTTAGAAGCAAATGAAAAAGATGTCAAGTTAGCCATGGAGCATGGGGTAAAAAGCTCATTAATTGACCGCCTTCGTCTGACACCCGACCGTCTTCAGGGGATGGCGGATGGATTATTGGATATTTGTGCATTACCCGATCCGATCGGAGAGGTATTATCAATGACAGTACGTCCCAATGGATTAACGATAGGTAAGAAAGTAGTACCATTAGGTGTCATTGGAATTATATATGAGTCCCGTCCAAATGTAACAGCAGATGCTTTTGGTCTTTGTTTTAAAGCCGGTAATGCAGTAATTCTGCGTGGTGGAAGCGACGCTATTTTCTCAAACTTAGCTATTGTAGCTGCCTTAAGAAACGGATTGAGAGAAGTAGGTTGTATAGAGGACGCAATTCAGCTCATTGACAATACTTCTCGTGAAGTAGCAAAGGAATTTATGCGGATGAATACATATGTTGATGTATTGATTCCACGAGGAGGAGCCGGACTGATTAAAACAGTTGTTGAAAATAGCACTATACCGGTTATTGAAACCGGAACCGGTAACTGTCATGTATATGTAGATGAGTATGCTGATCTTAATATGGCTCTTGAAATAATTGATAATGCTAAGACACAGAGATTGGGAGTATGCAACACCTGTGAATCCTTAGTTATTCATGAGAAGGTAAGCAAAGAATTTCTACCGCTTCTCTATGATAGATTGAAGGAGAAGGAAGTAGAAATACGATCCGATGTTAGAGGCTGTAGCATTTGTGATGGTTTTGTTGCTGCCACCGAGGAAGATTTTGCTACGGAGTACCTGGATAAGATTATTTCCTTAAAGATTGTAGATAGCATTGAGGAAGCCATTGCTCATATTAATCATTACAGTACCAAACATTCGGAAGCGATTATTACGAAGGATTATAATCATTCCATGAAATTTTTAAATGAAATCGATTCAGCAGCTGTTTATGTAAATGCTTCTACAAGATTTACCGATGGTAGTGAATTTGGTTTTGGTGCTGAGATAGGTATCAGTACACAAAAGCTTCATGCCAGAGGGCCAATGGGTCTTAGAGAACTTACAACAATCAAATATATTGTGTTTGGTAATGGACAAATCAGAAAATAAGTTATAACAATGAAAAGGCAGGTAAGTAGATGGAAGATAAGATTTACGATTTCCCACAGGGGAATAAAGTTGGTAATTTTATGAAGCGATTTGGCAAATTATTTCTTATCCTTGTAGTATTAGTTATCCTATTGATTGTTGCGCTTGATTCCACTTATACAATTAAGGAACAGGAACAGGCGGTTGTGACTACATTTGGAAAGGCAAAGACAGTTAATACGGCTGGTTTGCATTTTAAGATACCGATCATTCAACAAGTGCAGAAAGTAGATACAACCATACAAGGGTTTTCCATTGGATATGACTCTGAATCAGGTGAAGGCAAAGAAGTTGAAGCCATGATGATTACGAGTGATTTTAATTTTGTAAATGTAGATTTCTATGTGGAGTATAAAGTATCGGATCCGGTAAAGGCACTATATGCTTCCGAGGAGCCAATTACTATTTTGAAAAATATTGCTCAAAGCAGTATCCGCATGGTTGTTGGAAGTTACAGTGTGGACAGTGTAATAACGACAGGTAAGTACGAGATACAATCCAAAATTAAAGATGAAATACTTGAAAAATTGGATCAACAAGACATTGGTATTCAATTAGTTAACATAACCATTCAAGATGCGGAACCTCCGACTGAAGCGGTAATGGAAGCTTTTAAATCCGTTGAAACAGCAAAGCAAGGAGCAGAAACTGCAGTAAATAATGCGAATAAATATCAGAATGAGCAACTACCGCAGGCAGAAGCGCAAGCGGATAAGATATTACAGGAGGCAGAGTCCACTAAGCAGAAAAGAATTAATGAAGCCAACGGTGAAGTTGCCCGTTTTAACGAGATGTATACAGAATATGTGAAGTATCCACTCATAACAAAACAGAGAATGTTCTATGAGACTATGGAGGATGTACTTCCTTCCTTGAAGGTAATTATTGATAGTGGGGATGGGTCTGAAGTACAGAAGATACTTCCTCTTGATACATTTACAGAGGGAGGAGAAGAATAATGAAAAAAACCATATCAAAGATTTTATTAGTAATCGTACTTATTGCGGGTGTCATTGTTTTGTTTTCTTCCATAATAGTTACAAAAGAGAATCAGTTTAGCGTAGTTAAGAGATTTGGTAAGATAGAACGAGTTATCAATACGTCAGGACTTTCAATAAAGACACCTTTTATTGAAACGGTAGATGTAATACCTAAGAATATACAATTTTATGATATGCAGGAATCCGATGTTATTACCATGGATAAGAAAACCATGGTGGTAGACAGTTATGTATTATGGAAAATTGATGATCCCATTGCTTTTGCACAGAATTTAAACTCCAATGTTGCTACTGCTGAACGAAGAATTGATACTACGGTATATAATTCTATGAAAAATGTAATCAGTAGTCTTTCGCAAACAGACGTCATAAGTGGAAGAGATGGGGAACTAACGGATGCTTTCATGAAAAACATTGGTGATTCTATGCACCAATATGGCATTGAATTGATCTCTGTAGAAACAAAGCATTTGGATCTTCCAAGCGATAACAAAGCGGCTGTATTTGATCGTATGATTTCGGAACGTGATCAAATTGCGGCGACTT
Source organism: Bacillota bacterium (assembly GCA_023389295.1). Classification (GTDB taxonomy): domain Bacteria; phylum Bacillota; class Clostridia; order Lachnospirales; family Lachnospiraceae; genus Mobilitalea. The sequence continues at coordinate 12,919 of JAEWEO010000240.1, forward strand.
ACACCGCAGAAGGTGAGTCCGAGGCTCAGAAAATACGTAACCAAACCGATAAAGAAGTAGCGATTAGTGTATCCAATGCGGAAGCTGAGGCGGCAAAGATCATCGCAGAGGGTGAAGCGGAGTATATGAGAATCTTATCCGAGGCATATTCCAATAATTCTCGTAGTGAATTTTATTCCTTTATCCGTTCTTTAGAAGCAGCAAGAGCTTCCTTAAGCGGTAAGGATAAAACCTTAATCTTATCTGCAGACTCTCCTATAGCACAGATATTCTATCAGATTGATTAAGTTATTTATTAAATTTAGTAATTTGCTTCGTCATATTATTAGATAACTGTCATAAAATGTTGTGAGTACATATCACCGGAGCTTGTTTATGATAGTCAACATGGATGTTTCGTATTATTCCTACGAAAAAATTATAGCAGATGCCAAATGTCTAGCAAAACAATATGAAGCAATTCTTCAGTATGTCACGATTGGAAGGTCACATGACAATCGTGACATCGTTTTGCTAAAGCTTGGTATCGGAAAACAATACATGGTATGTTGTGCTGGTGTACATGCAAGAGAAAATATTAATCCTGTGGTAATGCTGCGACTAATTGAGTATTATGCAGATTTGTATGTGAATCATAAGCAGCAGAAAAATAATCTTAAGAAAAAGCTAAATAGATCGAATTTACATTTGACAGAAGAATATGAGCAGATGCTTTATGGTGCCTGTATTTATGAACTGTTACAGACTTTTACCATCCTTTTTGTTCCACTATTAAATCCGGATGGTTATATGATATCATTAGATGGATTTGATGCAATCAGAGATCAACAGCTTCGAGAAATCTGTATCGCTGCTAATATTCCTTCCAAGGAATGGAAGTATAATGCGAGAGCAATTGATATTAATAGAAATTTTCCCAGTAAGCTTTGGCAGGCAAAGAATGAAACTGACTACCCTTCGAGCGAATATGAGACATCAGCTTTAATTAGTGTATTTAATACGTATCGCTCCAAGGGGTTTTTAGATTTCCACTCGAGGGGAAAACAAATCTACTATTACCGGAGTATGATGGATGACAGCTATAATAAAGTTCAACTTGAGATAGCTTACCGCCTCAAAGAGATAACCGGTTATATATTGATGCCGCCGGAGGATGAGGTTGAGTCAGGCGATGTAGGTGGTAATACGGTGCATTATTATTCGGAATATTTTCATAAGCCTGCACTTACGATAGAAACTTTAGAAGAAGATACCACGTTTCCTTTGGATTTCAATGGCCGATTTGCAACATTTGAAGAATTAAAGTTAGTTATTGTTGAATTTGGAAGCATGATTATATAAAATGATAAGGGTGATAGAAAATAACCTATCAATAAATTTTAGAAAATAAAAGCAAAGAAAGTAAAGAGGATTTAAGTTACAATCTCTTTACTGGTAATAGAACATTGGAGGTTTTTCATGAGAAACGAAAATACAAATGTGAACGAGCTGGAAGCTGCAAAGCAATTAGAGATTATTCAGGAACTTAAGGTGAGATTTGATCAGGAATACGAGAAGACAGGGAAGAAGAAAACTTACCATATAGAGACCTTTGGCTGTCAGATGAATTCCCGTGATTCTGAGAAAATCTCAGGTATTCTTAAGCAGATCGGATACGAGGAGATAGATTCAGAAGAGGCGGACTTTGTATTATATAATACATGTACCGTAAGAGAGAATGCAAATAACCGTGTTTATGGAAGACTAGGGTATCTGGGTAAACTAAAGAAAAGCAATCCGGATAAAATTATTGCCTTGTGTGGT
>JAEWEO010000066.1 GCA_023389295.1 Bacillota bacterium
CAGAGATTTTACCTTACTCTAGCGGACTGAAGCGAAATATAGTGCAGTGCCTTGAGGATTATCAGATACCATTAAGATTAAGTCATACAGTGACTGCAATTGATGGGAAGGATAGGGTAAAGGGAGTAACCTTAGCGAAAGTAAATGATCAGTTACAACCCATTAAAGGAACTGAAGAATATATTTCTTGTGACACACTGCTGCTATCAGTTGGGTTAATACCAGAAAATGAATTATCTGCTATGCTCTCAATTAATATAAATCCTGCGACAGGCGGTGCTGTTGTATATGAAAATTTTGAGACGAGTCTAGATGGTGTTTTTGCTTGTGGGAATGTACTTCACGTGCATGATTTAGTTGATAATGTGTCATCTGAGTCAAGGCTTGCGGGTAAATATGCAGTTAAATATTTAGATCATGTAACTGGGAGTGAAACCGAGGAGATGATTCCCGTAAATTCAGGAGAAGGAATTCGTTATACTATTCCTAATTGGCTACGTTACTCCGGATTAGAAGAAAAGACTATTATTCGTTTCCGAGTAAATGAGCATTTTACAAATGCTTACCTTTGTGTTTATTTTGATGATATTAAAGTGGTACGAAAAAGCAAGAAGAATCTAACACCAGGAGAGATGGAGCAGATAACAATTAATAAAATAGATATTAATAAATATCCAAAGATACATCAAATTACAGTAAAAGTGGAAATGGGGTAATATTAGTAGCGATGATTACTAGCGCAGAAGTGAGGTGAAGAATGGAAATAAGAGTATTAACATGTATAAGATGTCCTATGGGTTGTGAACTTACAACAATCATAAATGATGATGGTTTAGTAACAGTAAAAGGTAATGCTTGTATACGGGGGGAACAGTATGCAAAGAAAGAGTTGTCGAATCCGTTGAGAGTTCTGACCACTACAGTTCGGGTATTGGAAGGAACTCAGGCCATGTTACCTGTAAGAACAAGGGAAGAAATTCCAAAGGAGAAAATCATGGATGGTATAAGGCAATTAAAGCGGATACAATTAAAGGCGCCAATAATGGTTGGAGATATTATTATGAATAATATTGCTGATACTGGAATAGCTGTAATTGCAACTAAGACTATACAAAAGAGGAATTAATTATTATAATGTAGATAAATCAATCTGCTTTAAGTATTTGTTAGATGATAGATGTTAAGAGATATAAAGGAGTTAATAAATAGATAATGATTAAAAAAAATACATTAATGAATAGGTCACATGGGATAATGTTTCATCACTTCCATGATGATAATATTCATATAAAAGGACAAGGGAGCATTAACTCAGAAGAGTTCGAGAAATTACTAAATTATTACCAAAGAAAATATAAAATATTAAGCGCAGAAGAATATTTGAAAAAGACTATTTCAGGCAATATAAAAAGCGATGAAGTTTGTATTACTTTTGATGATGCATTAAAATGTCAGTATGACATTGCTTATCCAATTCTAAAAGAAAGAGGTATTAATGCTTTTTGGTTTATTTATACATCACCAATTTTAGGTATTGCTGAAAAACTGGAGATATATCGGCATTTTAGATTTTCTAAATTTAGTGATATCGATGAATTTTATAAACATTTTTTCAGAGTAACAACTGAAAAAGAGTCTGAATTGAAGCTAGATTTGAAAAAAAAGATGGAAATGTTTAACTCAACAGAGTATCTAAAAGATTTTCCGTTTTATACAGTAAATGATAAAATCTTTCGATATACTCGGGATCATATTTTGGGTGAAGAAAATTATAATTTGATTATGGATTTTATGTTAGATGAATTTCATTATGATTTAAAAGAAAGTAGCAAACATTTATGGATTACAAAAGAAAATATCAAAGACTTACATAAAAACGGCGAAATCATTGGACTACACTCTCATACTCATAATACAATGCTGGGCAATTGTACATATGAACAACAGTTGAAAGAGTATAAAAACAATATTGAAATTTTAACGTCAATTATTAGTGATAATATATATACTGTATCATACCCTTGTAATTCCTATAACGATGATACGATACGAATAATGAAATATTTAGGAATAAAGCTTGGTTTTAGAGCTAATATTGTCGATAATTACAATAGTATTTATGAATTACCAAGAGAAGATCATACCAATATAATTAGGAGAATAAAAGATGAAAATAACAGTTTTTACAAGTAATCAACCAAGACACTTGCATCTATTAAATCAACTTTCAAAGATTGCAGATAAAGTATATGCGATTCAGGAATGTAATACTGTTTTCCCAGGACAGGTAAAGGATTTTTTTAATAATTCAGAAGTTATGCAAGAGTATTTTAATCATGTCATAGACGCTGAAAAACATGTATTTGGAAATGTGAATTTTTTACCAGATAATGTAAAACAACTTGTGCTAAAAATGGGTGATTTAAATAAACTAAATCTAGACATATTACATGAAGGATTACAATCGGATGTATATGTTGTTTTTGGATCAAGCTTTATTAAAGGAGAACTTATAGACTTTTTAGTGGAAAAAAAAGCGCTAAATATACACATGGGAATAAGTCCTTATTTTAGAGGCAGTTCATGCAATTTTTGGGCACCTTATGAAGGTCATCCAGAATTAATTGGAGCAACCATACACATGTTAAGTAAAGGTTTAGATTCTGGTGATATGCTTTATCATGCACTACCGAAACCAGACAAGGTTGATTTGTTTACATTAGGAATGAATGCTGTAAAAGTGGCACATGATTCTTTGGTTGAAAGAATAAGAAACAATGAAATTTTCGAATATACTGCAATATCGCAAAATAGAGAATTGGAAATGAAGTACACAAGAAATAGTGATTTTACAGATGAAGTTGCAAAAGACTATTTAGAGCATCAATTAACTCCAGAAGAAGTGTATGAAAGATTGTGTAATAGGGATTTAAGTATGTTTGAGAAACCATTTATAGGGTGAATTCATTATAATCCTCTTCGGATCGAAGAGGATTATTTCAGTGGTTTAGCATGAAGGTAATCTAATCGGTGAAGTCCTTAGTGTGCTTAATAGTACCAAATACATAGCCAAGAGCTGAGATGTCTATCGTGAGAATGAAAGATACTAGAATAAACATCCGGTATGAAAAAAAGGAATTCTTCCGTAGGTAGGTTTAAGAAGCGAATGGTTTAAAATGTATGAAACGACATAGGAGGAAAAATTATGATAACAGTATCCGCTTGCCTTATTGTTAAAAATGAGGAAAGTGTGTTAGAAAGATGCTTAAAATGTGTACAGAGGATAGCAGATGAGATTATCATTGTGGATACGGG
>JAEWEO010000095.1 GCA_023389295.1 Bacillota bacterium
AGTTGGTCTTGTTATAGGGATTATAGATTTTATACTCCCTATTATACGGCTTCCGCTACGTTTACAGTTAATCTGAATGAAGGTAATAATACGAGCATATATGAAGATAGTGAAAAAGCAGCACAGATGTCAAAGACATTTCCCTATATCGTTTATAGTGAGTTGTTACATAACATTATAGCGGAGGATCTTAATGTAGATGCTATTTCTGAAAGTATTTCAGCAGATAATGTAGAAGGAACAAATTTGTTTACAATCCATGTAAGTTCATTAGATCCTAATCAGGCTTATGATGTTTTACAGGCGGTAATACGAAATTATCCAAAGGTAGCAGAAAGAGTTCTAGGAAGTACAAACCTTAACCTACTAGATGAACCGGGAGTTCCTACTATACCATCAAATCAATTTGACATTCGAAACAGTATAAAACCTGGAATGTTACCGGGACTGTTTCTAGGTATTTTAATTATTATGGTGTATGCGCTTACAAGAAATACGATTCATAAAGTAGAAGATTTAGAAGCGTTATCCAATATCAAACAGCTTGGAACATTACCTTTGGTTACTTTTAAGAAACGAGGGAAGAAAAAATCAAATCTAATTTCTTTAAAGAATGAAAAACTAACACCACGATATCAAGAAAGTATCTATAAAATAGCTACGAGAGTTGGAAAATTACTAGAATTAAAATATTTCAAATCGATTATGATTACCAGCGCAATACCAGGGGAAGGAAAAAGTACTTTTTCTTTTAATTTGGCAGTATCTTTGGCCAAGGAAGGGAAAAAGGTGATACTGGTCGATTTTGATTTTCGTAGACCCATGGTTAAAAATTTTATTACTATTCCCGAAGGAGCACTTGGGATTAATGATATATTCCAGAACAACGTAGCTGTAAAGGATGCAATATTTTATGATCTTGAGAGTAATTTATCTGTTTTGGCCTGTTTGCAATCTTTAAGTGATAGTACTGAAATTTTTTCTTCTGTTAAGATACTGCAATTAATTACAGAATTGGAAGAATCATATGATTATATTATCATGGACACACCTCCTTCTGCCATTTTATCGGATGCAGCTGAACTTTCGAAATATGTGGATGGTGCTATATTTTTAATCAAACAGGATTATTCAAGAGTTAGTCAGATTATGGAGGGATTGGAGCATTTAGCAGAAAGTGGGAATGTTGAAATCCTTGGATGTGTTCTCAACGGAGTGAGAGTTGGTATCGGAAGTTATGGCTATGGTTATGGCAAATATGGAAGCTATGGATATGGGAACAGAAAAAGAAAGGAAGAACAGAGCGTATTAGAATAACGGATCTAGAGAATAAGTGGGTGAAAATTTTATTATTGAAAATAAGGTGGAATCAACTGAAAATTGATTCCACCTTATTTTCAAGTATACCGTTCATTAAATTGATTTTTAAGAATAATATCACCATATTTCGAGGAAGATATTTAAGAGATTGACTTTTATATTTTAGTATTTTAGAATTAATTATGAATAGTTTTAGAAGGGAGAGGTTACCAAGAAGGTGGCCGATATTCTTATGAAAGAAATCATTTTTTTAGAACCCGTATTTAAATCCATGATCTGGGGCGGCAACAAATTAGCCACAGATTTTGGTTATCAAATTCCTAGTGACCATACCGGAGAATGTTGGGCAATCAGTGCACATAAAAACGGAGATTGTCAAATCAAAAACGGTGAATTTAAGGGAAAAACCTTAAGCTGGTTGTGGAATCATAATAGAGAGGTTTTTGGAAATTCCAAGGGAGAGGTATTTCCTCTTTTAATAAAAATTATTGATGCAAAGACGGATCTTAGTATCCAAGTTCATCCGGATGATGATTATGCAAAAGAGAAGGAAAATGGAGCTCTAGGTAAGACCGAATGTTGGTATATTCTTGATTGTGATGAGAATGCTAGGATTGTAATCGGTCATAATGCAAAAACCAAGGAAGAGCTTCGTCAAATGATCGAGGAGAAACGGTGGAATGAATTAATCCGCCTGGTACCGATTAAAAAGGGAGATTTTCTTCAAATTGATCCTGGTACAGTACATGCCATTAAAGGTGGAACAGTAATACTGGAGACGCAACAAAACAGCGATATTACCTATCGATTATATGATTATGATCGACTGGAAAATGGTAAGCCCAGAGAGCTTCATATTGAAAAAAGTATTGATGTTATAACCTGTCCCCATGTGGATAAGGAAGTTAGTGGAAAGGGTGCAAAAGAAGCTAACTTTGAATTGGAAGAACTCATACAAAGCAAATATTATACCGTTTCTAAATTAAATTTACATGGGGAGCAGGAATTTAATCAAGAATATGAATTCCTGAATGTAAGTGTAATTGAAGGAAGTGGTACCATTGATGGAACACAAATTAAAAAAGGTGATCATTTTATTTTACCTTCTGAGTATGGTTCTTTTTGCATGAGTGGCAATATGGTATTAATTGTTTCACACATTTAATATAAAAGGATGTAATTAATAAGGGAGGTTTAACCAATGAGGGTAGAAGAGATTAGGAAGCATTTAATCCATGATATCATTCCTTTCTGGAAGCGATTAAAGGACGAAGAACATGGTGGCTTTTACGGGGAGATGGACTATGATCTGACACTTTATAAGAAGGCTGATAAGGGATGTATCCTAAATAGTAGAATTTTATGGTTTTTTTCTAACGCCTATTTAATCGTGGAGGATAAGGAATGCCTAGATTATGCAAAGCATGCATATGAATTCTTAAAAACAGCATTTTTGGATCCACAGTATGGAGGTGTTTATTGGTCCGTCACTTATGACGGACAACCGGTAGATGATTCAAAACATACCTATAATCAAGCGTTTGCAATTTATGCATTAGCTTCTTATTATGATGCCAGTAAGGATGATGAGGCATTAAAGTTAGTTTATGAGCTTGTAGATAAAGTGGAAACCGCTTGTAGGGATGAAAAAGGATATCTAGAGGCCTTTGATCGGAAGTTTGAACCGGTATCGAATGAAAAACTATCAGAAAATGGAGTAATGGCAAGTAGAACGATGAATACCCTGCTCCATGTTTTTGAGGCATATACAGAATTATATCGTGTTAATAAGAATAAGATGATTGCAGATAAGATGGCATGGATGCTCGATCTTTTTGCAGATAAGATATATAACAAAAAAGAAAGACGGCTTGAGGTATTCTTTGATGATGATATGAATTCCTTAATTGATCTTAACTCCTACGGTCATGATATTGAAGCCTCCTGGCTTATTGACAGGGGGGTAGAAATTCTAGGAGATCCTAAGTATGTAAGAAAGATTACACCCATTACAAAAGAACTTGCGGATCATATTCATAGTGTGGCTATGGATGAGGGTTCCCTCTACAATGAATGCGAAGAGGGCAACGTGGATACCAAGAAGGTGTGGTGGGTTCAGGCAGAAGCGATACTCGGATTTTTGAATGGATATCAGAAGGATGAGAAGAGAACGGATTATCTGGATTCTGTAGCGAAGATATGGGATTTTACAAAGAAGTACATGATTGATCATAGAAAAGGCTCAGAATGGTTTAATGAGCTTTATAAGGATGGTACACCCATTAAAACAAAAGAAATCGTTGGACCTTGGAAATGCCCTTATCACAATGGAAGAATGTGTTTTGAGGTAATCGAACGAAACGTAGCGTTTTAAATGGAGATAATAGCATTAAAGTCGTTGAAAACGAAAGTTATTAAAATGTGATATATCTACTACAAAAAGGAGAAAAATTATGCATCCAAATTATTATGTGGAACTGGACAAGCATCAGAGATTGATTAACAGAAAGAACGAAAAAAGTGCAGTATATACCGGATTGTATGACCGCTATGTATATCCTGTTCTGACAAGTGATCATATTCCGCTTTTTTGGAAATATGACTTGGACGAAAAGACAAACCCCTATTTCATGGAACGTCTTGGTATTAATGCGGTATTTAATTCCGGAGCTATTAAGCTAAATGGTAAATACTATCTGATAGCAAGAGTAGAAGGCTATGATAGAAAGTCTTTTTTTGCCGTAGCAGAAAGTGACAGTCCAACCGAAGGCTTCCGATTCTGGGATTATCCGGTGGAACTACCGGATACCTGCAAAGAGGAGACCAACGTATACGATATGCGTGTAACACAGCATGAGGACGGTTATATCTATGGTGTATTTTGCTCTGAAAGTAAGGATACTACGACAAATGACTTATCGGCAGCAGTTGCAGAAGCCGGAATTGTCAGGACCAAGGATTTAAAGAGTTGGGAGAGGCTTAATAATCTTCAGACGTTAGATTCACCTCAACAAAGAAATGTCGTACTTCATCCTGAGTTTGTGAACGGACAGTATATGTTTTATACAAGGCCTATGGATAGCTTCATCGATACGGGTTCCGGCGGTGGTGTCGGCGTAGGTTTTTGTAGGGACATCGCCAATGCAGTGATTGATAAGGAGATCATAACCAGTAAAAGAAAGTATCATACCATCACCGAAGCAAAGAATGGTGCTGGTGCAGTACCTATTAAAACGGAAAAGGGTTGGATTCATATTGCTCATGGTGTACGAAATACTGCAGCGGGACTACGTTATGTAATATATGTTTTTGCCACGGATCTTAATGATCCTACCAAGGTAATCGCAGAGCCCTCCGGATATTATATTGCTCCCATGGGAGAAGAACGCGTTGGAGATGTTTCTAATGTAGTGTTTACCAATGGCGCCATTACAGAGGACAATGGAAATGTCTATATCTACTATGCGTCCTCAGATACAAGACTTCATGTAGCTGCAACTACCATAGAACGTCTCGTGGACTATACCTTCAACACTCCACAAGATCCCCTTCGTTCTGTAGAATGTGTACAACAACGATGCGACCTCATTCGTAAGAATTTAGAACTGTTAAATTATAAGTGAAAGCAATTCGAAGGAAGCAATATAAATTGTACAAATTTTAAAAATAGAAGGAGAAATGGTATGAGTAGGTATAATATGTTGACAGGAAGTTTACCAAATATTCCGTGGCAGGAGAAGCCGGAGGAAGTAAAGGCTCCGGTTTGGAGATATTCTGAGAATCCAATCATTGATCGTAATCCTCTGCCAGGAGTTGCAAGAATTTTTAATAGCGCAGTAGTCCCCTATAATGGAGAGTTTATTGGAGTATTTCGTGGGGAACAATTAGATGGTATTCCTCACCTTTACTTAGGAAGAAGCAAGGATGCAATCCATTGGACCTATGATCCGGATAAAATTCCCTTAAAGAATGAACAGGGTGAATCCTTTATGCCAAACTACGCCTATGATCCCCGCCTCATCAAGGTGGAGGATACCTACTATATTATCTGGTGCACAGATTTTTACGGTGCAGCACTTGGTATGGCAAAAACAAAAGACTTTAAGGAGTTTACAAGAATCGAGAACCCCTTCCTCCCATTTAACAGAAATGGCGTTTTATTCCCGAGAAAAATTAATGGTAATTTTATGCTGTTATCTAGGCCAAGTGATAGCGGACATACACCCTTTGGAGATATTTTCTTAAGCGAAAGCCCGGATTTGGTGTATTGGGGTAAGCATAGACATGTTATGTCCAAAGGAAAACAGTGGTGGCAATCCTTAAAAATCGGTGGAGGTTCCGCTCCCATTGAAACCAGCGAGGGATGGCTCTTGTTCTATCATGGAGTAACCGGAACCTGTAATGGTTATGTCTACAGTATGGGTGCCTGCATTTTAGATATCGATAATCCTTCCGTAGTAAAGCATAGATGTAACAACTTTATTCTAACTCCGGAGACTTGGTATGAAGAAAGAGGTTTTGTTGCTAATGTAGTATTCCCGTGTGCAGCGCTTACAGATGCCGACACCGGAAGAATAGCTATTTATTATGGAGCTGCTGACAGTTATGTAGGTCTTGCTTTCACTACCGTAGATACCATCATTGACTATATTAAGGAAAATGATAGCGCTACATCAGATGATAAGAGTATCGGAATTATGTAGGCGAGTCTATTCCTGTAGGAGTTAATTATTATAGCAAAAGAGTTACCGATATTGTGCACGTATTTCAATAAATCGAACCTCATGTGGTTCTAATTCACAGGAGACTGTCAAGTGATTATTTTCGACTGACAGTCTTCTTTTTTTAATGAGAGGTACGGATACGGATTTGAGATAACTAATATCATCCTGAGTTTCTAGGGGAAGGGCTCCAAGCTCTGCCCATTTGTCAAAAACACTTCCGTGGTTGCGATTAATGATCGTCTCCGTCAGAAGATATTCTTGATTGGCAATGTCTGCGAGTGGAATAACGTACTTTTTACGTATCGCCGTAGGAAAAGGAGTATAACGATTCGTAAAGGTCATATCAAATAATTCACCGGAGGCATACAAATCAGAAAAATGTTGATAATTGTACAGTATGATCTGAAAACATTCCTTTTCCTTGGTTATAAAATATCCATCTCCACGCCCAATCAAACGGTTGCCCAGCTTACTTATAAGCTTAAGCGCATAATAATGTGACTTTTTTATTCCGTTATAGGTGAATAATCCAAGGCCACCATGAAATAGTTCGCCGGACATTTTTACCTCTTCAATAAAATCGGATAGCACCCAGTAACCAAAGCTGTCCAGATGATCGTAATTATCTAAAATGTTTTTAACAACGTAGGCTGCCTTATAAGCAGTATCATTTAACAACTCCCGGTGTGAAATGGAGGAACTCCATTCAGTCATATAGAGGGTATCTATATTCCAGTTAAATTCTTTGGCATTTCGTTTGATCATATAGATACATTCACGCAAGGCATCAGGTGACTTTTGATATGTGAAGTGAGAATACATCTGGGCGTTGGAGGGAAGAGTTTCTGTTTTATTGGCAATGGGATAAAAATGAAAATTAAGAAATTCCGGGACACAATCGTTTTCTTTACATAATAAGAGAAAATCGTTTATCCAATTGCCTTCCGTCAGGGTTGTTGGTAAAACAGAAGGAGCCCCAAAAATCAGTAATGGGTTACAGGCTTTTACGGTGCGGTAAGTATTTTCATAAAAATTATAATACTCGGCACAGGATTCAAAACCAAACATTACTTTAGGGCTATCCGGCTGATTCCATAGGCTAAAGGGCCATTTCTCCACTTCCTCTGAACCGTATCGACTTTCCAAATGGAGAACTAATTCACGGATTAAGTAATTCCATTTATCCATGTCCTTTGGAAGGCTTATGACGGATTCCGTATAGTAATGGGTTCTTGTCCTATCTTTTGCTAGTGCGCGGGGCATGAAGGAAAACTGGATGAAGGGACGAAGTTTGATGGAGAGTAGAAAGTCCATAATCATATCCAGATAAGTGAAGTTTAGCTGTGGAGAACCATCCGCAGCTTCCGAATAAATCATCATATCATCATCTAATATTCCGTTGAATTTAATGTATTTAAAGCCTATCTCCTCCTGAATTTGACGAAGCATTTGCTGATTTTCTGCATATAGAATAAGCTTTGCTTTACCAATGGAGGTTGTGTTTTTAAAGGTATGTCTTAATAGAAACCCCTTTTGTGCTACAGATATTGAAGGGGTTTCAATTACCTGTGCTGGTCTTGGAGTCGGAATGGTATGAAAGTTATTTAGGTCCGTTGGATTTAGATACCTCGTTAGACCTTCTAAATAGTGATGATGTGAAAGTAGCAAGTAGTCGTTTTCTTGCGAGGGGGTAAGGGTAGTTTTCCGATTGCTTGGCATATTCTTTCGATAGGTACTGGGTAGTTCACCGTAGGCACTCTTAAAAGCAGTAACAAAGGAACGGGTATTTGGAAAACCGGAGCGTTCTGCAATCATATCGATGGATAGTGTATTGTTACCCAAATCATTTAGAGCATGGCTAAGGCGAATGCTGTTCATATAATCCTTAAAGCTGCAGCCAAAGTAATCCTTAAATATTTTTGACATGTAAGGAACGGTTATGTAGAACTCCTTTGCCAAATCATTCAGGGTTAAATAACGGGTGTAATTTTGATTAATGTATTTTATCACTTCCTCCATACGGGAAATATGACTGTGTTGTGAGCCATAATCCATGGAGGTCTCAATGCGAAATACCTTAATTAAGTAATGAAGAACGGAGTAAGATAAGCTTTTATTCAAGAATTCATTGTACTCATCTTCCACAGAGTTAATCTGTATGAATCGTGCTAACATAGACTTTAAGGGAGTAAAAAGCTCCTGTTCCTGTCTGGTGGCGCAGTTACAATCAAAGCGTAAGGAGCCTTCCTTGACTAAATTTTGATCAAACTTGGATAAATCAATGGTCATGACAGCAAGAACACAGTCTGTTTCATCTATAACATGTGGATCATAAGAATTAACCAAAATCATCTGATCCTTTTCTAAAAAATATGTTTGTTCCCTAATCTGAATTTTTAATTGTCCAGTGAGTACATAATTTAATTCTAGATTCTTATGCCAATGCCGATCGGATTTCTGTTTCATTGAAATATATGCATTGATTGGGGCTGTTGAATTAAAAGAAATCTCCTGTTCCATGGATGCCATAGTGTATCCTCCTCATATCGTTTCTTCATAAATAAATCCATGTCTTTCCTATGATGCTATCATAAGCATTGTCATATAGCAAACACAAACATCAAAAATTTAAGATTTTTGTTAAAAAAATATGTAAAAATTTAAGATAAATTTTGACTATTTAGGAAGGAAGAGGAAATATCATAAAAAATGGCACTAATCTAGTTAAGAAAAGCAATTATTATATTTCCCTATCATTGCTATACTTAAGTTACGAAAAGAGGAGGTATGATGCATGAACGGTACACAGGACAACAAGCGAGAAGTTCTGTTTGAAGCAAGCAATATCTGCAAGATCTTTGGACCCACAACAGCACTAAGTAATGTGGATCTAACCGTTTACAAAGGGGAGATACGAGGACTGATCGGTGAGAATGGGTCGGGTAAATCAACGATTTCATCCATTGCGGCCGGTATGCAACCTGCTACAAGTGGTGAGATGTTATTTAAAGGGCAACCTTATAAACCTGCAACTATGATAGAAGGTGCTAAGGCAGGTTTTGGAATGATTGTTCAAGAAATGGGGACAATATCCGGAATCACCGTAGCTCAAAATATATTTTTAGGTAATGAAAATTTATTTCGAAAATTCGGTCTCATCAGCAATAAGGCAATGAATAAGGCCGCAAAGGCAGCTCTTGAAAAAATAGGTTGTAAAACAATAGAACCCTCCCTGTATATCGATGCTTTGGATCTTCAGGATAGGAAGCTGGTTGAGATTGCAAAGGTTATGTATAGCGATCCGGATATACTGGTGGTTGACGAGACGACGACAGCTCTTTCTCAATCAGGTAGGGAAATTATCTATAATCTGATGAAGAAGATGAAGGAGGAAGGGAAAGCGGTATTGTTTATTTCCCATGACTTGGAAGAAACCATGGAGCATTGTGATTCTCTTACGGTACTAAGAGATGGTGTATTGGTTGCAACCTTGGAGAAAAAAGAATTTGAGTCTAATTTAGTAAAAAAATACATGGTTGGACGTGAGATCGGAGATCGTTATTACCGCATTGACTCGGAATGCAGTTATAGTGATGAAGTAGTAATTAAGGTTGAGAATTTAACGACCGGACATGGTTTATTACAAAATGTTAGTTTTGAATTACATAAAGGGGAAATCCTGGGAGTTGGAGGATTATCTCATTGTGGTATGCATGAATTAGGAAGAGCCATCTTTGGTGATGAACCCATCGTAACCGGCTCCGTAACCTATGTGCCAACGGGTGAGAAAATAACAGCTCCTAGAGTAGCAATAAAATATGAGATGGGATACGTTTCAAAAAACCGCGATACGGAAGCCTTGGTATTAACAGCAAGTGTAAGAGACAATATTGTAGGTGCCGGATTTGATAAAGTAGCAAGGAAGGGAATTATTACGCCGAAAGCAGAGCGTAACTATGTAAGCAAACAAGTGAAGGCATTACAGATTAAATGCTCCTCCATTGACCAGCAGCTCAAGACTTTATCCGGTGGTAATAAGCAAAAAGTAGTTTTTGGCAAATGGATCGGAAGAGATGCCAAAATTCTTATTTTAGATTGTCCAACCCGTGGAGTGGATATTGGAGTAAAAGCAGCTATGTATCAGCTTATGGAGGAATATAAGGCAGCTGGTAATTCTATTCTCATGATTTCCGAGGAATTAACAGAGCTGATAGGAATGTGTGATCGCCTTCTTGTCTTAAAGAATGGGAAAATAAACGGTGAACTAAAACGTAATGAAAAATTCGATGAAAATACAATCATTGAGTACATGATTTAATGGAGGTGGTAGAGATGAAAAAGAATGAGGTAGCAAAAAAAACTTCCAGTCATGTGTTATCAAAAATAAGTAATTATGTACCGATTTTAGGACTGATTATCGTTGTTGTTGTATTTGCAATTTTAACAGAAGGTAAGACCGTTAGTAGTGTGAACTTGAAGATCTTAACAAATCAAGTGATACTAACGGCTCTCGTATCCATCGGAGCAGTATTTTCCTTCTCCTGCGGAGCCTTTGATATGTCCCTTAGCGGATCTTTATGTCTCTCAGCCATAGCAGGTGCATTAGCAGGAATTAAATCCAACTCCATGTTTGTTATGATTCTTGTTACTTTTTGTGTATCTATGACGATTGCACTTTTTAAGGGTTTTATAGCAGCGAATCTTACGCTCCCGATTTTTATTGTTACGATTATTTTTAGTAGTTTTCTATCAGCCATAGGCTTAGTACTACTTGGAAAGGAAACAACACTTTCCCTAGGAAAGATCGTTACCATTAAAAATATGACGGTAATCAATGTTGCTTTTTTATGTTGCTTCTATCTGTTTGCTTTAATTGTATTTAATTATACAAAGATCGGTAAATCCATGAAATTGCAGGGCGGAAATCTTAAAGCAGCAATACAATCCGGAATCAACACAAAAAGAAATATCATTCTTGCTTTTGCAATGAGTGGACTGGGTGTTGCCTTAGCAGCAATTATCACCTTACTTCGTACTAAGACGGCAACTGCAAGTACCGGTGGTTCCATCGGTAATGATATGATTGTTGCCATTGTGCTAGGAGGTATGCCTTTATCTGGAGGCTCCAGAAGTAAGATTAGTGCAGCCATCATTGGTGCAGCAACCATAACTGTATTAAACAATGGTTTAAGTGTTTACGGAGTAAGCAACGATATGATTCAAATTGTAAGAGGTATTATATTTATCGGTGTAGTTTTTATTACATCGATGTCATATCGCACGAAGTTACTACCCAGGTAGATTTTAAAAAGCAAATGCTTTTTGAAAATATATTAAGAGGAGGAAATGAAATGAAAAAGATTTTAGCACTTTTATTAGCTATAGCGATGGTATTATCTTTAGCTGCTTGTGGCAAAGAGGCATCCAATAGCGGTGATACTACTGACAATCAAGGTGCAGTAGATACATCAGGGGATACAGCAGTTACACCGGAGCCTTCGAAAGGAGAGGAAGGAGATGTGGTTGAAGCAATTACCGGAACTTATCCCGAAGAAAAGGTTTTAATCGGTGTTGAGATTTATGATCCGACTGATTCAGAATTCTTAGAATTACAAAGTTATTTTAATTATTTAGCAGAAACTATGAATGTAGAATTCAAATATTCCGAGGCAATTCAGGATGCTGATGGTGAAATGAAATTCATCGAGGATTGTGCAATTGCAGGAGCAAAAGGTTTCATGGCTTATTACAACGTAACAGGAGTTGAGCAGCCTACGGCTGTTACAGATTATGGGATGTATTTCTGGGGTGGCGCAGAAGATCCGGCTATCTATGATGCTTTCAAAGATAATCCGTTATATTTAGGTTCTATTCATCAGGGAGACGGTGAGTTCCTTGGTGGTCAGGCAATTGGAGAGTGGGTTATTGAGCAGGGCTTTGATACTGTTATCTTTGCAAATGGTGGTGCAGACTTTGGTGTACCAATGTTTGTAAAAAGACAGGCAGGTTTCCTATCCGCATTGGAAGGATCTAATGTGAAAGTAATTACCGTAAGCGGCTTCCCCGGCGATCAGTTCTTTGCGGATCAGGCAGCAGCTCTTGGTACCGAAGGTCTTGATGCAGTATGTGCATCCTTTAACGGACTTGACTTCTGGGCTCAGCCGATCGCTTCCGCAGGATTAGCAGATACGGTTCAGCTTGGAACTATTGGATCATTAAATACTAACTTCGTAGAAGCATTTGAAAATGGAACCATCGATTTACTTGCTTCTGCAAACGGACAGAGATTTGGTTTTGCTGTAGGTATGATTTGTAATGCAGTTGATGGTAATGCAGATGTTCTAAAAGCAGATGGAGTAGCTACCAATGCTGGCGTGGATATGTGGATTATTAAAAATGCAGAAGATGCAAGAAAATTATTTGAGATTCAAAATGGTGAGAAGATTTTCTCTGTTGATGAGATTATGAGCCTTTCTAAAAAGGTGAATCAGGATGCTAGTGCCCAGACCATTACCGATTTAATTTCTAGTGCAACAATGGATAATTTATTAAAGTAAGATAATTTTTGAACCAAGGAATATTCCAATTAAGAAATTCAATTAGGTAAATAAAAATTAGAAATATATCTTACAAAATAAGTATTAGGTTAAGGCTTAGTGGAGTTTTACTCCACTAAGCCCATATAAATCCTACTTATTAAATATTTCGATGTCGTTATGGCATTTTGGAGGTATGAGTGATGAATAAAGTAAAAACAATCTCAAAAAATTTTCTAATGATGATCATTATTCCACTGGTTACCTACTTGTTTTTCTTTATCCTGTGTAAAGCAAGAGGCGTAAGCGGTTTTGGAGTGGGAACTGACTTTACAGTAATGCTAAGAAATACTGTTTATACAGGCTTTATTTCCTTGGCAGTTTCCTATAACTTAACATCCGGAAGGTTTGATTTTAGCGTAGGCTCCACCTTAGTATTATCAACCATCTTAAGTGGTATGTTAACCCTACAATACAACCTAGGACCTGTCGAATTGTTACTACTTAGTTTATTGTTCGGTGCAATTCTTGGAGCAATTGGCGGTGGGTTATACATTATTTTACGATTGCCTCCCATGGTAGTATCCCTTGGTGTGGCTATGATTTATGAAGCAATCGGTTTTATTATCAGCAAAGGCTCAGGAGTAAAAATGATTGGTAAGAACCATCTTTTGATTTGGAGCCAAAAGCCCTATATTTTTATTTTATGTTTTATCATAGTACTATTTCTTTATATCTTATTAAATAAAACAAGATTTGGCTACGATACAAATTCACTTCGTTCAGGCCAGGAGATAGCAGTAAGTATTGGTGTTAATGAGAAGAAGAATACGCTGATCTGCTATATGATAGCAGGCGTATGTCTTGCTGCAGCCGGTGTGATTAATATGTCCGTACTTGGTACAGTAACACCGGAATTAGGCCTGGGAAGTGCTTCTTATATACAGAATGCATTCCTGCCCATGTTTATAGGTAACTTTTTAGCAAAATATTTTGACCGTAATACGGGCGTTATTATGGGTGCTTTTACACAGTCGATTATTTTTGCCGGTATTGGTAAGTTGGGGGTACCATCTGCATGGCAATCAGTTATAACCGGATTCATTGTTCTTGCATTTTTTGCTTATTCCTATAATGCTTATAAGATTGTAGAATTCCAGATGTTCAAAGAAAAGAAACAAAGAGCAGAGCAAGAACTGCAAAAATAAAAAGTGAGGCATAAAAGAATGATTAATTATAAAGCAAATCCATTCCATTTATCAGATGAGGATATCAAATGGGTGGAGGATACCTATGAAAGTATGACCTTAGAGGAGAAAATCGGCCAGCTATTTTGCCCAATCGAATTTTCAACAGAGGAAGATACGTTAAAGAAACTGGTGGAGGAAAAGCATATTGGTGGAGTCCTTTACCGAGAAGGAGCTGGAGAAGAGATTCAGAATAGTCATAGAATACTACAAAAGTATTCTAAAATCCCTTTATTAACGGCCTCCAACTTGGAAATGGGTGGAACCGGTTCAGCAAGTGAAGGTACCTATTATGGACGCCAAATGTTAGTAGCTGCAACGAACAATGTAGAAAGAGCCTATCAATTAGGCAAAGTATCTTGTAAAGAAGGAGCAGCGGTAGGTGTTAACTGGTCTTTTGCACCGGTCGTTGATATTGACTATAGTTTCCGTAACCCTATCACTAATGTAAGAACCTTTGGTGATGATTATGAACGTGTTTTAAAAATGAGCGAGGCTTATATGAAGGGGGCTATGGAGGAAAATGTGGCAGTATCCATTAAGCATTTTCCTGGTGATGGTGTTGATGAACGTGACCAGCATTTAGTAACTAGTGTAAATACGTTCGGATGTAAAGAATGGGATGAAACTTACGGAATAATCTATCAGACACTTATTGAAAAGGGTGCTCTAACCATAATGGCAGGGCATATTGCGCTGCCGGCTTATGAGGAAGCTTTTGATGGTAAGCCAAGTGAGAAGATTATCCCAGCCACTTTATCTAAGAATCTGTTGCAGAACTTGCTTCGGAAAAAACTTGGATTTAACGGATTAATTACAACGGATGCTACGCCTATGGTGGGATTTTGTAGTGCAATGGAACGTAGACTTGCGGTACCTCTTTCCATAGAATATGGCTGTGATGTGTTCTTATTTAATCGTAGCATGGAGGAGGATATAAAGTACTTAAACGAGGGGATTGAACAGGGAATCCTATCAAAGGAACGTCTTGAGGAAGCAGTGCTTCGTATCCTTGCTACCAAAGCAGCATTAAAATTACATGAAAAGCAAAAGGCAGGTACCTTGGTACCAGAAAAAGATGCTTTAGAAGTTCTTAGCTGCAAAGAGCACGACCTATGGGCAAAGGAATGTGCAGATGAAGGGATAACTCTAGTAAAGGATACACAGAACTTATTGCCCATTCATGCGACAAAGCATAAGAAAGTTCTTCTTGAAATCCTTGGTGATTTCCCTTCCAACGATAGAGTCTATGAATCCTTTGAAAGACTACTGACCAAAGAGGGATTTGCTGTCACCAAATATATACCGGAGAGCTTTCATACACCAAGAGAAACCGTAGAAGAATTTAAAAGTAAATACGATCTTGTGATCTATATAGGTAATATTGAAAATGCCAGCAATAAGACGGTAACAAGAATCCATTGGCATACCTTCTTTGGCTCCGGTAATAATGTTCCTTGGTTTGTGGAGGAAGTACCTGCCCTCTTTGTAAGTGTAGGTAATCCCTATCATTTAATGGATGCACCAATGATTAAGACTTATATCAATGGCTACTGCAATTCTGAATATGTGATAACAGCAGTAGTTGAGAAAATCATGGGTAGAAGTAAGTTTAAAGGAATAAATCCTATCGACCCATTCTGTGGAAAAATAGATACAAGATTCTAATAATATGTTATAATAGAATAAAACAGCAAATATTCGATAAGATAAAATGTTTGTTGCTATCAGAAAGGGTGCCTCTTTAGCACCCTTTTGTACACAGGAGGATGGTTATGTCACATAAGGGTTTACTATTTGATTTGGATGGAGTCATTGTTGATACTGCAAAATATCACTATATTGCATGGAAAGAAATCGCAGAGGAGCTTGGGATTAATTTCACCGAAGAGGATAATGAAAGACTGAAAGGCGTAAGTCGTGTGCGTTCCTTTGAGATTATTCTTGAGATTGGTAATTGTACGATGCCGGAAGAAGAACAGGAATTCTATCGGACGAAGAAGAACGAAGTATATCTAAGTTATATTCTGAAAATGGAAGAAGATGAAATCCTTCCGGGGGTTCGAAAATTTCTAATAGACGTCAAGAAGAAGGGCTATAGAATTGCGTTAGGCTCTGCAAGTAAGAACTCCAGAGTGATTTTGGATCGTTTACACCTTACTGATTTATTTGATGCTATTGTAGATGGAACGAAGGTTGCAAAGGCTAAGCCTGATCCCGAGGTATTCCTTAGAGGAGCCAAGGAGCTTGGTCTTGAGGCTGGTGAATGTATCGTATTTGAAGATGCATTTGCAGGAATTGAAGCAGCCCATGCCGGTAATATGAAGGCGGTAGGAATAGGTAGCAAAGAGCTACTCCCGGAGGCTGATTATCATATGCCGGGCTTCGAAGGAATTACCATAGAGGAAATTGAAGAGAAACTTAAATAAATAAAAGAGTTAAGCTCATGTAAAAATACTTTTTAAGAGGGGCTGTTGCAAAATGTTGGATCTATGGATATGCCTTGCCTCACACACCAACAATTTGCAGCGGCCCCTTTTAGCCTACCTATTCCTCTGTTGTGACTTCGTATGGCCAGTCAATGATACCACCAAAATCATAAATAGAGGTATAGCCAAGACGATTTAAGGTTTTTGCGGCCTGTGCACTTCTACGACCACTACGACAGTATACGAGTATGGTAGCTTCCTTGTCCTTTAACTGTTCCTCTGCACGTTCTTCAAGCTCATAATCGGGAATTAAAAGTGCATCTTTAATATGCCCCAGGGCAAATTCCTCTTCTGTTCTTACATCTAAGATGATAATCTCATCATTATCCTCCATCATTTGTTTTGCCTCCTCGGCACTAATTGTTTCAAGGATTGGAGCATCCTTTGTGGCAGAAATGTTACTTGCACCTTCATAAGAGGTATCACCTTTGGAACAGGCCGTTAGAAATAGGGATATACTTAGGATACCAAAGTATAGTAGATATTTTATCATAATAGATCTCCTTTCAGGGGTGTATTTTAATTGTATTGTAAATGATTTCAAAGGCAAGTATTAATGTATTTATTAGTATTAGTATTAGCAAATTTTTTATTGCAAAGATTTAGTTCTATAGCAATTATTGTAGCTGATACAAAAAAGAAACTCTGTGACATTATCACGAGGCAAATTATTTAGGAGAAAAGATTTGGAATAATATTGGAACTTGACTGATATAAATTCATAGAAGGACAAAAGTAGATATAAAATCTAGAGGTGAGGCGGGTGCATTAAAATGGATGAATATGAATTAAGAGGAAATGTCTATGATTATATCAAAGAAATAAGCCATTATAGCCAAATGCAAGTTTTTGCTACATCATCTTACCAAAAAAAATATTTTCAGCTGCAGATTGATGAAACCACCGATGAGTTAATGAATTTGATTCAAACTTATTTGGATGAAGCTGCAAGACATGCAAAGTCCTATTCCATACAGCTTCCACCAGAACCAGAAGAGCAAAAGATAGAATTTGAGGAAGATGTGCCTATTGATGGAAGTATACCAATGTTAGAGGAAGAGATGGCACCGGAAGGATTAAGAGAAATAACCAAGGAGGAGTTATCAGATAGTAACGGTAGCGGAGGAAAACCGGCCTATGTTGCAGTAGATGGTAATGTATATGATGTTTCAAAGGTAGGAAAATTAATTCAATAACATAAAAAAAGGCTGCAAAGGCAGCCTTTCTTCATCCTATAGAAAAGTTTAATTTAGAATATTAAACTGCATTATGACAAAAAGCAGCAATGCGATCAATCGGGATATCACATACGGAACCAGTAACATGTCGATTGTGACCATTATTATTGCCTCTGCCCATACCTTGGCAACCTCTGCCGTTATTATTTTCAAATTCTCCGCAGATATTTTCTGCAAGAGGATTAGAAGGTGCACGGCCTTGCTCTGTTACCAGGCGAACAAAATCGCAATTTACTGATAATATAACTCCTGTAAAACCACACCCGGAAGCACCACCGCTGGTTGTAAATATTGTTACTGTTTCTCCTACGAATTCATTAATATGTCTAGCGAAGTTGTTCTCTCTGGACCCGCTACTACAACTATTACCTCTCATAATCATTCCTCCTATAAATTTAATGTGGGTCTTCATGACACTCAGTCAATGAGATATCCTACAATATGTTATTCACTTTTGTTTCTTTGAGTGACAATTTATAACAAAATGTAAATTGTTTTTACAGCGTTTTGCTCTTTCATGCTTTTTATATTGCATTGTGGCAAAAAGCAACAATTTTATCTAAAGGGATATCGCAAACGGAACCAACAGTAAAGATAGGCCCTTCATCCATATTATTTTCTTCTCTGCAATCTCTGCAATTTTTTCGATCGCCGCAGATAACTTCACTTAACGGATTATTAGGAGCGGTTCCAATTCTGTTAACTAGGGTAACAAAATTCGAATTAACTCTTAACAGTACTCCTGTTAAACCACAACCGGAGACACCGCCACCGGTAATAAAAATCGTTACGGTTTGCCCTACAAATTTGCAAAGTTCATCTAATGACATAAAGCTTCCTCCTTTAAATTCACCTAGATTTCAAAGAAGTCTATTGAAATCCTAATATATCATATGCGTTAGGTGT
>JAEWEO010000114.1 GCA_023389295.1 Bacillota bacterium
TCTTATAAAAAGGTAAGGCCACGATCTCAGCTGCTATTCTTCTTCCTCGAACATCTACTTCCAGTTGCGTCCCGATATCACTATACTCAACCGGTATCAATGCCATGGCAACTGGGCGACCAAGATAAGGGCAATGGGTTCCTGAGGTCGTAGTTCCAAGCAGCTTGCTACCATAGTAGATGGGACATCCTTCTCTTGCAATTCCTCGACCTGTAATACTAAGACCTACTCTTTTGATTTTTGGCTTCCCCCTAGTTGCTAACCCATCTTTGCCAATGAAGTCCTCCTTTTCCATCTTAACTGCAAAATCTAGCCCTGTTTCCATAGGAGATATGGTATCATCCATCTCATGTCCGTACAAAGGCATTGCCGCTTCTAGACGTAGTGTATCTCTTGCACCAAGTCCACAGGGAATAACAAGGTTATCACCTTCCTCTGCATTACCTTTCATACCCCTATAATGTCCTGCTTCCAGTATCGCATTCCAAAGCTTCTCAACGTGGTCGTTGGCACAGTAGATTTCATAACCATCCTCACCGGTATATCCTGTCTTAGATACCAAGCAGGATACACCTCCTACATCGACATGATCCTTAAAGCTATAATACTTAATCGGAAGATCTTCTTCCCTAGCAATTCTACATAGAATTTCCTTCGATCTTGGTCCTTGCAGAGCAACTTGAGCTACTTCATCGGAAATGTCTTTGAATTCTACCTCTCCAACCAAATGCCATTTCATCCATTCCACGTCTTTTAGTCGGTTTGACGCATTGATTACGATAAGATATTCATCTTCTTTTTTGCGATAAACCAACAGATCATCTACAACTCCACCATTATAGTTGCACATGGGGCTATATTTGACCTGACCATCGTACATTCGGCTAAAATCATTGGTTAATAGCCTCTGTACATTAAGAAATGCATCCTTCCCCCTTAAAATCACCTCACCCATATGGGAAACATCAAACAGACCTGCTGATGTTCTGACTGCCATATGTTCTGCAATCACGCCGCTTTCATACTGTACCGGTAGCAGATATCCTGCAAACGGTACAATCTTTCCTCCTGCCCTTACATGGCACTCATAAAGAGGAGTTTTCTTTTCCATAGCACCCTCCTTTTGGCCTCTTACGGCCCTTAGATACTTCAACTGCATTCTATTAATGCCGTATCATGATAAGATAAATACAAATCAACAGGAGTAACCTTTCTTATCATGATTTTGTACGTCTTTTTTGTTGAAATATAAGTTATTTGATTTGATCAACCTATTTTTTCACAACAAAAAAAGACGTACTGAAATAATCAATACGCCTCTGTATGTTTACCTGAAAGATTCTCTCCTGCTTTGCAATTTGATACTAACAAAAACAGGAGATTGCTTCTTCGGTGCCAAATCGCTTTCCAGAGAATCGTCCAAACCTGGTCCTTTTGCCTGAGAGTTTTCGCATTCCCCTTCGGCGCCCTGCCAAAAAATTATAAGCAAGGTCTCTCCCAGATTCTTCATCCGATTATACTATTATTATATTCTCATCATGAAATAAAGTCAATAAAAGGTGGCTCCAGGGATAAATTTTCGTAAATTTTTCTAGTTACTTTCTTGGAAACATTATTAAAACTTTTTATATTACTCCCTACCTTTGACTTCTTTAAAAAGCTGAGTAGTGACAGGTTCCATTTTATAGTAACCTCTTATTTGCCCTATCATATAATACTATATAAACAAATATGGAGGAATACTATGGGCGAATTACTTAAAATTGATCACCTAAGTTATACCTATCATAGTCTTGAAGGGGAAACACCGGCGTTATTCGATGTTTCTTTTTCCGTGATGGAAGGTGAATTCGTTGCAATTGTTGGTCCCAGCGGTTGTGGTAAATCCACCCTTCTGTCTCTGGTAGCTGGCCTTATCTCTCCCAGTAGTGGATCTTTATATATCAATGGAAAGGACATAAAATCCTCCGGCAAGAACATCGGTTATATGCTACAGAAGGATCATCTTCTAGATTGGCGTACTACCTTAAGAAATGTTACACTTGGTCTGGAAATACAGCATAAGCTGTCTGAAGACAGTTATGTCCAAATAGATGAGATGTTAAATACCTACGGTCTAATCACCTTTAAAAATTCCTATCCATCGGAATTATCCGGAGGTATGAGACAACGGGCTGCACTAATCCGCACTCTTTTATTGGAACCGGATATCTTACTGCTAGATGAGCCCTTTTCAGCCCTTGATTATCAAACGCGACTAGAAGTAGCTGATGATATCTGGGGTATTCTTCGTAAAGAAAAGAAAACTGCTATTTTAATTACTCATGATATCTCAGAGGCAATCAGTATGGCAGATAGGGTAATTGTTCTATCTTCCCGTCCAGGTACAGTAAAACAGATTATTGACATCCATCTTTCCATAGATAACCGTACTCCTTTTGCGAGCAGAAGTGCACCTGAATTCAAAGAGTATTTTAATCAAATATGGAAGGAGTTAAATCATCATGAGCAGGAAAAGCAAACGAGTTGGGACTGAAAGCTTAGGAATTTCCGCCGCTCAGCAGGCTTATGTAAGAAAGCACCTTATTAGACTCCGTTGGGTTCGATTTTATCAAATCATCATACTTGTATGTTTTATCGCCACATGGGAGATAACTGCTCAGCTTGGTATCTTAAACTCCTTTATTTTCTCCAGTCCCTCCAGAGTATGCAAAACAATTTTTGATATGGCCTCTACCGGACAACTATTCTATCATGTCGGTATTACTTTATTAGAAACCCTTTTCAGTTTTGCATTAGTTAATGTACTTGGCATATTAATTGCCATAATTCTATGGTGGAATAACAGTATTTCCAGAGTTCTGGAGCCATACCTCATTGTACTCAACAGCCTACCAAAATCAGCTCTTGCTCCGGTATTCATTGTATGGCTGGGTAATAATATGAAGACAATTATTGTAGCCGCCATCTCGGTTGCAGTTTTTGGTACCATTATTAATTTATACTCTGACTTTAAGGAAGTTGAACAGGATAAAATAAAGCTAATCTATACCTTAGGAGGTACAAAACGGGATGTACTGTTAAGGGTAATCCTCCCATCGAATATTGCCTCCATTATCAGTTTGATGAAAGTAAATATTGGTCTTTCTCTAGTAGGTGTTATTATCGGTGAATTCCTAGCTGCCAAAGCAGGTCTTGGTTACCTGATTATATATGGAAGTCAAGTATTTAAGTTAGACTGGGTAATCATGTCAATCGTCATTCTTTGTGTGGTTGCAACCGGGTTATATAAATCCTTAACTTATTTCGAGAAAAAATTCTCAAAATAACCTCTTTCCAAATTTGCTTCCTCACAGGCTGCTCCCTTTCTCGGAGTAGCCATACATAGCTGTTTTTTCAATAAATAAACATATGTCATTCTTTTTGATATAAACTAAATACATTCACTTTTAAGCAAGGTTATTCCTTCAGCAGATTTACTTTTAATACCTCTATTCTTTTAATCTAACCTTCATTTAATATTTCTTGTTTTTCTATTGTGTTCGTATTTCTTCCAGATCATCATCCTAGTCAGTTTTATCGCTACATGGGAGAAACTGCACAGCTTGGTATCTTGAATTTCTTATGTTCTTTTGTCCCTCCGGAACATGAAAAACGATAATTCAAACTAAGTAATCATATGAAGACGATTATTATAGCAACGATGTCGGTTGCCATTTTTGGCACTATAATAAGCTTTATTCCAGTTTAAAACGGTAGAGGAAATGAGCAAAAAACTATCTACCATACATGAAACACATTTACATACATGTATGATAGATAGTTTTAACAACAATGAAAATAAGAATATGAGATCACTAAATTACAGGTTGTTCTGCATTATCTTGTACTAATGTATTATCCTAATTTGTAGTATCTCCTTGACTTGTTGTATCACTTTGATTTGTCGTATCTTCCTGACTTGGCATCTCGCCTTGATTTGGCATAGTCCCCGGATCTGGCATCTCGCCTTGGTTTGGCATAGTCCCCAGATCTGGCATCTCGCCTTGGTTTGGCATAGTCCCCGGATCTGGCATCTCGCCTTGATTTGGCATATTGCCCCTATCATTTCTTCCTCCCATTCCTGGGGAGCTCATTCCACCTTGTACGTTACTTGTAACGACAGAAGATAGTGTTATTTCTTCTGACTGACTACCAGAAGTTAATGTATAAGTTGAACCATTTGTAAGCTCTGGGGAGCTAATTACAAGGGATTGATATTGCTTAGTTGGTGTATAAGAGATGATTGTATTTCCATCCGAATCTTTTAAACTTAATTCTGTTCCTGCCTCACTAGCGGAGGACAAATTATATAGGATGGAGTACTGTGTGGAACTATCTGAAAATCCCTGTGCCATACCTATGCTTCCAACGATTATTACCTTTCCACCTGTTATATTTGCTGTTCCATTATAATCTAAGCCTGAATCTCCACCACTTGTCGGACCGCATATATAGGTATTGCCACCGGAGATAAAGACTGAACCATTTGAATCGATTCCGTCTCCTGCTGCATTAATTGTAATGTTACCGCCGGATATCAAAATGTAGCAATTCGTATTATTCTCCATATCACCACCCCCGCCAAAACCACCACCGTGGCCGAAACCACCACCGAAGCCACCACCCCCCATATCCTTTTGCGTAATATTATTATCTTTGGTTGCCGAGGAGTTTGCATCCACAGAGTTATCCGTATTCGCTGATGAATCTGGGGCCGTATTTTTATCTGTAGACGCAGATACTGAGTCAGTAGAATTAGCTGCAAGTTGTACTGCTGTTGTCAGTTGTTTTGCAGTATTAAGTTGTCCTGCTGTTGTCAGTTGATCCGCTGTACTTAGCTGTGTTGCTGTTTTATCATTTACTATGTCATCTAGTGAATCTTCTCCTGTTACTGTTTTACTCGTCGTGGTAGTAATTCCGCTGGAAGCATTCATACCGTCATCTTGTGCGGTAATATCTATAGTTCCATCTTGAATAACAATCGCTGTTCCTTCAATTCCCTCCTGACAGCTAGTAACTGTAATTGTACCACCGCAGATATAGACATAACCTTTGGTTTCATCTTCATCATGCTTTGATTGTATACCATTGCCGGTATTAGAACTAAGCGTAAAGTTTCCGTCTTTAATTTTGACTGCATCTTTACCATTAATAGCATCCTTAACTGCTGTTATATGATAAGTTCCTCCGGTGATTGCCAAGGTATCCTTGGAAAGTATACCATGCTTATAATTTGCTGTTATGTTCAAGGTACCTTGACCATTTAACGTTAGGTCTGCCTTACTGAATATAACTCCATCAACCGTGTTATCATCGGATTGAACATATTCTTCTCCATCGGTTAATGTATTAATGGTACCTTCATTTAACGTAATAAATACTTTATCTGCATTCTTAACATAGATGGGCGCCTGATCCTGACAATGAATGGTCACTCCATTTAGAACAAGTTGAACCTTATCATTATCTCCCACATCAACGATTATTTGACCATCCTCTAATGAGCCGGTCAGAAGATAGGTACCTTCCTCGGTAATCGTTAGTGTACTTGCATTAACAGTAGCACCATTACCGGTTACCTCCATACTATCACCCTGTAAGGTTATCTTGGTTGCTGTACTCTCTTCGTATCCTACATCTAAATCATTTGCTGTAAATTCGGTATCTACTATTATTTTACTATCTGAAATTTCTGTAGCCGTAATTTCTGCTTGCTTATCACTAGAATCTGTTGCTGAAATATCATTTCCAGAGTTATTACCGGAAGAGCATCCATAGGTAAAACTCGATATTATTAGAAAAAGTGCGGCTAAATAATAATATTTCTTTCTCATCGCATTACCTCCATCCATTGTGTTATAATTCTTCACTGGTGCCCATTACTTTTTGGCAAGCTATTTCTAGGTTGCCGTTTCTGCAGCGGAGTTCATCCAAAAAGGCCTTTTCCTTTGCAGGATCCTTTAATCTTATGAGATATTGAAGTTTATAAAGGCTTCCCATATTTG
>JAEWEO010000201.1 GCA_023389295.1 Bacillota bacterium
GCAGTCGCAATGATTTCCTCCAGATCATCATGTTCCGGTCTCCATCCTAAGATTTCTTTTGCTTTCTCACTCGATGCAATTAGAACGGCCGGATCACCGGAGCGACGTGGTACTACTTCTGCTTTGATGGGATCCTTTGTCACCTTACGTGCTGTTTCTATTACTTCTTTCACCGTGAATCCGACACCATTTCCAAGATTAAAGATATCACTTTTGTTCCCCTTCATAAGATAATCAACCGCAAGTATGTGCGCCTGGGCAAGGTCAGTAACATGAATATAATCTCTAACACAGGTTCCATCCTTTGTATCATAATCATCACCGTAGATATTGATGGCTTCCCTTTGCTTATTTGGAACTTGCAGTATAAGCGGAATTAAATGTGACTCCGGATTATGAGCCTCGCCGATTTTGCCACTCTTATGGGCCCCACAAGCATTAAAGTAACGTAGTGATACATAACGAAGTTCGTGTGCTACGCCAGTCCAATGAAACATTTTCTCCATCGATAGCTTTGTTTCACCATAGGTATTGGTGGGCTGTGTTCTATCACTTTCTAAGATTGGTATACGCTCCGGCTCCCCATAGGTAGCCGCTGTTGAGGAAAATATTATCTTATCGACCTTATGAGCCACCATAGATTCAAGTAATACCTTTGTCCCGCAAAGGTTATTATCATAATACTTCAGGGGATCTACCATACTCTCTCCTACAAGCGAATTAGCTGCGAAATGAATAACCGCATCTATTTTCTCACTCTCAAATACATGATCCATAAAACTACGATCACGAATATCTCCCTGATAAAAACGAGCTTTCGGATGAACTGCTTCTTTATATCCCGTTTCCAGATTATCTACAATAACAACGTCCTCTCCTTTATCTATCAGTTCGTATACCGTATGGGAACCTATGTATCCGGCTCCACCTAATACTAAGATTGTCATAGTCTTCTTCCTTCCTTTTTATCAACTACTGTTTTAAGTTCTATCTCAAGTTATGTCTATCTATAGAACAATGGGTCCATTTCCTACTTCTACTACATAAAAGGATGCTTCATATCCAATATTCTCCTTGTATTCCTTGCCGACTTTATCAATAAAGTTCTCTACGGCACTTTCCTTTACAATACTAACTGCACATCCACCAAAGCCTGCTCCGGTCATTCTTGCTCCAATAACACCCTCTTGCTGTAATGCTGCCTCAACAATGGTATCAAGTTCCTTACCGGTTACTTCATAATCTTCACAAAGAGATACATGGGAAGCAATCATTAATTGTCCAAATAGAGTAAGATCGTTATTTTTAAGAGCTTCTACTGCCTTTATGGTTCTCTGATTCTCATAGACAGCGTGTTTTGCTCTTCTTACATGAA
This sequence comes from Bacillota bacterium, assembly GCA_023389295.1. Lineage (GTDB taxonomy): Bacteria > Bacillota > Clostridia > Lachnospirales > Lachnospiraceae > Mobilitalea. The sequence goes on from JAEWEO010000201.1 coordinate 1,376, forward strand.
TTGGATTACCGATGACATGCTTATGTGCTTCAAATTCTTCTTCCGTAAGTTCACCAAGAGATTTAATAGCGACTACTTTCTGTAAATCTCCGAGAGCCGCTTCACACTCGCTTCTTCTCTCATTATATTTGGAGTCACCAAGGCCACGCTTCTTATTGGTATTCATAATTACAATCTTGGCATCTCCAAGGTCTAAGGGTGCATACTCATAAGATAGATCAGCAGTATCTAAAAATATAGCATTATCCTTCTTACCCATGGCACAAGCGAATTGATCCATAATACCGCAATTAACACCAATGAAATTATTTTCTGCGTACTGACTCATGAGAGCTAAGTCTGTAAAACTAATATTTAGATCAAATAATTTAGTTAATGCAAATCCCGTTAATACTTCTAGAGAAGCAGAAGAAGACAATCCGGAGGCATTCGGAATATTGCCAAAATAAAGAATATCCATACCTCTATCTATCTGGTATCCCTTATTTTGCATAGTCCAAATAACACCCTTGGGATAATTTGCCCAGTCATCTTCCTTTTTCTTTTCCAGCTTCTCAGTAGAAGATTCTATCATCCCTAACTCTTCAAAGTTCAAAGAATAAAAGCGTAATTTGTTGTCCTCTCTCTTTCTTGCAACTGCATAGGTACCAATGGTTAATGCACAGGGAAAAACATGACCTCCATTATAATCCGTATGTTCTCCTATTAAATTAACTCTTCCCGGTGCAAAGTATACTTGATATTCCCCTTCACTGCCAAACACTTCTTCAAACTTTTGCAGCAACTCCTTTTTCATCCTCATTCTCCTTCCCATTCACCCTTAACTTGTTTTTATTTCTTATCACGAATATTTAATCTATATGAATTAGCATACCTTGGTATTTATTCACTAGTCTGGTCCTTTTTTTATGCGTTGTTTTTATGCGTTGTTTTTATGCCTTGTTTCTATACTTTGCTTTTATGCTTTATTTCTACACTTAATTTAAATCTATTGGTTTTGTCACTTTTACTTCAATATTATATTTCGTTTTTATCCTCTTTATATCTTCGTTTTTACCTTAGGTTATCTTCGACATTCACATTAGTTTTATATTTTCTGTTTTATTACATAATTTCTGTTTGTTTAATTATAATACTACTATTCTATATCTTTGTAAAGTATATTTACCGAGATTTCCGCCTTATTGGAATACAATTTTCATAACGATATTTTGTGCATAATCTCCAAAAGCTTCTCCAAATAGATTAAGCCCACCTTTATGTTTGGCATCCTCCTTAATTCCTATTCGCACAGAGATATAATCTTTCTGATCTAATGCAAACTCCTGTAAGGTTTCCTCCTTCGTCTTTACATCATCAATATAACAACCCTGTTGTGTAATGATCCATGTCTTTAAAATACCATATTGGGTGTTCTTATCAGGCCACCAATCCGGGTTTAATCTTCCTCTTCTGCCGCCATAATCACTCTGACAGGTCCATGTTCCAATCTCCTTCTCATTTACCCACAAAGTTATGTCTGAGGGATAATCCATGTTATATTCATGATCCTCCGCACAAAGCTCCATAGATATTTCCAAGCGAATAACCTCTTTTTCTGCAAAAGAGTTCGTAGGAAAACGATATTCAATATATCCATGTCCTAACCAAATCAATTGTGCTTCTACCCTCTCAGGCAAAAAGAAACATCTGGGATCATCCTCAGCTCCGATAGGGCCTTTGCTGCTAACAATACCACAGGTTGGATTTATTTTATAGTCAACATAATTACCGATGGGCATTTTTATAATTACCATATCTTGTTCCAGATTTCTCGTGGTATTCATCTCAACATAGATATGATCCATCGTAATGTGACATACTTTCATAGAGCCACGAATTCCCGGCTGAAGAGAAGTTTTAATCATCCCTGCTTCCTCTAATACTTTTACATGTGCTGCAGAAGAAGATGCCGGAATATTCAAAATTTCCGCTATTTCATTCACGTTTAGATCCTTATAGCGTAACTGCCTTAGAATCTCAATTCTGGTCTCCGACGATAACGCCTTTGCAATGGTAGCTAAATGCTCCGTATCATCTAAGTTCATTTTAATCGTCTGCATCATGATTATTCCTCTTTTTCATCTTTATCAAGTCCTAGAATCTGGAGTCCCCTATGCTCCACGGCTGTAGAAAACACGATCTGTGTACTTGTTTTACCAAATCTCTGAACTTCTCCAATAAAAGCATCCAAATCCATAGTGCTTTGAAAACACACCTTAATTAGCATGGAATAATTTCCGGTAACGCAATTGCATTCCATAACATTGGGACATGCTTTAATAAATGGATAAAATTCCGGTTTTTGAGAGGGTGCAACCTCAAGATTAATATAAGCGGTAATATGTTGTCCTAACTTTAACCAATCAATATCCGTATGGTATCCTTTAATGACACCTTTCTTTTCCAGTCGTTCAATACGTGCTGCAACCGCCGGAGAAGACAGAAATACCTTTTCGGCAAGCTGTTTTAAGGGTACTCTTGCGTTGCTTTGAAGCATAATAAGTAATTGCTTATCAATATGATCCATCAGATTTCTGTATCCTCCTAGTTTTAACTTCCGTTCTTTCTTACTTTATTCTACCCCCACAAATAGTATATTGCAACCAAAATATTGGTAAGAAAAAGCTGTTGCATCGCCTTAGACACTCGATATTCTAAGGCCCCTGCAACAGCTGGGCAAATTCTTTTTATTCCTTAATATAGCTTTCAAAACCGCTACTATAGGTAATCGTTCCGTCCTTCATAACCCACATAGCTTCTGTATCACCTAAGGATTCTACAAGCTTTAATCCATCCTCCTTGGAAATGTTAAATAAAGTGGTAGACAACACATCTGCTAAACCGGAGTCCTTACAAATAATCGATACCTCTCTAAAATAATCTGCCGGCATCATTGTATCAGGATCTATGATATGGTGATAACGCTTCCCATCCACGGTATAATACCGTTCATAGTCACCGCTGGATACTACTGATAAATCTTTTACCTGGGTTATGAACAAATATTGCTCCTCACTATCAAGATCAGGATTTTGGATACCTACACTCCATGGGTCTTTATTATCTCTACTCCCTATTGCACGAATATTACCACCAACACTAAGAAGCATGCTGGTAACACCATTTTCCTGAAGTATCCGGGCTACCTGCTCTGTCGCATAGCCTTTTGCAATACCTCCAACATCGAGGCTCATTTCAGGATCCTCTAAATAAACCGTGTCATTTTCATCATCGATTATCACTTTATTAATATCTGTATGCTGTGCCTTTTCTTTCAGTAATTCCAGAGGCGGTACTTCTGCCTCATCCGGGTTCTCCGTTCCGGCTTCACGGTAGTCATGCCATACTTCTAATACAGCGCCATAAGCTACATTCATCTCGCCGTCAGAAAGTTCATATGCCTCTACAGAGAAAAGCAATAAATCAATAATTCTTTGGTCCACTTTAACCGGTGCTATACCGGCATTATCATTGATGGTCTTTATATTATTGATGCCATCATAATCGTTGTATTTATCATAAAGCTTATGATAAGCATCCAAATTATCATAAACCATTTCTGCGTATTCTGTAAATGTATCTTTATCCTGTGCATATCCAATTATAGTTGTAACTGTATCAAACAATTCCAGAAATTGTGCCTGATAGCGTTCATTTTTTGTACTACAGCCTGTTAGGTTAAAAACAAGTGCTATTATAATTATGAGTGATAAAATTTTTCTGCTCAAAGCCTCACCTCATTTTAAGTTTCACGATTGTAACTTATTTACATCAGTACAGTATCTATCCACGGGGAGCATTCATTAGTATAAAATATTTTTCTTTTTATTGCAACTGTAAAAAACACGCCACGCGAGTTTCTTTGGTTCGCGTACAAGCAATAGAAAAGGGAGCATTGCAAAACGTATCTACAATTTTGGAATATACCCAAAATAAGTAGGTTTTATGTTCTACAACACTCCCTATGTATTACTGATTATTTTTTACTTATTTTGCGTTAGCAACTGCCTTTTCAATGTTGGTGATGAATGCAGTTACATGAACTGTTACGGATGCAGCTAAATCAGCATCAGAAGGAACACCTTCAGTTAAAGCGATACCTTTTACTTCATCTACAGTCTTGCCGGTTACATATTCAGCAAATGCATTTGCCTGCTCAAACCACTCTTTACCAATACCGGAATTACCCTTCATGCCATAGCCGTCTTTTAATTCTTGCTTTGTCTGAGGAGCTGCTGTTAAATCAGATGTGATTGCACCAGCTGTTGAGAAGTTTACATTACCCTGAGAACCGTCAATGATACAGCTTGTGATCTTGCCATCACCATTTACAGTAAGTACTGTGTAATTGGAGTAAGCCTGTGCTAAACCATCACCTTCAGCGGAAGCATCTTTGGACTTAGACATATCCGTTGTTACACCAATACCGATCTTATCTCCGGATGTAGCGCCTAATTCTTGTGCACCTGCTACAGCTTTTTCAACACCAGCGATGAAATCAGATACATGTATAGTTACGGAAGCAGCTAAATCAGCATCAGTAGGAACACCTTCACTAACTGCGATACCTTTCACTTCATCAACAGTTTTGCCAACTACATAATCAGCAAAAGCATCAGCCTGCTCATTCCACTCTTTACCGATACCTGAATTGCCCTTCATACCATATTCAGTACCTTTTTCCTGCTTGGACTTGAAAATAGTAGCGATATCTGTTGTTAATTTACCTTCTGCAGAGAAAGTAATCTGTGTCTGTGCTGCGTCAATCTGGCAATCTAAGATCTTGCCATCTTTTCCAACTAATACAGCAACGATTAAGGAATCAGTCTGTGCAACTCCATCGCCTTCTGCGGATGCATCTTTAGAGCTCTCAAGTGATGAGATAACTGCAAGACCTGTTTTTGCTGCTTCACCATTCTTAGATGTGGAAGCAGATTTACCACAACCGGTAGCTAAACCGATAATCATGGTAGAGATAAGTAATAAAGCTAGAATTTTTTTCATTATTTTTCCTCCATTGATTCTTTTTTGTCATTTTGCTTCTTTATATTAAACCCGAAACTCGGGATTAACACCTTTGTTATTAAGCTATTTGCTTATTATTAGGCTAAAAATGCACTAATGAAAATAACCAGCGAATTGGCTCCCATTATTATAATGTAGTTTTTGATTGCGCATAGAAAGGTTATTTCCTTCACTTGCTTCTTAAAGAATAAATTAATATTCTTCTGTACCGGTATAATTGTTAATAAAGCCAGTAAGCAGATCGGATGAAGTATTCCAAGTATCACCATTAGGATATCTGCTAAATAGGTCAAATAATATAAACCGGCAAATAAATAAAGAGCTTTCTCACCAATATAGTAAGGTAATGTATGCCTCTTTACCAGGATGTCTTTCTCAAGATCGCAGATATTATTTGCTAACATAATATTTGCTGTAGTACTAAAAGGAATAAGTGAAAATATGATTAGACTAATCATTGGCCAAACCTGTATTTGTAATGATATTGTCTGAAAATTAACATTCAACTGCAAAAAAGTATCTACAGGTGAGTTTATATATAGAATAATAAATGGTATTAATAAACCATAGAATATTCCTGAGAGCACCTCTCCTAATGGCATTCTTGAAATAGGCACCGGTCCGTAGGTATAAAATACGCCGCATAGAAAGCAAATTCCACCAACGATTAGTATTACGATATCCGTAAAATAGGCTAAACTTAAGCCTAAAGCCGCACTAATACCAAATAGGACATAAATAATAATTAGCGCTGTTTTTCTATTAAATTGTAGCGTCTGATGATTATTCTTCGTATCAATATAATTATTAATTGCTGTAGTTGTTAAATCAAAGAGAAACATTGATGCAAAAAACAACAAGGTCAGTCGCCAGTTAATCTCCTGTCCACGATATAGCAAAAAGGCGATTGTCATTAAGAAAGCAAATGTACTGGTTATCTTAGTCATTATCTCTACGTAGTTTAAAAATCTCTTGATCAATGTGTACTTCCTTTTCTTATAACGCTCTCCGCCCTTACAGACGGAGGCGTCTATATATTCTAATACATGATTCAGAAAATGTCTGCGAAGCTGACCTTTTTGAATACTTAATGAGTTATGCCAAACGTGATGCTTTGTTTAGTATAGAAATCAACTTATCTCTCTTTTGATCCGTTACATCAAGACCATTGATTAACTTCATTGATTTATCATAATACTTTTGTACCAGCATACGTGTAAATCCTATGCCTCCGGTTTTTGAAACCGCTGCATTTATCTCATCTCTGGTAATTCCTGTACTTTCTGCTTTCGCCTTAAAGTCCTTCAGCTTTGACATAGCGTGAATTAATGGCAATGTAATAACACCTTGTTCAAAATCAGATTGAACCGGTTTGTTCGCTGTTTCAACTGTATTTTCAAAGTCAATACAGTCATCCGTTAGCTGAAAAATCATTCCCACATAATAGCCAAGTCGTTTGTACTTTTTAACTTCTGCCTCATCATATCCGGCAAATATTGCACCTGCAAGATATGACGCTTCAAAAAGAGCTGCAGTTTTTCCTGAAATAATTTTAAGATATTTGTATATTGACAGATTCAAATTATAATTATTGATGTGTTGATTTAATTCACCCAGACATACCTTGCCTACATAATCCGGTAGTACTAAATCAAAGTATTCCTTTTTATTTTCAATGGATGCTGCCATACGAAGCGCTACACTTAATAAGTAATCACCACAAATTACTGCTGTACGTTTTCCGTACTTCTTTTGTAACGTCACATCGCCTCTTCGAAGATCAGCATTATCAATAATATCGTCATGAACCAAGGTCGCCAGGTGTAGTAATTCAATTGCCGCAGCAATTTTTATAGCATTGCCGGAAATATATCCTTCTTTATCTTCAGCAGTTATGATTACTGAATAAGCACGAATAAATTTACCCCTGGAACCCGTCAAATGCTTCGTATATTCACGAATGATAAGAGGTGATTTTGATAGGGTCCTGTCTACCTCAGCTTTTACAAGCGCTAGTGCCTCATCAGGCAAAATCACATTTCTTAATTCTTCCGTTTGTTTCTTATCATTAATCATTATAGATATACCACTTTCTAACAAATGGTAGCTTCTTCCAACCTTTCTTTAGTGCAGGCATAGCATAATAATCAAGACCTAAGGTTCTGCCTGCGCCGATTAATACTGCGATTCCGGCAAAGATCATCCAGAAGGTTCCTAAATACAAACCAGTTGTACAAACAAACATGAACTGCAAAATTAGGGAAAGTGCTGCTGCCGGAGTTGTAAACAAACCACCGATAAGTGCAAGACCAATTAAAATCTCCGCTACTACTATGAAGATTTGCATAGCTAATTGAACACCATCATAAGGTAAGATAAGTTTATCTACAAACCAGTTCATTAATGGAATATCTAATTTAAATGCCAAATCACCAAGAGTTGATTCTGCTAATTGCTTACCACTAATAAAGAATACCTTGAATAAACCAAGGAAGTCAAAGTTAACAAGAACCTGACCAACTGCCTCTGCTGCACCACCGGCAGCATCTGCTGCTCCTGTCGCTGCAGAGGTTGCATCTGCGGAAACGGTGATTGCATTAACGGATTTGGAAACTACGGTAATCGCTTTTGCTACTGTATCTGCAGCTGCGGTTGTTGCTGAAGAGGTTGCATCTGCGGGAGTTCCATTAATAATGCTGTCATACCAAGCAGCTGCACCGCCAAAGAAACCGGTTAATTTAGGTGAAGTAAACCAGCCTTCCACAATCTTCATAACGCCTTCGAATAACCATACCGCACCAAGCCATACACGTAGCGGCATTAACAAGAAGCTAGGTGTTCGATTGGAGAAATGTCCTCCAACAAAACTACGGCAATTTCTAATAGTAAAGAACTCATGCTTCATATAGTTAAATACTTTATTCCAACCTAGTACCTGAATAAAATAAATGATATTGATAAAATGCTTTGCAAACATTGCTAGGAAAGAAGGCATACTGAAGAAATGCCCCGGTAAACCTACATGACAAACTGCATAACGTCCACCGATACTAACCATAACTCCATGAAACTTAGGTTTATATTCTTCTAATTCACCTTTTCCTGTGATAGAGGATACAATGTTATGAGCGGCTGTATGAGCACTTTGCTCACAGTTTTCAACCATCTGAGGAACAGGGCGTTCTTCACCTTCCGGCGTAAAGTACATATTATCACCGATAACATATACATTCTCCTTCTTAGTAGAACGAAGATAAGAATCCACCTGAACACGACCACCACGAGTTATCTCAAGATTATCACTTGTCTTCTGAGTAACATCAGCACTTTGAATACCTGCTGCCCAAACTACAGTTCCAGCTTTATAGGTATTTACCTTATCGTTTTGTTTAAGTGAGATAAAATCTTCACCAACACCTGATACAAAGGCATTTAAAATAACTTTAACACCCATTTTTTCAAGACGTCTAGCAACCTTAGCGGAAAGTTTCTCCGTCAAGTTAGGGATAACTCTACTAAGTCCATCAACGTTATATAAGGTAACATCGCTTCTCTTAATTGCATATTTCTCACAAAGGAAAGGAACATACTCTGCTAATTCACCGATCATTTCAACACCGGTAAAGCCTGCGCCAACGACCCAGAAAGTCAACATTTTCTTTCTTTCTTCTTCATTAGTCTCGTACATTGCTTTACGGAAGGTTTCATGGATACGGTCTTTTAAAATAACTGCATCTTCAAAGGACCATAACTTATACGTAAATTCCTCAGCTCCAGGTACACCAAAAAATGTTGGCTTGGAACCTGCTGCAAGTACCAGATAATCATAAGGATAGGATTCGTTGTCTCCGACTACTGTCTTCTGATCAAAGTCAATGGATGTAACTGTATCTAATTTCACATCAACATTTCTACCTGCGAACACCTTACTTAAGTTTATCTTAATACTATCTTCGTCAACACGGTTAGCTGCAACTTCATGAAGCTCCGTAAGCATAGTATGGAATGGATTCTTATCAATAATTGTAATACTGACATCCTTTTGCTTCTTGAGTTTCTTTGCTAATTTCTTGGCTGTTAAAATACCGGCATATCCGGCGCCGACAATAACAATTCTTTTTCCCATGGCTGCTCCTTACTTTCTAAATTCGTATTTTACCATTTTCGACATGTTTCATCGATAGCTATTGTTAATTTTGTAACAAATCTATCCGAAATATAGGTACAACCGTCAAAATTTACGATTGCCCGAATACAGTCATTATAGCATCTAATAATTAGTTTGAAAACATTTTTTTAAAAAACGGTATAAAAGCCCACGCTTTTCGTGAATAATTTTCGCTATCTATACATATTCACTAGATTTAGTATGGAATCCAATTTCAAACTGTGCATTACAGCCAATTTTTCATCTAACCGTTTTCGAAAATCATTTTGAAAATTGTGATTATATGTGTCACTTGCATACAAAATAAAAAACAAGATGTTAGATCATGAATTGCCATACACCATTTTACATAGGAAAATCACTACAAATATGTAAGAACAGATCTGGAAGCTTCTTTTATACTCATTTTCTCCGTATGATATTTTAACAAAAAGTATAAAATAATCAAGTACCAATATTTGTATTTCTTTATCAATATATGCTACATGAAAAGAGGCTACCGGTTTATAGCCCCCTTATCTTAGCCTATTCTAATATTTCTTTTAAATAACTTCCCGTATAGGATTCCTTCACCTTAGCCACCTGTTCCGGCGTCCCCTCAGCAACGATATATCCACCTTTGTTTCCACCCTCCGGTCCCAGATCAATAATATCGATTTGCTATTTCCAATATCTCGAAGCATTTTCATGGTTTCGATTACTCTCCCGGAATCCCTAGGATGCAGACCAATACTTGGTTCATCCATGACATAGAGCATTCCCATTAGTTCACTACTGATCTGAGTAGACATAGGACATCCCAACGCCCATACAGGTGTGACAGGCGCTGACCGGTGTATTAAATGAGAAGTGAAAGGACTGCATGTTGCAAAGAAACATATGATGAGTTGGGCATGCAAATTTACGATAAAAGGAGGGATTAACCTCCCCGAGCACTTCTACTTTAATCATAATGTCCTCTTCGAGATTTAACATTGCGGCTTCTATGGACTTCGTTAGTTGTATGTAAGCGTCCTTTTTAAGTGTAAATCGGTCAATAATAATTTCTATCTGATAATCCTTTGTTTCCTCTAACTCTCTTTTCTCTGATAGGGAAAAGGGTTCACCATCCACTATGAGCCTCTTAAACCCTTTCTCCCTCAGTTGTTGGAATAGATAATTATAATCTTCTCCATAGATTTTATAGATTGGAGCTCGCAATTCCACAACAGTACCATCAGGGAGTGTAGAGATATGCTCCGCAATCTGAGCAGCTGACAGCTGCTCCAAAGGATGTCCGCATTCCGGGCACCTTCCAATACCTGCCGTTGAGAATAAAAGCCTGAGATAATCATTGATATCGGTAACGGTTCCTACTGTTGATCTTGGATTGCTGTTCCCCTTCTTCTGTTCTATAGCGGTGACCGGAGATAATCCCTTAATATAGTCAACCTTCGCTCTTTTGGCTTTTTCCTTTCCTATTAAAAGGTGTATTCTTTCATTTAAAAAATTTGATAAGCAATTTCTTCTACTGCCATCTTACTTTTAGGTGTTAATTTGATGGTTTGCGATACTTTAAAAATCACTCCTTTGTTAGCTAGATACTCTAATATTCCAATCATATAAGCACTCTCAAGATGAAAATATTTTGAAAACATATGAACCGTTTTCATCTGATGATCTTGCAGAAACTCCAGAACCGGTTTCTGAATCATCGGTATGTTCTGATCTAAATATTGATTAATCCCATGAATTGCATTTAATAGTTCCACCGTACTATAATGATGGGACATAGCTTCATAATAATATGGTAATAGCAAGTTTGGATTAAGTGTATGAGCCTTTCTAATTGCTTCTCTTGTGGGAGATTCTCCGTGTATACACACCTCCATACGTGCCATAACATCTGCTGCCTTCAATAAATAATACTGCGAATAGAGTGGGTCCTTTTTAATCGTTAGCCATTTCAGACATTTTTCATAGTAATAAATTAACTCACAGGCATTTGTAAATACCGTCAAGGAAAGATCATCAAATCCTGGCTGTTTATGTTCCTCAAAAAATTCATATAGACTTTGATCCGTGGAATAAATAATCTTGCCCTTTGCAAAATAAGAATGAATGGCGGATCCTCCTCTGAATTTTTCCAAACTACGGATAAACGAACTCCTTGTATAGATACTTGCGTTAATTGTAATATTATCTTCCGTAATACAATATGCCTCCGAATTTAGAGGCTGGTCTCTGACTACTACCGCCATATCAATATCACTTCGTTCCCAAACCTGATCGTAGGCAAGACTCCCGCAAATAATAACAGCAATTATATTCGGGTCCCCCTTCACCTTGTCTACAAAGCTGTCCGCCGCAGCTTCATATCTTTTTGTAAGATCTGAATGCAGTTTCTTCTCCATAAATATCTTCCTTTCCTAAGTTTTATACTCACCCTTAAACAGTACATATGTTCCAATCATGGAATGGTAATATTATACATTAATACAAAGGAAATACAGGATAAAAATTGCTCATCTGCTGTAGAAATCAGATAAATATTGCGGTCTTTTCAAGGTGGAATATCTCTTCTTTTCTTGTTATCACTACTATGTTATAATGGGTTAGGATCATTTTCCAAATACGGGTGGTGATGAAATGGACAATCATTTATTAGAGATTATTAAAAAGACAACAGACTATATTGAGAGTAACCTACTAAGAGAATTAAACTTAGATAATATATCTGAAAATGTTAACATTTCTAAATTCTATCTGTTACGGATTTGGAAAGGTGCAACCTCGACAGGTATCATGGAATATGTAAGGCGCAGGAGAATCGCAGTCTCTATCGGTGATTTGCTTCATTCAACCCACAGCATTGAATTTATTTCCAATAAATATTGCTTTGGCTGGGAGCGAACCTATAACCGGGTTTTTAAAGAGGAGTTCAACTTAACTCCTGCAAAATGGAGGCGTAACCCTACACCCCTTAACATATTGGATCGCTTCAATGCCGACTTTATGAACTGTGCAGGTGAAGGTCTTGTATTCTTTCGCAGCATACGTTTACTACCGGACTTCTCAATTGCCGGTATTGAGCATGTGGTTAATATAGAAGAAAACAGGAAGACTCAGATTGCCAACCGGCATGCCCTTGATTTCTTCTATCAACATCGGCATAAAATCATCAACCCTATTGATAAAAATATCTACATCGGATATACTCTGTTTCCTAGCAAGGTCTGTGAGTTTATTTATTACCAACCATCGATTCAGATAAACCAAAACAGCATTGTGTCCCCAGATATGAAGGTGAGAAAGATTATATCTCATAAATACGGTGTTTTTACCTATATGGGCCCCCATCGTCCGGAGGATATCTCCTCAATAACCTTAGAAGCAGTATGGAATTATGTTCACCAAGTTTGGAGTCCTACCATACAGTTTGACTTAAAAGAGAATTTTTACTTTGAATACATCAACTATGCAAAATGTAATAAGCACTATTGTGAGTGTGACTTATACTATCCGATTTCGCCCGTATAAGCCGGTCGAAAATTATAATACATATGCGAGAACAGATAACTAAAAACCGCAAGAAACACGCTACGCGAGTTTCTTGCGGTTTTTTAATAAATTCCCTTTTTTACAGTTACTACTCTATCATAAAGTTCTTTCGTATCTTTAAATATAACATGGCTTACATTGATTACCGTTATATCCTTCAGTTCTAGAATGGTCTTCTCAATTTCTCTAGCCCGTTCCATATCTAAGGATGCAAATGCCTCATCCATAAATAGAATACTAGCTTTGCTTAATAGTGCTCTAGCAATTACAATTCTAGATCTCTCTCCACCGGAGATATTCTTGCCATTGTCATAGATAATGGTATCAAGCCCCTGCAAAAGACCTTCGACAAAGTCAGACAATCCTGCTGCCCGGATGGCTTCCTCCACCTCTTGACTGGAGTAGTCCTTATAGAGTGTAATATTGTTTCGAACCGTATCTTCAAAAATAAATACTTGCTGCTCAATATTCGCTACCATTTTGTAATACTGTTCCCGTTTCACATCTCTTAAGTCATGCCCATCGATATAGATTTTTCCCGATGTGGGGTTAAAGTATTTCCGAAATAGTTTTAACAGGGTGGATTTTCCTCCGCCACTAGGTCCAACAATGAGATACTTACCATTCTTTTTGATATTAAGCTCTACATTCTGTAGGATCGGCTGCTCAGAATCCTCATAGGAAAATTCCACCTGCCGAAAATCTATTCCTTTCTGAAACTCCTCTAAATCAACAGTTTCTACATAATCATCCGAATTCTCCAAAGTTTTCTCTATCTTCTTTATTAAATCTCTGGTGGTAAATACCTTTGGCAGCGCCTCCGACAAATCAAACAAAGGCCACATCATACGTTGAATCCCCTCAACTACGATCAAAAGGCCTCCGGCTGTTATCTTGCCAAGTACCACCAGGTAACCCACACCGGCAATAACGCCATAGATGGAAATACTGGTAAATAGATTCAGAAAGGCCCAGATGAAGGAAAGCATTCGTTCGATTAAAAAACCCTTATGTTGAATCTGATCACTCTTCTCATAATAATCCTGTGTCACTTTTTCTTGCAAATTATAATTCTTTACAATATGGAAGGCTGATAATATTTCCTTAATATAAGAAGTATATCCATCAAACAAATCACTTCGTTCCTTAAAAGCCTTATTGGAGGGCTTCGTTGTCAGTATGGATAAGAGAAGATTAACTGCTATAATAATTACAGCAAGTATAATCAATCTTTTATCTACCGTATACAACAACCACACACCTACGAAAAAACGAGCGATACAATTACAGATGGTATAAATTCCTTCAATGAAATTAATCTCTAGTGTATTGAAGTCATTTGTCATGGCTGAAAGATATTTTGCATTGTTTTCCTTCTGGAATTCTGCAATGTTCTTACCGAACACCTTCTTTATATAATATCTTTTTAATGCGGCAGTTGATTTAGCCTTGGAATAATTATTGGTGATTGCAACCAAAATTCCAAGAGGAACTAAAAACATTGCCAGAAAAAGGAGCTGAGGAACTTTACTTGTTAATGTCTCAAGATCCTTCGCTAAAGCATAATCAAGTAATTTCATCATCATTCTGGTTACTACACCGTCCAGAATTGCATAAGCCACAGCTACTGCCAAAGCGAGGAATAAATATGGAAAGGTTCGTATGTATCGTTTTAACATGTGATCACCTCATTAAAATAATCCTTGGCCGGATAACTATGAACGAAACCATTCTTTATTTCAAGGACATAATCATAATTCTCCGTTACTCCTTCATAGTATCTATGGCTAATGGCTATTACTGTATTATCAAGTTCCAAAAACACTTTCTCAATTTCTCTTCCCAGTTCCTCATTCAGACTGGAGGTTCCCTCATCTACAAATAGGATCTCTGCATTCTTTGCTATAGCTCGTGCTATGGAGATTCTTTGTCTCTGTCCACCGGATAAGTTCTTACCGTTTTCCGTCAGGCGTTCTTCCATACCACCTTTCTTATCCTCCAGGATGGTATCCAGTCCACAGACTTTAACTGCGTAATTAATCTTTTCCTCCGGAATATCTTTGTATAGTGTGATGTTATTTTTGATGGTATCCTCAAATAAAAATACATCCTGATAGATAAAGGCAACCTTTTCATGAAAGGATTTCTCACTAATGTCTCTGTAATTCACCCCATCTACACTAATCTTACCTTCAAAGTCATCATAGATCATAGCAAGTAAATTCATAAGTGTTGTCTTACCCGCGCCACTCACACCTTTAATTAGATATTTCTTTCCTTTTTCAATTACAAAGGATGTGTTTTTCAATATTTCTTTCTGGTCATAGGAAAAATTCACATTAGACACTTCGATACAATCCTCAAACTGGAATTCCTCCAAGCCGTTACCGATGGATACATTACTCTCCTCAGGTTTTGCAATTTTGTTATAGATGCTAACGGAGGCTTTAATTCTATTCAGTAGTGGAAATGCTTCAATTAAAAATCGACTGATGGAATTACAAAGTTGGAAGATAAAACCTGCAATTGCAAGACTCATATGATTTTTTAGAGCATACCCCAGATAAATCATGACAACTACATTAACCACCGTTCCAAGAATGTGAATGACATTTCGTTGTAGTTCTGAAAATACATTGGCTTCAAACTTCCTCTTTTCCAGTCGGTTAATCGTTCTGATGCTTTTCTTTAGAAATTTATCCTCTATATTATTGAGCTTAAGGATTTCAATACCATGAAAGGTATTGGACATATCCGTGGTAAATTCCTCGTTGGTCTTTGATATTTGCTGCTCTAGCTGGGTAGTTTTTTTTGTAAAGATTTTTGCAAGTAGAAATAACAGACCGGAAAAAGCAAGCATACCGAATGCCAAACGATAGTCTAATACAAATAAAAAGATCAAAGATAGAATATACATCGTCATATTGATCAGATAATTAAGCAAGCTGTGAAAAAATCTACGTTCAAAGCTATTAACATCATTAATCAAATTCGATATATATACTTCTTTGGACTTTTGTGAGTACTGCTTAAATGACATATTCATAATCTTGTCAAAAGCCATTTTACGAACATCCAATATGGTATCCCTCATATATGCAATACGAAGAATTCTGGATACTCAAAAATTAAGTGGTGAATAGATGATAAAGATAATTGTAACGATAATAACTGTTTTATAG
>JAEWEO010000268.1 GCA_023389295.1 Bacillota bacterium
CCTATCATACTATGTCATACTGTCGCATCACATTTTCTAGAAAATCAGGTAATATAACACCTTCCGTAATAATTTCGTTTCCATCATAAAAACTCTCCTTGTAGCAGAACCTTTATCATTTGAATCTGTATATTGATATCATGAAATGTTCGATAATATTACAAATTATAACAAAAGCTGTTTGACATTTTTTATAAAATATGTTAAATTTATACTATCATTACTAATAGTAGTAATGCAATTCTAATATGCTTTTAGGAGGCTTTTATGAAGACGGGTACAGTAAAATGGTTTAATGCTAAAAAGGGGTTTGGTTTTATTTCAGATGAAGAAGGAAACGATGTATTCGTACACTTTTCTGCGCTGATGATGGACGGTTTTAAAGTTATTGAAGAAGGTGAAAAGGTATCCTTTGAAGTTGTTCAGGGAGAGAAAGGTCCTCAAGCAGCAAACGTAACTAAGTTATAATCATAACAACTTTCGTAATTTTTATATATATGAGTACATATTTTAAAAGTTATTAGTAAGGACGGGTTGTAACGCAAAAAAGGGATGAGAAATTAAAATCGATTTCTCATCCCTTTCTAATTTATCTGATATTATTCCAAGTATCTATCGTGTATTCAATTACAAAATCTATATAATTTTGCAATAATCTAAAACTATTCTTTCTTAATGTTTGAAGTGTCTCATTCCGGTAAAGATCATTGCAATCCCATACTCATTGCATTTTTTGATAGAATCCTCATCCCGGTTAGAGCCGCCCGGCTGAATAATTGCCCTAACACCTGCCTGATGTGCTGCCTCAACACAATCATCAAAGGGGAAGAAAGCGTCGGAAGCAAGAACTGCACCTTCTGTAATTCCTTCGCCTAATAGCTCGTTTGCATGTTCAATGGCTTGTTTGGTTGCCCAGATTCGATTCACCTGTCCGGGTCCAATTCCGATGGATTGCTTATCCTTAGCAAGAGCTATTCCGTTGGATTTGACATACTTAACAACACGCCATGCAAATTTTAAGTCTTCCATTTCTTTGTCAGAAGGGGCACGGTCTGTAACAACCTCCAAATTCTCCTCCATATATAATTTACTGTCAATAGTTTGAACAATAAGTCCGCCATTTACTTTCTTTAGGTCATAGGCAGCCTCATCTTGCATCTGTTCAATGTCCTTAAGTTCAAGTAGTCGGATATTCTTCTTTAAGGTTAGAATTTCTAAGGCCTCTTTCTCATAGGAAGGAGCCACAACAACCTCCAAAAAGATATCCTTCATTTCCTGTGCCATGGCAACGGTTACTTCACGGTTTATGACTACAATACCACCAAAGATGGAGGTTTTATCTGCTTCATAAGCCTTTTTCCAAGCTTCATAAATATCATCTGCACTACCTACACCACAGGGATTTCCATGCTTACAAGCAACAACTGTAGGCTCTGTAAACTCCTTTAAAAGCTCCAAGGCTCCATTAGTGTCATTAATATTGTTAAAGGAGAGTTCTTTCCCATGTAATTGTAGGGCATCTGCTATAGAACCTTTCTTCTTACCGATTTCACGGTAGAAGGCAGCTGCCTGGTGAGGATTCTCTCCATATCTCATATCCTGAACTTTTTCATAGGTTAAGGTAAGTGTTTCCGGTAATTCCTTATCATTTCTCTGTTTCTTTAGGTAATCCGCAATCATGGTATCATAGGAGGAGGTATGCATAAACACCTTCTGCATTAAATAGAATTTTGTATCAAGTGTTACCTCGCCACTTATTTTTAGCTCCGTAAGGACTTTATCATAATCTCTCGGATCAACAATTACTGCCACATCCTGATAATTTTTTGCTGCAGAACGAAGCATGGTGGGGCCACCAATATCAATATTCTCAACGGCTTCCTGACGTTTTACACCCTCCTTTAAAATGGTTTCTTTAAAAGGGTATAGATTAACGATTACCAAATCGATAGTTTCAATCTGTAACTCTTTGAGCTGCTCCATATGGGAGGGATTACTCCTCATCGCAAGTAATCCGGCATGAACCTTAGGGTGTAGTGTTTTCACACGACCATCCAAACACTCCGGAAACCCGGTAAGTTCCGATATCTCTATGGCTGGTATTCCAGCCTCCTTTAATTTGCTATAGGTTCCTCCTGTAGAAATTATTTCAATTCCTAAGTCCTTCAGTTCCTTAGCAAAGGTAACGATCCCTGTTTTGTCCGATACACTAATTAATGCTCTCATGCCATCTTCCTCTCTTTCCATTGCATCACTATGTTACGGCAGCAAATAAAATTTCTGCTACCCTTATCTTAATCTTCTATCTAAAATATTACCTCATGGGACTTAATTCTTCAATTCATTAATACTTATGTATCTTATTGAAATTTCTAATATATAATAAGCATAATCTTCTCATTTTAGCCGTCATACTAGTTGCAATCATTTTCAAATTATACTATAATGCCTTTGAAACTTAATTTGTTTTTTGTAATTATTTGGTTTTTTAGAAGTCTACATAAATTTTCCAGGGAGGTATCTATGAAGCGGTTTAAAATTACAGATATACTAATTGGGATCCTATTTACTCTGTTGTTTATCTCCATTGCTGTGGTCTTTACCATCAACTTCAGACCATTGTACTATATGGATGTACATCTGTTAAAAATCGATGAAATCTCCGGTTTTGATAAATCTGATATACTCGCAAATTATAATGCTCTTATAGATTATTCTTCACCATTTTTCAGAGGAGATCTAAAGTTTCCTACTTTGGAGGCTTCCCAAAGCGGGTTACAACATTTTGTAGAGGTTAAAAACATATTCACTAGCTTTTATATTCTAGGGGCAATTACTTTAATTATCGGTATTATTATCATTCTTTATAAGAGAAAACGTAAGGATATTAGTTATCTATTCGTTTCTGCCATAACCTCTATTGTAATACCTATCTTGGTGGCAATTTATATGGCAATAGATTTTAACCGCGCGTTCGTAGTTTTTCATAAAATATTTTTTAATAATGACGATTGGTTATTTGATCCTACCACGGATCCGGTAATCCTTATTCTTCCCGAAGAATTTTTCATGCATTGTGCTATACTAATAATTATTCTTGTTTTATTATTTTGTAGCGCGTTTTTGCTCCTGTATTATAAGAAAAAAAGCCATGTTGGTATAAAACACCGTAAAAACAGTGGCTTAAAAATATAATTGCTTTAATAGCAATATCTGTTAACCATTATGATATCTAATTTTAAGGTCGCATAAGGCGACGGAATGGAGTTATTATGAGAAAAACAAAAATCATTTGTACCCTTGGACCATCTACGGATGATGATAACGTCTTAAGAGAACTAGTTCTATCCGGAATGGATGTTGCCCGTTTTAATTTCTCCCATGGAAGTCATGAGGAACATCTAGGCCGATTAGTAAAAATAGAAAATCTACGAAAAGAACTTGGTATTCCTGTTGCTGCACTAATGGATACCAAAGGTCCTGAGATCAGACTCGGAACCTTTAAGGATGATAAGAAAATACAACTTAAAGAGGGACAAACCTTCACCTTAACCTCCAGACAAATTGAAGGGGATGAAACACAGGTTTCTATCAGCTATCCTAATCTAATCTATGATATTGAAGTCGGCACAACCATTTTGATTGATGATGGTTTGATCGAGATGGAGGTTACTAAGATTACTACGACGGATATTATCTGTCATGTAAAAAATAACGGTGTTGTATCCAATAAAAAAGGTGTTAATGTTCCGGGCGCTCATCTAACCATGCCTTTCATTAGTGATAAGGATCGTGAGGATATCCTTTTTGCAATTGAACATAATTATGATTTTATCGCAGCTTCCTTTGTTAGAACAGCAAATGACGTGAAAGAAATTCGTAAAATATTAAATAAGCACAATTCTCAGACTAAAATTATTGCTAAAATCGAGAATTATCAGGGTGTTGAGCATATCGATGAGATTATTCAGGCTGCAGACGGGATTATGATCGCCCGTGGTGATATGGGTGTTGAAATTCCTTATGAAGAAGTACCGGTTCTCCAGAAAATGATTATTAAGAAAGTATATAATAGTGGAAAACAGGTAATCACCGCAACACAGATGCTAGATTCTATGATGAAAAATCCCAGACCAACCCGTGCTGAGACCACAGACGTAGCAAATGCAATCTATGACGGAACCAGCGCCATCATGCTCTCCGGTGAGACCGCTGCCGGTGCTTATCCGGTGGAAGCACTTAGAACCATGGTTAAAATTGCATGTCGTGCCGAGGCGGATATTGATTATAAGAAGCGTTTCCGTATCCAAGATGTATGTGAGAGTCCCGATATCACCGATGCGATTTCCCGCGCTACTGTAACGACAGCACATGATTTAAATGCAAAAATGATTATTACCGTTACTACCTCCGGTAAGACCGCCCGAATGATTTCCCGTTATCGTCCGGAATGCCAGATCCTTGGCTGTACTACTGACCCCGTAGTATGCAGACAGCTCAATATGGCTTGGGGTGTAACTCCTCTTCTTATCGCTGTTGAGCATGATACCTTTGAATTATTTGACCATGCTATTTTGGCCGTTGAAGATGCCGGTTATCTGGAAGACGGAGAATTAGCGGTTCTAACTGCGGGTGTTCCCTTAGGAATCTCCGGCACCACCAACATCATTAAGGTACAAATTGCAGGTAGTAAGAATTAATTTACAAGAAACTCATCCTATGATAAGATACTGATAATACAGATTCAAGACTATATCTTAATTAGAAAGGAATCATATGATGAAAAAGCAGGATTATTTAAAATGGGATGAATATTTTATGGGTATTGCGCTTCTCTCTACCGAACGTAGTAAAGACCCCAGTACAAGTGTCGGCGCTTGTATCGTAAGTGAGGATAACAAGATTTTATCCGTTGGTTACAATGGTATGCCCATGGGATGTTCCGATGACGAATTTCCTTGGGAAAGGGAAGGCAGCAATCTAGACACCAAATACTTCTATGTATGCCATGCTGAGTTCAATGCAATCCTAAACTATACCGGAACTCACATGAAGGGTGCTAAGATCTATACCACTTTATTTCCCTGCAATGAATGCACCAAAGCAATTATCCAAAAGGGCATCAAAGAAATTATCTATCGAGATGATAAATACGCAAATACTGACCCGGTTATTGCAGCAAAGCGTATGTTAGATGCTGCAGGCGTTACCTACAGACAATACGAACCCATTGGCAAAGAAATAAAATTTTCTTTATAATTATAGTGTTGATTTATTATGGATCATAGGTCTAAACTATACTCCTGTTACTAACTCGATTTAAAAAATATATATTCTGATCAACAAAAAAGCCTGAGACGAAAGCCTCGGGTTTTTTAACTTGTAATAATTTATTTATTCCCTTATAATGGTAATACTAGGATTATTTTAGTAGTGATACTGCAACTGTAAAAGAAGGGAGTATTAAGATGAAAACCTTTAAAAATCAGGTACTATCTATATTTGAGTTTAAAAAAATTGCCATTGGAATGTTATTTGCGATTCTACTATTAGCCTGTGTTAGAAACGAAGCAAAAGCAGAATCCAATGATTTTATTATTGAAGATGGTGTGTTAATCAAATATTTGGGTGATAGTAGCAATGTAACTGTTCCGGACGGGGTAACTGCCATAGGTGATTTTTCCTTTGGCCAAAATACTGATATAGCCATCGTTGTTATGTCTGATTCTGTGGAGACCGTCGGAAGTTATGCTTTCTCTGGATGCTCAAAACTACGCAGCGTTGTCTTTCCTGACTCCCTCAAATCAATTAAAAACGGAGCTTTTTCCCAATGCAAAAGCCTATCGAGTATAACCTTTCCGGAGTCGCTCACCGAATTAGGAGAATTTGCATTTTCAAGTAGTGCTAACTTAAAATACATTAAATTTCCTTCTTCCTCTTTCGAAATTGGATGGTCTGCTTTTTTAGGAACTCAGTGGTTAAAGGATAGACAAAAAGAAAGTCCCTTTGTTATTGTCAATAACACATTAATTGATGCTACTACGAGCGTAGGTAATGTAACGATTCCGGATACGGTAACTATCATTGGTAACTATGCCTTCTTTTACAATAGTAAGGTTACTCAGATTACCATTCCTTCCTCCGTTACTGTCATACAACAATCTGCCTTTTCCGCCTGTCCGAACCTTAAGAAGGTCATAATACCAAATTCTGTGGAGACCCTGGGTGAAAGTGCCTTTGCTGCATGTACCGGCCTAACTAGTGTACAACTGTCAAATTCTCTCACCAGTATTGCTCCTAATCTTTTTTCATCTTGTAGTAGTCTGACGAGTATTATCATACCGGCTCAGGTAAAAAGTATTGGTATAAGCGCTTTTAACGGCTGTAGCAAATTAGAGAAGGTAGATTTCCCCTCTTTTATTACTTCAATCGGTAGCTCTGCTTTTGCGCAATGTCGAAGTTTAACTTCTATCGAATTACCAAACCGTGTAACCACCATCGGTAACTATGCCTTTGAAGGATGCGAAAGACTATCCGAGCTTAACCTTCCGACTTCCATAGTTGATATCGGAGCACGTGCCTTTGCCGAAACCCCATGGCTTGCGGCAAGAAGAAACGAGAATAAGTTTGTAGTTATCAATGACATATTAGTTGATGCTGGTAAAACAAGTGGAAAAGTAACAATTCCCGATGGCGTCACTAAAATTAGTCCCTATGCATTTTTTGGTTCTTCTATTACTGAGGCTATACTCCCTGCAGGAGTTACCGAAATCGGAGAGTCTGCTTTCTCTGTCAGTAGTCTAAAGGCAGTAACCTTACCTGATGGTTTTACCAAGATTGGAAATAGTGCATTTCGCAATGCTAACATTACTAGCATTCAAATACCGAATAGTGTTGTAACCATTGATGCCTTTGCATTTTATAGATGCTCAAACTTAAAAAGCGTAGTTGTACCAGAAGGTGTAATCACTATAGGGAAAAGTGCCTTTGCTTGGTGTGACAATTTAACGCAAATTACTTTACCCAAGTCCGTAAAACAGATTGCAAATAATTTTATAGAAAGAGACAACAAGCTTGAAACCATTAACATAAGTCCCGACAATCCAAATTATATAGCAAAGAATAATTTCTTATTAAGTAAGGATGGTACTATCCTTTATAGTTACCCCAAAACAACGGGAGAGGTTGTTATACCAAATGGCGTTCAAATAATCTCTCAGGGTCTCTTCCATAATACTTATGTCACCAAAATCACATTCCCTAGTACCCTTAAGACATTGGAAGATGATGTATTCTATAATTGTAGTGAATTGACGGAAATTCTTCTTCCCTCTTCCTTAGTAACCTTTGGAAGTCAGAAGTTTGAGTTCTGCAGAAATCTAAAAGCAATTAATACATTTGAAGCAAATAAAACTAAAAATTATATTAGTGAAAATGGCATCCTTTATAACGAAGATAAAACTACATTGGTTTGCAACCCCGCTTCCGGAAAAATTGTAGTACCCGACTTTGTAACCGCCATTGGAGACTATGCATTTCCAAATGTAAACATCAGTATCACCATTCCAAATAGTGTAACCACGATTGGCTATAACATTTTTGTAAACGAAGATGATGAATGGACTCCTGCAAATGAAGAGCCTCTTCATGTATATGGTTATGTTGGTAGTGCTATCGAAGCATATTGCCTATCTAAAAATTGGGGCGTAAGGTTTTTAGCCTTTGATGCTGATTACTCCATCGCCTATAACTTAAACGGTGGTAAGAATAATAAAAGTAATCCTGCAACTTATAACTACAACTCCAAAGAGATAATATTGAAGAACCCTACTAGAGCCGGATATGTATTTCTCTATTGGTATATTGATATCTCGATCTGCGAAGACGGTGATTGCAGAGGAGAAAAGCAAGTAACATCCATTCCCGCGAAAAGTTTAGGTAATTTTGATCTAATTGCCAAATGGGAAAAAGTTAATGTTACAAAAGCAGTCATTAATTCAGCTAAAACCTCCGGAACTAAAATTAACCTTGTACTTTCACCGATTAAGAAAGTTGATGGTTATGAAATTGTATATGCAATAAATAACACCTTTACCTCCGGTAAGAAAATAAAAACAGCTTCCTCTACGAAGGTAACCTTAGATAAACTTGTGAAAGGCCGTACCTATTATGTTAAGGTAAGAGGCTATCGAATAGACTCTACCGGTAAGAAAATCTACGGTTCCTATAGTACGGTTAAGAAAGTAAAATTATAGAATCTATCACTTTATGTAATATCTATCATTTATGTAATATCTATAACTTTATATAATATCTATTATTTTATATAATTTAATTAAAGCTTAAGACATCATATGGCTGTCTCTTGCGGTATTCTATCCTTACCATAAGAAACAGCCATATTTTTCTCTACTTTTATGCAAATTTTCTATGCTTTATTCATATCTATTTTTAAATTTAACGAATGTCGCTGGTTGCTCGGTTAATAAAAGCTCATTTCGCTCATACTAAGAAGGAAATAAGAACAAATAAAGGAAGGATTATGATGAAGCCTTTTAAAAAATCTCGAAAATGGATTATCATATTTATTATTTGCGCTGTTCTCATATTTGCAGCGTTACTGATTACAAGATTCATTCTTGGGGGTGATTCTCCCTATCACAATTTACCGGGACTGATTGTACTATCCATAAGTTCTGCCCTAATCATAAGCATTAGCGGATATTTTGGAAGGCGTTTGTTCTTCTGGATATACTGCGTATCCGTAGTAATAGCACTACTCTACGCTTTTATTGTCGTTATTAGTGACGTTGCTCCGGGTTGGGGGGATCTAACCAGTATCATAGGATATCTATTCATCCTTATAGTCGGAATAGCAGTTGCTTTCATAGCAGAACTGGTTCGTATGCTCCTAGATAAATCCAAACAACCATCTTAAAGATAGACAACCTAAAGTTCCTTTAGAGCATTCGCCACATCCTTCTTAAAGCTAATCCAAGCCTCCTCATTATCCACATAATAAAGAGGGCATTGTTTACCGGTAACATCATAATGTCTTATTACATCTTCTGTATCTAAACGGAACTCCTTACACAATGCAGCGGTTAATGATACTAAGGAATTGTAGGTATCTTGATTAAACTCACCCGTTGAATCAGGATGGCAACACTCTATCGAAATGGTATCCTCATTTCTTTCATTGGAAGCATAGGATATTTCATTCAAGGGTATGCATTGGAGTATTTCTCCTTCTAAACCAACTATAAAATGACTGCTAGCATATGTGGTCCCCTTTGTTGCCAAGCCTTCAAAATAGCTTCGGTTATTCTTAGCTGTCGTTTGGGGATTTGCCGTATAATGTACCACAATTCCCTTCACCCTCTTTAAGGGAGTTTGTGGCCTTGAATAAGGGTTGGGTGTCAAATACTCTATTTCAATTTCTTCCCCATTTAATAGTACCTGGGTTAAATTTTCTGTTCTATTTTGAGTAGGACCGATTTCATATTGATAGATTTCCTTCAGAAACAAAATTGATAGAACCACAATAAATACAAATAAGCTAATTATCATAAAAAGCATGATATTTCTCTTTCTACGTTGTCTCTTTTTCCATTGTTCTTTTGATAATACTCTAGCCATATTTACTCCTATTACTCTCTCGTTACTTTATAATACTTTTACTAAACATTCTTTGATAATGATAAAACACCTACAAATTAAGATTATACATAATCTGTAAACAAATTACCATAGCCAATATATAGTTTTTTCATAATTCAAATTTAAATGCCACTACGGCAATGATATCCAAATGCTATTAAATTAATGTATAAGATCCTCTACTCTATTATAAACGAGAAAAGGGCAGGGATATTTTCATTTTTAGAAAATCCCTGCCTTTTTTATTAACATAAGACGGTCGCTATAGTCGAGCGTCGTGTTTCTTATCTACTATTACGATATTATTCTTCTACACTATAGTTTGGAGCTTCCTTCGTGATATGAATATCGTGAGGATGACTTTCCTTTAAGGAAGCTGCAGATATTTTTACAAACTTACTGTTTTCCTGCAGGTTTTGGATTGTTTTTGCTCCACAGTAACCCATACCGGATCTTAGTCCACCGATAAACTGGAACACGGTATCTTCCACCGTACCTTTATAGGCTACGCGGCCTTCCACTCCTTCCGGTACCAATTTTTTAGCATCTGTTTGGAAATAACGGTCCTTACTTCCTTTTTCCATTGCAGCGATGGATCCCATACCACGATAAACCTTGTATTTTCTACCTTGGAATAATTCAAAGGTTCCGGGGCTTTCATCACAACCTGCAAAAATGCTACCCATCATACAAACATTGGCACCTGCAGCGATAGCTTTTGTAACATCTCCGGAATATTTGATACCACCGTCACCGATGATCGGAATACCATATTTCTTTGCTACTTCGTAAGAATCCATAATTGCAGTAATCTGAGGCACACCGATACCTGCAACAACTCTGGTGGTACAGATAGATCCGGGTCCAATACCAACCTTTACTGCATCCACGCCTGCCTTAATCAGTTCAAGGGTTGCTTCTCCAGTCGCTACATTTCCGGCAATAATCTGTATGTCTTTATATGCATCACGAACCATTTTTACGGTCTTTAATACGTTAGCTGAATGACCATGAGCAGTATCAATAACAATAGCATCTACCTTTGCTTTTACGAGGGCATCCACGCGCTCCATAATATTATTCGTAATTCCGACTGCTGCAGCACATAAGAGGCGTCCCTGTGAATCCTTTGCTGATAAAGGATATTTAATTTGTTTCTCAATATCCTTAATTGTAATAAGGCCTTTTAGATTACCTTCATCATCCACCAAAGGAAGCTTCTCTTTTCTTGCAGATGCTAAGATTTTCTTAGCCTCCTCTAAAGTTATTCCTTCCTTTGCAGTAATAAGTCCTTCCGATGTCATGGATTCCTTGATTTTCTTTGAAAAATCTGTTTCAAATTTTAAATCACGGTTTGTAATAATACCAACCAGCTTCTTGCCATCGATTGTTATCGGTACACCGGATATTCTATATTTTGCCATTAACTCGTTAGCATCCTCTAAGGTATGCTCCGGAGATAAGTAAAACGGATCGGTAATAACACCATTTTCAGAACGTTTTACTTTATCAACCTCGATTGCCTGTTCCTCAATGGACATGTTTTTATGGATAACGCCGATACCTCCCTGTCTAGCCATCGCGATTGCCATCCTATTCTCTGTTACAGTATCCATTCCGGCACTCATCAAAGGGATATTCAGCTTAATTGTTTTCGTAAGATGTGTTGTTAGGTCAACTTGATTCGGGATTACTTCAGAATAAGCAGGAACCAACAGCACGTCATCAAAGGTAATTCCTTCACCGATTATTTGTCCCATTTTTTCAATCTCCTCACTTTCTAGATATAATAATTGTAGTATACGAATATAGACACTTTCCTATAAAATAGAGTAGTGTCTATTTTTATAGATTTTTAAAAGTATAACGAATAACACCTTTATTGTCAACCAGGAAAAGAAGAAAAGAGAGAAAGAAGCAAAAAATGTAATCTCTACAGACATTTTTGAATCATGTATAGGAAAAGAGGATGCTTAGAACGGGTTAGGTTCCTGTACATCCTCCGGATATTTTAAGTTAGTATAGAGTGATCTTTCTTGGACTTTTCTGTTTCATCATCTCAAGCATCTTCTCACTCGGTTCAAAAGATATTCTATATTTCTTTTCTTCCTTATTCGCTATGATTACATAGGGCTTTACTGTCTTATCACCGGAAGAAAAATCCTTCTTCTCAAGCTGTATGTGATTGTAGCTATCAAGTGCATGGGAACCTTCCGGTGCCATGATTTCCACTTGCTCCAAGTCAATTCTAAGTAAGGTTTTACGTCTTGATTTTGCAGTAATACGATCAAAATCAATCTGTCCATCAACAAAGACATACTCGTATTCTACATTCAATTTTGGAAATAGAAAAACCATAGCTGCAATTAGAATGACGCCGATAATTCCCAAATAACTACCAAACATCAAAAGAAAAACCCCAAAAACAATACCTAAAATCAATAGTGAACGTAGAACCATGGTTTTCGACGTGTCTTTTCGTTTCACACCAGCTTCTGCATATAATTGATTCATCTCATTCCTCCTTATACTTCGATTATCCAATTATGTTCATCTTTAATCTTTCCTAATTGAATACCGGTAATGGTATCATATAATTTCTGGCTGATTGGTCCGATACCGCCATCTGCAACCCGCATTACATTTTCTCCCCAACGAAGATGACCTACAGGTGAAATAACTGCTGCTGTTCCGCTTCCCCAGACTTCCTCCAAGATTCCCTGCTGAGCAGCCTCATATATTTCGTCAATGGTGATTTTACGTTCCTCTGTCGGTAATCCCCACTCTTTGCAAAGAGCAATAACGGAATCTCTGGTCACACCCGGAAGGATGCTACCGTTCAATTCAGGAGTTACTACGGTACCATTAATTTTAAAGAAAATGTTCATTGCACCCACTTCTTCTATATACTTTCTATGAACACCATCCAGCCATAGTACTTGTGAATAGCCTTCATCATGGGCTTTCATTTGTGATTTGAGTGAAGCAACATAATTCGCACCTGTTTTAGCCTCACCAATACCGCCCTTAACCGCTCTCACATATTCATCTTCTATCCAGATTTTTACCGGATTTAATCCCTCAGGATAATAAGCACCCACCGGTGATAGGATAATAATAAATAAATATTTATCGGAAGGTCTTACTCCTAAGAATGGATCTGTTGCTATTATAAAAGGACGGATATAAAGTGATGTACCCTCCTTGGTAGGGATCCATGCTTCATCAACCTTGACAACGGTCTTAAGCGCCTGAAGGAAATCCTCCTCTGGAATCTCCGGAATGCAGATTCTGCGGTTTGTTTTATTCGCTCTCTCGATATTTTTCTTAGGACGGAACAATAATACTCTATCATCCTCTGTCTTATAAGCCTTTAGGCCCTCAAACATTTCCTGTCCATAGTGAAACACCATTGCGGAAGGTTCAAGATTCAGCGGCTGATAGGGTATCACTCGCGGGTCATACCATCCTTTACTGGATTCATAGTTCATAAGAAACATATGGTCCGTAAATATTGTACCGAATTTTAATGGATTATCGGCTCCTGGTAGTACCTTTGGGTCCTTCGTCAATTCAATTCTTATATCAAGCATCTTATCATCCTTCCTATTTCTGTGCTGGTCTAATTCTGTAAATCTATTTAAATTACCAATATTTTAATCTATCCTTTATAGTAGAC
>JAEWEO010000300.1 GCA_023389295.1 Bacillota bacterium
AAGTGATATAGACTGGATTTACGTGATCGTCAGAAAGATTGGATTAGAGTAAGAACTTTCTACTGATTTGAATTAATCCAAATTATATATATATTGAATATTAACAATCATGATAGAATAAAAATATGACAATAATCCGTTGTGATTATTGTCATATTTTTAAATAATACTTGATTCATAAATGTTTGCAAAGCTGACATTATTGAATAGATGATTTATAAAATCTGCAAAGCTGACATTTTGAGTACATGATTCATAAAATCTGCAAAGTTGACATTTTGAGTACGTTATTCATAAAAATCTGCAAAGCTGACATTTTTGAATATATAGATTATAAGGTTATGTCTATGTTGCCCCCAAGATGAGGAGAAACAGATTGTTCCATCATTTTAATCAGGCTTTGACCGGAAATTTCAGCGGTATCAAGACTTTTTGAAAGTATTGCCATACCGATTACAGGGCTGCTGGCCGACTGATATTGTACGGTGGAGACAGGCAATGATGCTATTGTCATAGGTATTCCTTTCTCATATCAAATGTGTATAATATTTCAACAATAAGTTATAATGATTTATTACAAGGAAATTATAGCATATAACTAAGAAAAGTCAAAGTACAATATAAGTACAGCGAATAGATAAAAACATACGTAATAGTTAAAATTGAAAATAATAAAGGAGGAATTAAGTATGTTATATGATGTTATTATAGTAGGTTCAGGTCCTGCGGGACTGGCAGCGGCGATTTACGCTACAAGAGCGGAGTTAAGTCTTCTAGTTATAGAAAAAGCACCTTTAAGCGGAGGTCAGGTTATCAATACTTATGAAGTGGATAATTATCCTGGAATTCCTGGAATAGGTGGATTTGAACTTAGCATGAAATTCCGTGAGCATGCGGATAAATTAGGTGCAACTTTTGTAACCGGAGAAGTGACTGATTTTTCTCTTGAGGAAAAGATAAAGGTTGTAACTATGGAAGATGGTACGGAATACAAAGCAAAGAGTGTTGTGATAGCTACCGGTGGTGCCCCACGTCATCTCGATGTGGAAGGAGAAGAAAAATTATCTGGTAGAGGAGTTTCTTACTGTGCTACATGTGATGGTGCATTTTTTAAAAATCGAACGGTTGCAGTAGTTGGCGGAGGAGATGTTGCGATCGAAGATGCTATTTTCCTGGCTCGTATCTGCAAACAGGTTTATGTTATTCATAGAAGAGATCAATTCCGTGCTTCCAAGAGTATAGTATCCAGACTACTTACCCTCGACAATGTTACTATTTTGTGGGACAGCGTTGTAGATAAAATCAATGGTGAAGATAACGTTGAGAGCATTGCTGTTAAGAATCTAAAGTCAGAAGAGGTAAATTCTTATGAAGTGGCTGGTGTTTTCATTGCAGTAGGATATATTCCAAAATCAGAAGTGTATCAGAAGATAGTTGCTGTGGATGAGGCAGGATATATTATAGCTGGTGAGAACTGTGAAACAAATATTCAAGGTATTTATGCGGCAGGGGATGTTAGAACCAAGGAGCTGAGACAAATTATTACGGCGGCTTCCGATGGTGCAAACGCTATTACAGCAGTAGAAAAATATCTAAATCATCTAGAATAAGAATTACTACTGCATAAATGTCGAATTTAGGACTTTTTTATTACATTTATAATATAAAATAATTCTACAGTTTTAGTATGTTCCCGTTGACAGTATGTGTCAAATTTGTTATAATTATCTCAATGATTGTAATAATTTCGTAACATTTGAAGATGCAAATGATCGACCTTAGTAGCAATATAGGTGGGATACTTGGGAGGAACAATACATGAGAGGGAACAAATCGATAAAGACCATTGTTTATATAGCGTCTGCTGCACTATTTTTGTCGGCTCCTGCAACATTAGCTCATGCGGAGAAGACAAGTTACACAGAACAAGGGATAGCAGGATTTGCAGCTATTTTAGAGAATACGCCGGCGAAAAACATTGAAGATGCTTATAAAGCTTCGATAGAGGTATTAAATACAAAGGAAATTGAATCGCCCTATGCTAATTTAGGGGTTTCTATAGCTGATAATTATGTGAATGTTAGAAAAGAGCCATCAACAGAGAGCGAAGTAGTTGGAAAATTGTATCGCGGATGTGCTGCAGATATACTGGAGTATCTAGAAGGTGATTGGGTTAAAATTAAGTCCGGAGATGTAGAAGGTTATATAGCTTCAACCTTCCTGGCTATCGGTGATAATGCGGAAGCCATGGTGGATGAATATGCAACCAAATATGCTACGGTTAATACTCAAACCTTAAGGGTACGAGAGGATAAAAGTATAGATTCATCTATAGTAACACTAATACCAATCGGTGAGACCTATGTAGTTATAAAAGAATATGATGAATGGGCTGAAATCTTATTAGGTACTGATGAAAATGGTGCTGACTTAACAGGTTTTGTTAACAAAGAATTTGTTGATATGACCGTAGAATTCAAATATGCAATTTCTGTAGAAGAAGAAAATAGAATTCTTCGTGAACAGGAAGAAGCAGAAAAAGCCGAAGCTGAAAGAAAACGTAAGTTAGCAGAAGAAAAGGCTGAGAGAGAAGAAGCAGCAAGAAGAGCTGAGGAAGCGGCTAGAGCTGAGGAAGCAGCAAAGGAAAATGATAAAAAAGAAAACGATAAGAAAGAAGAGACACAGGTTAATCAACCAGTAGTTTCAGATTCTGCTTCTACTTCCGAGTTACGTAGTGAAATTGTTAATTATGCTTTAAAATTTGTTGGTAATCCCTATGTTTGGGGCGGAGAAAGTTTAACAAGAGGAGCTGACTGTTCTGGGTTTGTACGTGCAATTTATGCAGACTTTGGATATAGTCTTCCAAGAGTATCTGGTGATCAGGCTTCTAGTGCAGGTAAAAAAGTTAGCGTAAGTGATGTTAGACCTGGCGATCTTATCTTCTATGCTAGTGGTGGACGTGTAAACCATGTAGCTATGTATATAGGCAATGGTCAGATTGTTCATGCAGCAAACTCCAGACAAGGTATAATAACCTCAAATTACAAATATAGAGATATCTATTGTGTAAGAAGAATCGTTAATTAATTACATAGAATTAATTTGGGCCTCCATGAAGATGGAGGCCTTTTGTAGATGTTCTATTGGAAATTTTAGATCTATGTGATAAGATGATTTTATCCGATGAATAAACCGTTTTCTACTGATTTTAATATGTCTAATTAAACAAGGAGGATTATTGTTTCGATGAATAGTGCTGAGGATCGTCGCAAGTATAAGAGATTACCAATCGAACTGTATTTAGAATTAGATGAAGTGTTTAAGCAGGATAATGTTGTAATCAAAAATTTGAACGCCTCCATCTCTGTGTTTGATATTTCAAGAAGCGGAATAGGGTTTCTTAGTGCAGCAAGTTTACCCCTTGGATATTATTTTCGAGGACGAATAAAATTTAGTGAGCAAGATTTTTTCTATGTTGTACTTCAGATTGTTCGAACGCAAGCTGCCGAAAATAAAAATATATATGGAGCAGAATTTGTAGGGTTAGCTCCATTTTTAGCTGATAAAGTTGATAAATATGAAAAAACATTGAATAATATATAGAAATTAAAGTTAGAATAAAAGAGACTTAAATAAGACTATTGCAAATGTAGAAGTTTAGTAATGCTTCTATATTAGTAATAGTCTATTTTTGAGGACTTCGATCTTTAGC
>JAEWEO010000011.1 GCA_023389295.1 Bacillota bacterium
ACCAATGTAACAAGTGGATGAAGACCAATCTGCTGGCCTACAATCTTAGGTTCAATGGTTTGTCTTACAGCTGTAATAATAATATAGAGTAACAACATACCAACACCTACTTTTGTATTCCCTAAGATAAATGCGATGATAGACCAAGGAATTAGTATTGCTCCAGTTCCTAGAATTGGCATTACATCAATGATTGCGACTAAACCACCAAATAGAACTGCATTTGGTATTCCAAGGATAAAAAATCCTAAGGATAGTTCAACGAAGGTAATGGAAATGATGAAGGTATACGCACGAAGAAATTTACCGATGGTTCCAATTCCGTTATTTTTAAGGTTTAAGATCATTTCTCTTCGTTCCCCTTTAAATTGTTTGATTAAAAAACCTGTAATTTTATAATAATCAATAGTAAAGAAGAAAGAGGAAACAATCATGAAAATAAATTTTATTAATAATGTCGGAAGCTGCCCTGCCAGACCGGTAATTGTACTTACAACCGTAGTAGAGGCTGTACTTATGAAACTAAAGATTGACTGATCAATGTTGTTCATAAAATTATCCAGATATTCCCTAATGCTTGGGAAATTGACCGACAGCTCATCGGTTACTGTCTGCAAAGCCGGTAATATGGTAAATTGATATAAGTTTGGTAAGCTAGCAAACAAATCGCCTAAGAATTTAAATACACGAAAACCGATTAGGCTTACGATCAATCCCAATATACCATAGAAAAGAATAAGTATCATGATAGAGACAAATGCACGCTTTATATGAAATCTCTTTTCAATTATGTCTATGAGGCGGCGAAATACGATTGCAATTACTATGCCAAGTACAAAAGGCATCAAAAGAGGCAGGATAAATTTGATAGCGACATATACGATACCCAGTAAGACCGCGATATAAACAAATTTTATAATAAATGCCTTTTGCTTTTCCAGATTCATAGTTTACCAAGCCTTTCTGTTTCTTTTTTCATTAAGTTAATTATCGACTGCTTAAGAGTTCTTCATAACAATGCTTTCAATTATATTTGCAACGTCTTCGCAATTGTCAGCGCATCTCTCCAAACGGTGTAAGATTTCAGTCCAGCACATCAATTCGATGGGATCCTTAGAGGTATGGTAAAGGTTACGCATGGAATCTACATATAAAGCATCGCCAACCTCTTCCAAACGATTAATTTCAATAATTTTATCGTGTAGCTTTTTAGAGTTTTTGAAATTTTTGAATTCTTCTAATGATTCATCCATTACTTTGGTACATTTAACAAGAAGCTCAGTAAATTTTAAAATCTCCGGACGGATGGTCTGTATATTGAACATGTCAATATAAATTAATACATCTTCTACAGAGTCAGTTACATCATCAATCTCTTGAGTTAGGCTTGTAATATCTTCACGCTCAATAGGAGGAAGGAACTCTTTCACTAAGCGATTCATAATATCATGTTTCGCAACATCGGCATTATGCTCGATTTGATGAGCCTCTTTCACTTTTTGAGTAATTTGCTTTTGATCGAATTTGCTTAGGGTTTGATGTAAATTAAGTGCTAATTCACATGAAAATTTTGAAAGATTTGCAAAGGCATCAAAATAATTATATTCATTTTTTCTTTTCATTTTGAAATACTTCCTTCCTTATATAAATAATAATAGATAAAGTGAAAATTCTTTCGTTATTTTAAAATATTTTCATAAAGATATATGCCATTATGTAGCCAAGTAAACCACAACCGGGGAAGGTTAAAACCCAAGCTACTACCATTTCTTTTACAATGCTCCAGTTTACGCTGTTTAATCTTTTGGCAGCACCAACACCCATGATTGAAGTAGTTTTGGTATGTGTTGTACTTACGGGAACACCTAAGGCAGAAGCGACAACTAAGCTCATCGTAGCTGCAGCATCTGCAGCAAAGCCCTGATATGGAACTAGTTTAACCATACCCATACCAACGGTTTTAATAATCTTATAACCACCAATTGAAGTACCAAGCGCCATTACGATGGAGACAAGTACCATTAACCAGATAGGAACATTAAATTCAGTAATATTACCTTGCCCCTTTGCAAGGAATACACCCAGTAAAAATACACCCATAAATTTTTGACCATCTTGTGCTCCGTGCATAAATGCCATAGAAGCTCCACCAAATACCTGAGCCTTTTGGAAGAAGAAGGTGGTTTTACGCTTGTCTGCTTTTTTGAATACAAAAACGATTATTTTAGTAATAATAAAGCCCAATCCAAAACCCAAGATGGATGACATAAATAATCCATAGATAACTTTGATCCATTCATCTCCATTAATACCGTTGCCACCTTGTAAAGCGATTGCAGCGCCGGTAATACCAGCGATGAGTGCATGTGACTCACTTGTTGGAATACCGAAATACCAGGCTGCCGTTGCCCATACTACGATTGCAAATAAAGCAGCACATAAAGCAATGAGTGCATTTTTGGGGTTATCACCAAAGTCAACCATATTGTAAATGGTTTGAGCAACTGCCTTACTAATCATAGTCATTACCAGTACCCCAAGGAAATTAAAGATCGCTGCCATAACAATGGCATTCTTGGCTCTAATGGATCTGGTAGAAACACAGGTTGCAATGGCATTCGGTGCATCCGTCCAGCCATTAACCAATACAACCCCCAAAACTAATACAACCGTTATTAATAAGGCTGGGTTTGATGTCAGCTGATTTAGAAACTCAGCTAAAGTAATAGTCATAATTGCGCCTCCTAAGACTCATATTCAAAATCATAATTATTTCATTATAATTAATAATAAAATCTTAACACGATTAAATGACAGAAGCAATTAAATTTTATGTGAAACCTATGTGAAATCAAGCTCGAAGTTGATTGAATTATGTCAAAAACAATTGAGATCCGCTGGAAATGCTGCAACAATTCTGACGATTTTAAAGTAATTTGTATATAATATGACAAATAATCAAAAATAATTGAATTTCATGTCGTACAACTTGGGCAAAATGATGCGATTTTATGATATTATGCTAAAAAAAATGTCATTCAATATAAGCAATAGAAACTAAGATGCTATTTTGCATCAATAAGGTATAATTATAAATTACTATGAAAAAAAACCCATAATATTTTGTAATTTGACATTGATTTTTAGGAATAAATCCTTTATTATATACTGTACTACATTAAAGTGGAGTAAAATTATTTTAGACAATGATATTAGCAATTTTATAAATATAAAAGAAAAGGTGGTTAGAGGATGAGAAGTGACGCAGTTAAGACAGGTATAGCACAAGCACCCCATCGTTCATTATTCAATGCATTAGGAATGACAAAGGAAGAATTAAGAAAACCTCTCATAGGTATCGTGAGCTCATATAATGAAATAGTTCCGGGCCATATTAATCTTGATAAAATAGTTGATGCCGTTAAACTTGGTGTCGCTATGGCTGGCGGTACTCCAATCGTGTTCCCCGCAATCGCTGTTTGTGATGGTATTGCAATGGGACATCAGGGTATGAAGTATTCCCTCGTAACCAGAGACTTAATAGCAGACTCAACGGAAGCAATGGCTATGGCTCATCAATTTGACGCTTTGGTAATGGTTCCAAATTGTGATAAGAATGTTCCCGGACTACTAATGGCAGCAGCGAGACTAAACATACCAACGATTTTTGTAAGTGGAGGTCCGATGCTTGCGGGTAGGGTGAAGGGTCAGAAAACAAGCCTATCCTCCCTGTTTGAAGCAGTTGGAGCATATGCAGCAGGTAATCTGAGTGAAGAAGAGGTGGAGGAATATGAAAACAAGGCATGTGCCTCCTGTGGTTCCTGCTCCGGTATGTATACTGCTAACTCCATGAATTGTCTAACGGAAGCAATCGGAATGGGCTTACAGGGGAATGGTACGATTCCTGCAGTATATTCAGAACGAATCCGGTTGGCAAAGCATGCCGGAATGAAGATTATGGAGCTTTTAGAGAAGGATATCAAACCTAGAGATATCATGACCAAGGAAGCATTTATGAATGCTCTTACGGTAGATATGGCACTTGGCTGTTCTACCAATACGATGTTGCATTTACCGGCAATTGCTCATGAGGTGGGCTTTGATCTTAATATTGATATTGCCAATGAAGTAAGTGCAAGAACCCCGAACCTTTGCCACTTGGCACCGGCAGGACATACATATATGGAAGACCTTAATGAAGCCGGCGGAGTATATGCTGTAATGAATGAATTAAATAAGAAGGGACTCCTTCATACCGACCTTATTACAGCTACAGGTAAAACTGTTGGTGAAAATATTAAGAATAGTAAAAATTTAGATCCTGAAGTAATCAGACCAATCGATAATCCTTATAGCGTTACCGGAGGAATTGCTATCCTAAAAGGTAATTTGGCACCGGACTCCGGCGTTGTAAAAAGGTCGGCGGTTGCTCCGGAAATGCTAAAGCATGAAGGACCAGCCAGAGTATTTGATTGTGAAGAAGATGCAATTGAAGCAATTAAGGGCGGTAAGATTGTAGCAGGTGATGTGGTCGTTATCCGCTATGAAGGACCAAAGGGTGGTCCTGGAATGAGAGAAATGCTAAATCCTACCTCAGCTATTATGGGAATGGGACTCGGTTCTAGTGTAGCGCTCATTACAGACGGACGGTTCTCTGGCGCTTCCAGAGGAGCTTGCATCGGTCATGTTTCACCGGAAGCAGCGGTTGGAGGCAATATTGCACTAGTAGAAGAGGGAGATATCATTCAGATTGATATCAATGCAAATACACTTAATTTTGTAATAAGTGATGAAGAACTGGAAGCCAGAAGAGCAAAATGGCAGCCTCGTCAACCTAAGATCACAACAGGCTACTTATCACGTTATGTAACAATGGTAACCAGCGGTAATCGTGGTGCAATTCTAGAAGTACCAAAGGCTTAAATAGCTGTTATTACTACTGCATGGCAGCAAAACAGGAGGAAATCATATGGAATTAACAGGATCTCAAATTGTAATCGAGTGTTTAAAAGAGCAGGGTGTTGATACCGTATTCGGTTATCCGGGCGGGACAATATTGAATATCTATGATGAATTATACAAGCATAGTCATGAAATAAAACACATTCTGACCTCCCACGAACAAGGGGCATCCCATGCAGCAGATGGTTATGCAAGAGCAACAGGTAAGGTGGGTGTTTGTTTCGCTACTTCCGGACCGGGATCAACTAATTTGGTAACCGGTATTGCAACTGCATACATGGATAGTGTTCCGGTAGTAGCAATAACGGCGAATGTTGCGGTTAATCTGCTTGGTAGAGACTCTTTTCAAGAAATCGATATCGCAGGGGTTACAATGCCCATTACAAAACATAATTTTATTGTAAAAGATGTTACAAAACTTGCCGACACCATTCGCAAAGCTTTCCAAATAGCAAGTAGCAAAAGACCTGGCCCGGTATTAATTGACATTACAAAAGATGTTACTGCGGCCAAAACAAAATATAAGTATAAAGCGGCTGAACCAATCCCTCGAAAGACGGATGAAATAACAGAGCATGATTTAAACCGTGCTCTTGAATTGATTAAGCACTCAAAGAAACCGTTCATCTTTGTAGGTGGAGGTGCAGTTATCTCTGAGGCACATGTTGAATTAAAAGAGTTTGTTGAAAAGGTCGATGCGCCGGTTACGGACACCTTAATGGGAAAGGGTGCTTATGACGGTACCGACGATCGATATACCGGTATGCTTGGTATGCATGGAACGAAGGCTTCCAATTTGGGAGTTACAGAATGTGATTTATTAATTGCGATTGGAGCACGTTTTTCAGACCGAGTAACAGGTAATGCAAAGAAGTTTGCAAAGCATGCTAAAATTCTTCATATTGATATTGATCCGGCTGAAATTAATAAAAATGTTGCTACTTACAATAGTATTGTCGGAGATATCAAAGAAGTTCTTCAAATTCTAAATGAAAGACTGGAACAGCAAAATCATAAAGAATGGGTAGAGCATATCGAAGATTTAAAAAAGAAGTTTCCTTTAACCTATCATCAGGATAATTTAACCGGGCCTTATATCTTAGAAAAGTTATATGAGGTAACAAACGGAGATGCAATTATTACAACGGAAGTAGGCCAACATCAAATGTGGTCTGCACAGTTTTATAATTACAAACTACCAAGAACCTTCATTACCTCCGGTGGATTAGGAACCATGGGATATGGCCTTGGTGCTTGTATCGGAGCAAAAGTCGGAATGCCGGATAAGATTGTTGTTAATATTGCAGGTGACGGTTGCTTCCGTATGAATATGAATGAAATAGCAACTGCAACACGCTATAATATTCCGATTATACAAATTATTTTCAATAACCATGTACTTGGTATGGTACGTCAATGGCAAACACTATTCTATGGTGAGAGATATTCCAATACCAACCTAGCTGATAAGGTGGATTTTGTTAAGCTTGGTGAAGCAATGGGTGCAAAGTCTTACCGTATTACCAAAAAGGAAGAGGTTGAAGAGGTATTAAAAGAAGCGATCGCTTTGAAGGAACCGGTACTCATTGAATGTGTTATTGATAGTGACGATAAGGTTTGGCCAATGGTTGCCCCGGGTGCTCCAATTGATGAGGTATTTACCGAGGAGGATCTTAAGAACAAATAACCGTAAGTAACTTTAATACGTTCTATTCCAGCAATAATAAGGTGTCTTATAATACTTTGTAATAAAAAGCGTTGTAAGACACTTTATGTATATAAAAAAGCTCAAACTTTTTTGTGGAATAAATCCTGAGATAAGGGCATATAGCGTGATAAGGGTTTGAGTTTAGAGGAGTTTAGGGGAAAGATATTGACAAAAAAATATCATGGCCTTATAATGGTTTTATACTTTACCATAGTAAAGCTGTAAACTAATTGGATGCAGCAAAGTAGAGTAATCAGGATATAGGAAGATAATGAATAGGAATAGCCGGATGGTTAAGATTATATTGTTATCTTTGAAAAAGAATATATGAACAATGATATAAGGAGGATAAATCAATGGGAAGAATTTATAATTTTTCTGCAGGACCGGCAATGTTACCGGTAGAGGTACTCGAAGAAGCGGCTCTTGAAATGCTAGATTACAGAGGTACTGGAATGTCAGTTATGGAGATGAGTCACCGTTCCAAAGAATATGAAACAATCATAGAGGAAGCAGAAAAGGATCTAAGAGAATTAATGAACATACCGGATAATTATAAAGTGTTGTTCTTACAAGGTGGAGCTTCACAACAATTTGCTATGATTCCTATGAATTTAATGAAGAATAAAGTAGCTGATTATATCATTACCGGTCAATGGGCAAAGAAAGCTTACCAAGAAGCAAAAATTTATGGAACAGCAAACGCTGTTGCATCTTCTGCGGATAAGACTTTTTCCTATATTCCCGATTGTAGTGATCTTCCGATATCAGAGAATGCAGATTATGTATATATCTGTGAGAACAATACCATCTATGGAACGAAATTTAAGAAATTACCGAATACCAAAGGCAAAATCTTAGTTTCAGATGTATCCTCCTGTTTCTTATCGGAGCCTATTGATGTAACAAAATATGGTCTAATCTTTGGTGGTGTTCAAAAGAACATTGGTCCTGCAGGCGTTGTAATTGCTATTATAAGAGAAGATTTAATTACAGAGGATACGTTACCTGGAACACCTACTATGTTAAAGTATAAAATACACGCGGATGAAAAATCCTTATATAATACACCTCCGGCATATGGTATTTATATCTGCGGAAAAGTATTCAAATGGATAAAAAACAGAGGCGGCTTGGAAGCAATGAAAGTGCACAATGAGAAAAAAGCTGCCATCCTATATGATTTTCTTGATCAGAGCCAGATGTTTAAAGGTACTGTTGTAAAAGAAGACCGTTCACTTATGAATGTACCTTTTGTAACCGGAGACGAAGAGCTTGATAAGAAATTTGTAAAAGAAGCAAAGGCTGCAGGCTTCGAAAACCTAAAGGGACATAGAAGTGTAGGCGGTATGAGAGCTTCCATCTATAATGCAATGCCAATCGAGGGAGTCGAGAAGTTAGTGGAATTCATGAGAAAGTTTGAAGCAGAAAATACAAAATAGTACATAGTCAGAGTGGAGGAAAGTGTATGAAGTATCATTGCCTAAATCCGATTGCAGATATCGGTTTGAATATATTTAATGAGCAATATGAAAAGACCGGAGACATCAAAGAAGCAGATGTAGTTCTGGTTCGAAGTGCAGCCATGCATGATATGGAGTTTGACCCAAATCTAAAAGCAATTGCCAGGGCAGGAGCCGGCGTAAATAACATTCCCTTAGAAAAATGTGCAGAACAGGGAATCGTAGTCTTTAATACTCCAGGAGCCAATGCCAATGGTGTCAAAGAACTTGTAATTGCAGGACTCATGTTAGCTTCCCGTGATATCATAGGTGGTGTTAATTGGGTTCAAACGGTAAAGGAAGACCCTGCCGTAGCCAAACTGGTAGAGAAGGAAAAAGGAAAGTTTGCTGGTAAGGAGATAGAAGGTAAGAAGCTTGGTGTGATTGGTTTGGGAGCAATCGGGGTTTTGGTAGCCAATGCTGCAAATAGACTGGGTATGACGGTATATGGATATGACCCTTTTATTTCTGTGGATAGCGCTTGGAATTTATCAAGAGATATTATTCATGTAAAAACAAGAGAAGATATTTATAAGGAATGTGATTTTATAACAGTACATACTCCTTTAATTGAAGATTCGGATGCGAGTGTGAATACCAAAGAAATGATACAAACTGAGACCATTGCGAAGATGAAGGATGGAGT
The DNA here is from genome assembly GCA_023389295.1 of Bacillota bacterium. Lineage (GTDB taxonomy): Bacteria > Bacillota > Clostridia > Lachnospirales > Lachnospiraceae > Mobilitalea. The sequence goes on from JAEWEO010000011.1 coordinate 8,819, forward strand.
AGTTATTTTAAATTTTGCAAGAGACCTTCTGGTAAATGATGATGATATCGAAGTTGCTCTAAAATCAGGGAAGGTAGCGAAATATGTTACGGACTTCCCGAATAAAAAAACAGCGAAGATGGAAGGCGTTATAGCAATCCCTCATCTGGGTGCCTCCACCGAAGAATCTGAGGATAACTGTGCAATCATGGCGGTTAAGCAACTGAAGGATTATATGGAGAATGGTAACATTCGTAATTCCGTAAATTATCCGAACTGTGATGCCGGCATTTGTATGACAAAGGGACGTATTACCATATTACATAAAAATATTCCGAACATGTTGGCGCAATTTACAGGAGCTTTATCCTCTGTAGATATTAACATTACAGACATGGTTAATAAAAGTCGTGGAGATTATGCTTATACCGTAATTGATGTAGAATCAGACTTAAATGATGAAATAGAACATAAGCTTTCAACCATTAAGGGTGTTCTGAAGGTAAGAATCATTAATTAGGTTTAAGGTGTCGTATAAATTTGTTAAATAAATTGATAAAATAAGAAGGTAATACACAACGAATAAACAGATAAAATAAATAAATTACCTTAAACAGGACATAAGAGTTGTCGTTTTTTTTGACAGTTCTTATGTTTTGTGTTATAGAAAAAGAAGAGTGAAAGCGAATTCTTCACTCATGCGCAGATAACGTATGCCAGAATGGAGGAAAATATGGCTTTAGTAAAACCATTTTTATGTATTAGACCAAATTCGGAGGTTGCTCATAGAGTAGCAGCTCTTCCTTATGATGTCTATAATCGTGAAGAAGCAAAGCGGGAAATTCAGAGAGAACCTTTATCCTTCTTACAGATCGACCGACCAGAAACATGGTTTCCTGATGAGGTAGATACCTATGACCAAAGAGTCTATCATAGGGCGAGCGAACGTTTATCGCAGATACAGGAGGAAGGAATCTTTATAAAGGAAGATAAACCCTGCTACTATATCTATGAGCTAACGATGGGGGGACGCTCGCAAACAGGATTAGTTGCATGTGCCTCCATTGATGATTATCTGAATAATGTCATTAAAAAACATGAAAATACCAGAGAAGATAAGGAAATCGATCGTATCAAACATGTAGATGCCTGTGATGCTAATACCGGCCCAATCTTCTTGGCTTATCGTGCTCACTCTGTTATCCGTGAGGTGATTTCTGAAGTGAAAAAAGAGGCAACGATTTATGATTTTACTACCGTTGATCATGTGACTCATAGGGTTTGGAGAATCAATGAGGAAATCAAAATTAATTCCATTCGAGGAGCTTTTGAAGAAATAGATAGTATTTACATTGCAGACGGGCATCATAGAGCTGCTTCTGCAGTCAAAGTGGGGCTAAAAAGAAGAAAAGAAAATCAAAATTTCTCAAAGGAAGAGGAGTTCAATTACTTCCTTGCTGTATTCTTCCCACATGATGAGTTAATGATTATGGACTATAACCGTACCATAAAGGATCTAAACGGCTTATCAAAAAGCGAATTCTTATTAAGAATTAGGGAGAATTTTATGATTGAGAGCGTGGGTACTACCCCCTATTCACCATCTAAAAAAGGTGAATTTGGTATGTATCTGGAGGGCGAGTGGTATCGTCTGATTGCACAATCCAAAATACAGCAAAAGGATCCTGTAAAGGGTCTAGATGTATCTATCCTACAGGACTATCTCCTACAGCCCATTTTAGGGATCAAAGATCCGAGAACGGACAAAAGAATCGATTTTGTTGGTGGAATTCGTGGATTAAAAGAGCTGGAACAAAGGGTGGATGTGGATATGTCCGTTGCTTTTTCTATGTACCCAACGTCTATTGAAGAATTGTTTGATGTTTCTGATGCTGATAAACTAATGCCTCCAAAATCTACTTGGTTTGAACCAAAGCTAAGAAGTGGATTATTTATACATAAGTTGTCATAATATATTGTAAATATTAATAATTTATAAACTAATTGGATTAGAATTGAAAATATGGTATAATTTTAGCCGTAATATATTATATTTCTGATAAAAGCAAAATTATATTACTTATTATTCTTAAGAGGAGGAAATACATATGGCTAATTTAAGAGGAACCAAAACACTTGAAAACTTAATGAAATCTTTTGCTGGTGAATCACAGGCGAGAATGAGATACACCTATTTTGCATCTGTTGCCGGCAAAGAAGGGTACAAGCAAATCCAAAATATTTTTTTGGAGACAGCGGAAAACGAGAAAGAACATGCAAAGGTTTTCATGAAGCTGGCTCTTGAACATTTGGATGGCGAGAATCCTGCTCCAGTAGAAATCAATGCAACCTATCCATTTGCTTATGGTGATACTGCTGCAAACTTAAAATCTGCTGCTGATGGAGAACATGAAGAAGCTGAATTGGATTATCCTGCTTTTGCTAAAACTGCGAAAGAAGAAGGTTTTCCTGATATTGCATCCCGTTTCCTTCTTATCGCTAAGGTTGAGAAGCATCATGAGGAAAGATATCGCAAGTTGTTAGAGAACATCGAAAATGGTACTGTATTTAAGAAAGACGGTAAAGTATTTTGGAAATGTATCAATTGTGGACATATTCATGAAGGTGATGCAGCACCGAAGCTATGCCCTGCTTGTCAGCATCCTCAGTCTTATTTCCAGTTGTTGGATGACTGCTTCTAAGTCCAGGTCAAAAACCGGAGCTAACATATGGACTGTTGCTAAGTTTTCTAAGCAACAGTCTTTTTTCATCGCATAGGAAAGTGCGTCCTATACAATAAGGGCTCTATCAGGCGATTTGCACAATTACTTTATAATTATTTTACTTTCTTTCAATGTCTTATTGTGGTAGAATATTAAGAAATAAGGTTTAGGAGATGGACTATGAGCAATTTCTTCAATTTGGACAACCCATTTTTTACTTTCTTGGGTAAAGTTTGTGACATAATATTTCTAAGTGTAGTATATTTATTACTATGTATTCCGATTATCACGATAGGGCCAGCAAATACGGCCTTGTATTATGCTACAGTAAAGGTAATTCGTAGAGAACGTGGTTACTTATTCCGTGAGTTTTTCAAATCTTTTCGGTTGAATTTTAAACGTGCCGCAATCATTGGTGTTGTTTTAACAATATGTTACGTCATTATTATCTTTGATCTTTATACAGCATGGATTTCAATAGGAGGAAACTCTATTAGTTCCATATTGTTTGGTGTATATGTTGCAATTGCTATCATTCTACTTTGCTTTACCACCTATATCTATCCCGTATTATCAAGATTTGATATGAGTTTTAAGCAGCTGATTAAGGTAGTATTTTATATGTCGATGAGACATCTTCCTTCTACTATAGTAATGGTAGTTGTTCAGGTCGCAGCGATACTTGGTGTTTTTTTAAGTCCAATTTTAATTTTTGTTGTACCAGCCTTATCAACCTTTCTTAATTCTTTATTAATGGAAAGAATATTCAAAAAATATACGCCAAAGTCTGATGAATCAGATGACGAGTCAAAGAAGGACGAATGGTATCTAGAATAGAAAGTTATTAAAAATCGTACAATAAAATGAATATCAGAGTATACTTTCAGTCATTTTTCATAAAAAGTAAAAAAAATAAAAAAATATCTTTTCTTTTTTGTGGAAACATGGTATTACTATTAATATAATAAATTATAAGTTTGGAGCGAAGGTGTTCTCAATGTTTTTGAGGACACCTTTTTCATAATCATGAGAGGAGATATTGTATGTCTGAAAAATTAACCGAACTTTTTGGAATGGATGTGTTTAACGAAGCAACAATGATAGAGCGCTTACCCAAAAAAACCTATGCAGCTCTTAAAAAGACACTTGAGAATGGGGAGGATCTTGATCCGAATGTAGCTGAAATTGTAGCGAATGCAATGAAGGATTGGGCAATTGAGCGAGGCGCTACCCACTACACCCACTGGTTTCAGCCTCTTACTGGTATAACTGCTGAAAAGCATGATTCCTTTATAAATCCAACACAGGATGGTAAAGTAATTATGGAGTTCTCCGGTAAAGAATTAATTAAAGGTGAGCCTGATGCTTCCTCCTTTCCGTCTGGTGGCTTAAGAGCGACCTTCGAAGCGAGAGGATATACCGCTTGGGATTGTACATCACCAGCATTTTTAAGAGAAGATGCCGCAGGCGTAACACTTTGTATACCAACAGCGTTCTGTTCCTATACCGGCGAAGCACTAGATATGAAAACTCCTCTTTTAAAATCAATGGAAGCAATTAGTACTCAGGCAGTACGCATCGTTAAACTGTTTGGACATAAGGAAGTAACAAGAGTTTCTACCTCAGTTGGACCTGAGCAGGAATACTTTTTAATTGATAAAGCAAAGTACTTACAAAGAGATGATTTAATCTTCACAGGAAGAACTCTATTTGGCGCGATGCCTCCAAAAGGTCAGGAATTGGAAGATCACTATTTTGGAAGCATTAAAGAAAGAATTGCGTCGTACATGAAAGAATTAAATATTGAACTTTGGAAGCTTGGTGTTACAGCTAAAACTCAGCATAACGAAGTTGCTCCGGCTCAGCATGAATTAGCTCCAATTTATGCAACTGGCAATATTGCATCGGATCACAATCAGTTAATCATGGAAACAATGAAGAAGGTGGCAAACCGTCATGGACTTACCTGCTTACTTCATGAGAAGCCATTTGCAGGTGTGAATGGTTCTGGTAAACATAACAACTGGTCCATGGTAACCAATACAGGTAAAAACTTATTAGATCCCGGTAAGACACCTCATGAAAATATACAGTTCCTATTAATCTTATCAGCGATTTTAAAAGCGGTTGATTTACATGCAGATTTACTTCGTGTTTCTGCTGCAAATCCAGGAAACGATCACAGATTGGGTGCAAATGAGGCACCTCCGGCTATCATTTCCGTATTCCTTGGTTCACAGCTAGAGGATGTACTTGCTCAGCTTATTGAAACAGGTGAAGCAAAAAGTAGTAAGGATGGCGGGAAGTTAAATATCGGCGTTCAGACACTTCCTCATTTAGCAAAGGATGCAACGGATCGTAATCGTACATCACCCTTTGCATTTACCGGCAATAAATTTGAGTTTCGTATGGTGGCTTCTTCCATGTCCATTGCACCTGCAAATACGGTATTAAATACGATTGTTGCAGATGTTCTTAGTGAAATGGCAGATGAATTAGAGAAAGCTTCTGATTTTGATTTGGCAGTACATGATTTAATTAAGAAGACCCTAACCGATCATCAGAGAATTGTATTTAATGGCAATGGCTACTCAGATGAATGGGTAAAGGAGGCCGAGAGAAGAGGTTTACCTAATATTTCATCCTTTGTTGAAGCTATTCCGGCTTACGGGACAGAGAAAGCAATTAAATTATTTGAAAAACATCATGTATACTCAGCTTCAGAATTACACTCCCGTGTGGAGATACAGTATGAGGCTTATGCGAAGGCGATTAATATTGAAGCAAGAACCATGATATCAATGGCTAACGTGAAGTTTATTCCTGCAATTATTAATTATACTAAGAAGCTTGCAGATTCTATTAATTCCATTAAATCTGCAGTCGCTGATGCTGATGTAAGCGTTCAGGTAAGTCTATTAACAGAAACCTTAGATTTACTATCCAAAGCTCAGAAAGCATTAAAGAAGCTTCAGGAGGCAGATTCCAAGGCATATGCACAGGCTAATATAGCAGAGACAGCGAGATACTTCAGAGAAAAGGTTGTACCTGCAATGGATGAACTCAGAGCTCCGATTGATGCATTAGAGGAAATTGTGGAGAAGGATTTATGGCCTGTTCCTACCTATGGTGATTTATTATTTGAGATCTAAATTGTAATTAAATAGATTAGTTCCTAGAATGTTTGTAACTAAACAGATTAATTCCTAAAATGTTTGTAACTAAATAGATTAATTCCTAAAAAGGCTGCTTCGTAGAAATATGGAGCAGTTTTTTTGTTGAATAATTACTTTACTTGCAGAGATTTTTGGCTGCATTCAGATAGAAAATTCGATAGGAAGAATCTTTGTAGATAAAAAAATCTTGACAAGAAAAGTATAATGATATATTATTTTGATTATCAAAATGTTTGCAATTCAAACAATTGATTAGGAGAGAAGCAGATGAAGGAAAAGCTTGTACTAATTAATAAAATGTTGGTTGAAGTTTATGATGATGTCAACCGCATAGAAGAATATTCGATTAAAAAAGGTGCCTTTAGTGATTTATCAATTACTGAAATCCACACCATAGACGCGGTAGGCTTATATGGATCTAAGACAATGTCGGAAGTAGCCTCAGCGTTAGAGATTACTATGGGAACCTTAACAACTGCTGTTGATAAGCTGATTAAAAAAGGTTATCTGGAGCGGAGCAGAAGCACTACAGATCGAAGAATAGTAAATATAACATTAACAAAACGAGGTAAGCTAGCCTACCGCATTCATGAAAAGTTCCATTTGGATATGGTGCAGGCTATCATGCAGGATTTTGCCCCGGATGAGGAAGAAATTCTACTTATCGCATTAAGCAAGCTGAATAAACATTTGAAGGATATCTATACAAATTCTAGCAAAGAAGAATAGATAACATCAGTAATTTGAGCTGACAAAGGCAGTATGGAGGTTAGTGTGGATATTAAAATTTTACACACAACTTTTGTCTTTGGCCCAAAGTTTGCAGGCTTCTAGAAAGGTATGGTTATTAATATGAGATATGCGACAATCATCGGGACCGGAAGTTATCTGCCGGATAAGGTGATGACAAATGAAGACTTAGCTGGAATGGTGGATACAAGTGAAGAGTGGATTGTTTCAAGAACGGGTATTTCACAAAGAAGAATTTCGACCGGTGAGAATACATCGCAACTAGCTTATATGGCAGCTAAGAAGGCACTAGAGAATGCCGGTATGGATGCGATAAGTTTGGATCTGATTATTTGTGCCACGATTACCCCTGACAGCTTTATGCCATCCGTTGCTTGCATGGTTCAAGATCTTTTGGGGGCATCAAAAGCAGTTGCTTTTGATCTTTCGGCCGCCTGCACCGGGTTAATATATGCTATGGCTGTAGGTGCTTCTTTTATTGAAAATGGGATGTATCAAAACATTTTGGTTATAGGTGCTGAAACCTTGTCAAAGGCTATGGATTGGAGTGACAGGTCAACCTGTGTTCTATTTGGAGATGGAGCCGGAGCTATCGCTTTAAGTTCATCGAAAGAAAATAGGGGTATTCATTCCATTCAATTATTGAGTGATGGAAGCAAACAGGATTATTTAAGCTTAGGAGCACTTCCGCTTCACAATCCCTTTGTTCGAGGGGAAGAGCAGTTTGTTCCTTCGACCATAGCTATGAAGGGACAGGAAGTGTTTAAATTTGCAACCAGAACAATTACAGAACTGATAAATCAGGTACTGGATAAAGCAAACTTAAGAAAAGAGGATATTAAATATATTGTTGCTCATCAAGCAAATTATAGGATACTTGAGCTAGCAGCAAAATCCTCGGGAATTTCACTGGATAAGTTTTATGTGAATTTAGATCGTTGTGGTAATACATCGGCTGCCAGTATTGGTCTGGCTTTGGATGAGATGAACCAAAAGGATTTGTTACAGACAGGCGATAAGATAATCTTAGTCGGTTTTGGTGGTGGAATGACGAGTGGTGCCATTGTGGTTGAATGGTCGTAATAGTTAATTAATTTTAGGAGGAAAATATCATGGATTTTAACAAAATTAAAGAGGTAGTAGCAGAGCAATTAGGAGTAGAGGTAGCAGAACTTAAGGCAGAGACATCTTTAAAGGATGATTTAAATGCAGATTCCCTTGATCTGTTCCAGATTATTATGTCCTTAGAAGAAGTATTTGAGATTGAGATTCCTACGGAAGATACAGAAAGCATTAACACCATCGGTGATATTGAGAACTACTTAACTAAGAGATCGGAGGAAGCATAATTCCTAGAATTTGAGAAACCACCAGGTTAGAGGAAAATCTCTTTTAGAACTGACTAAAAACCATCAGTTAAGGAGCAAACCTCTAAGAACTGGAGGAAGTATCAAGTAGGAAGGAAACTTTCTAAGGTGTGGAGATACCTTCAAAAAAGAAGGAAGCTCAAAAAGCATGGAGGTAGACTATGAAATCACGCATATGTGAGTTATTAAATATTGAATATCCGATATTTCAGGGAGCTATGGCTAGAATATCAGATGCATCCTTGGCAGCCGCTGTTTCAGAAGCCGGAGGTCTGGGAATTATAGCCGGAGGTACAGCTCCCGTTGAATACGTCCGTGAACAGGTAAGAAAAGCAAAAGAAATGACGAAGAAGCCTTTTGGTGTGAACATTATGCTACTTAGTGAACATGCTGATGATATTGCCAATATGGTCTGTGAAGAAGGCGTTAAAGTAGTTACAACAGGTGCAGGAGCACCGGGTAAATATATGGAGAAGTGGAAGTCCCATGGCATCAAAGTAATTCCGGTTGTGCCCTCTGTAGCGATTGCCAAGAGAATGGTTCGAAGTGGTGCGGATGCTGTCATTGCTGAGGGGACGGAATCCGGAGGGCATGTGGGAGAACTGACCACAATGGTATTGGTTCCTCAGGTAGTAGATTCAGTTGAGGTTCCGGTAATTGCTGCGGGTGGTATTGCAGATGGAAGAGGTGTGGCAGCAGCCTTTATGTTAGGAGCAGAGGCAGTACAGGTGGGCACACGTTTTCTTGCAGCCCATGAATGTAGTGTTCATCCAAACTACAAGCAGAAAGTAATTAATGCTAAAGATATTGATACGGTTGTAACCGGCCGTTGTACAGGGCATCCGGTTCGTATCTTTAAGAATAAATTAAGTAGACAATTTATCGATTTGGAAAGAAATGCGGCACCACTAGAGGAAATCGAACAGTTGGGAGTAGGAGCTTTGGCAAAAGCCGTTGTACAGGGCGATATGGACTTTGGAAGTGTTATGGCCGGTCAGAGTGCGGCTTTAGTGAACAAAGAACAAAGCTGCAAGGAAATTATTACTGAGATGCTTTCAGAAGCAGAGCACCTGCTATCAAAGGATTGGAGGTAGTCTGATGAGTAAGACAGCTTTTCTATTTGCCGGTCAGGGTGCACAATACATTTCAATGGGGAAAGAGCTTTATGATCATTTCCTTGGATGTAGAGAAATATTTGAAGAAGCAAGTGAAAGCATTCATTTGGATTTAGCAAAACTCATTTTTAATGGTGAGAAAGAGGAACTTAATTTAACTAAGAATACGCAACCCGCCGTTGTAACCATGTCCTTGGCAGCTCTCTTTGCGGTAAGAGAATATGGTATATCCCCAGATATGGTAGCAGGTCTAAGTCTTGGAGAGTATTCGGCCTTAAGTGCAAGTGGAGTATTTACCTTATCTCAGGTGGTTCCGTTGGTACAAAAGAGAGGCTCTTTTATGCAGGAGGCAGTACCGGAGGGATTGGGTAAGATGTGTGCAGTTTTAGGTTTAGGAGAAGATAAGGTTAGAGAAGCTTGCAACGAGGCCAGGGTCTATGGCATCGTAGAACCGGCGAATTTTAACTGTCCGGGGCAAATCGTCATTGGTGGTGAAATAAAAGCAGTTGACGAAGCAGCAAAATTAGCGAAGTCTAAGGGTGCGATGAAGACCATGGACCTTGCCGTTAGTGCCCCCTTCCATACCTCAATGCTAAAACCGGCAGCAGATAGATTAAAGTTAGAATTAGAAACACTTACCTTAGGAGAGTTAAAGACTCCTCTCATTAGTAATGTTAATGCAGATTATGTGAAGGATAAAAACCAAGTGAAGGATTTGCTGTACCAACAGGTAATGAGTAGTGTTTTATGGGAGCAAACCATACGTAGGATGATAGAGGATGGGGTACAGAATTTTGTAGAAATCGGGCCGGGTAAAACCCTATCCGGGTTTGTCAAGAAGATTGATCGTAGCCTTAATATATACCATGTGGAAGATCTTGCTTCCTTAGAGGCGACAGCTACAGCCTTAAGATAAAGAAAGTAAGATAAAAAGGTAAGTTCATGTTTGGGAAGTAGAAAGGAATCATTTATGCTGGATGGAAAAATAGCAATAATTACGGGAGCCGGAAGAGGTATTGGAAGAGCAATTGCGATTAAATTTGCCGAAAGCGGTTCAAAGGTTGTAATCAATTACCGTAACAGCCTTGCACAAGTTGAGGAATTACTGAACACCATAAGGAATGCAGGCGGCGAAGCAGTTGCTATACAGGCTGACATAAGTAAGGAAGAGGAAGCAAAAAAACTCATAGAGGAAGTGAAAAATCAGTTTGGCAGAATTGATATATTAGTTAATAATGCGGGAATAACGAAAGATGGATTAATGATGCGGATGCAGGAGGAAGACTTTGATCAAGTGATTGATATTAATTTGAAAGGTACCTTCTTTTGCATGAAGCATGCTTCTAACGTCATGCTAAGACAGAGAAAAGGAAAAATAGTAAATATTTCTTCAGTCGTTGGACTTACGGGTAATATTGGGCAGATGAATTATGCAGCTTCTAAAGCTGGTGTCATTGGAATGACAAAATCAGCTGCCAGAGAGCTAGCTTCACGCGGAATTACGGTGAATGCAGTTGCTCCCGGCTTTATAGAAACGGAAATGACAGAGGCCTTAGCAGATAAAGTAAAAGAGGCAACGATAGCAGCTATTCCACTTAAAAGATATGGATATGCTAGTGAAGTTGCAGAGGCTGTTAGCTTTTTAGCTTCGGAGGCTTCTGATTATATTACTGGTCAGGTGCTCGTAGTTGACGGCGGAATGATTATGTAATTCGTCTGCCAATACAAGGAGGAACAAAAATGAATCGTAGAGTTGTTGTTACAGGAATGGGAGCAATTACTCCCATCGGAAATAACGTAGCTGATTTCTTTCGTAATATTATGGATGGAATATGTGGGATCGATTTTATTAAGCAGTTTGATACTGAAAAATTTAATGTTAAGTTAGCTGCTTCAGTAAAAGATTTTGATCCCAAAAATTATATGGATGCAAAAGATGCAAGAAGAATGGACCGTTTTTCGCAACTTGCAGTAGCAGCTTCGAAGGAAGCGGTTGAAGATAGTGGGCTTGATCTTGAGCGTACGAATCTGGAACGTTTTGGTGTTATCGTAGGCTCCGGAATCGGTGCCATTGATGACATTGAGAAAGAAACCATTACCTTAAAAGAAAAAGGGCCAAAACGCGTAAATCCCTTATTTATTCCAATGACAATCACCAACATGGCAGCAGGTAATATTGCAATTCAATATGGTGCAAAAGGAATATGCACTAATGTCGTAACTGCTTGTGCTACGGGAAGCCATAGCATAGGCGAAGCCTATCGAAGTATCAAACATGGTTATAGTGATGTTATATTAGCAGGTGGTACCGAAGGTTCCATCACACCTTTGGCAGTTGCAGGTTTTCAATCTTTAACAGCCTTATCAACAAGTAAGGATCCACTTAGAGCCTCCATTCCATTTGATAAGGAAAGAGATGGATTTGTAATCGGAGAGGGTGCAGGTATTTTGGTATTAGAAGAATATGAGCATGCTAAGGCACGTGGTGCAAAAATCTATGCGGAAATCGTGGGATATGGCGCTACATGTGATGCTTATCATATTACAGCGCCCTCACCGGATGGAGAAGGTGGTGCCAGAGCAATGAAGTTAGCTATGGAAGAGGCGAATGTCACTTCAAAGGATATTTCCTACATCAATGCTCATGGAACCAGTACACCTACCAATGATAAAGTGGAAACCTTAGCGATTAAGAAAGCCATGGGAGAAGCTGCTTATCATATACCAGTAAGTTCTACCAAGTCTATGATCGGTCATTTACTTGGTGCAGCTGGTGCAGTAGAGGCAATTGTTTGTATCAAAGCGATGGAACATAATTTCATTCCGGCGACCATAGGACTTACCACACCCGATGAAGAATGCGATTTGGACTATGTACCTAATAACGGAAGAAAGGCAAACATATCCTATGCAATGTCCAACTCCTTAGGTTTTGGTGGACATAACGCAACACTAATTTTCAAAAACTTGGAGGTATAGTCATGGATTATAAAGTAATTTTAAATCTAATGAAGGAAATGAATCATACCGATTTGACAAAGCTGGAAATAGAAGAAGAAGGTTTTAAAATAACGCTGGAAAAAACAGCACCTACTATAAATATGTCACAGCCGCTACAGCAGCCTACTTTGGCTTCGAATTGTGTACCCGTGGCATCTGTTCCTACTCAGACCATTCATCAAGAGATAAAGGTACCTAATAGCCATACAGATGTTATCACTATGGAGTCTGTAGATAAGGCAACCAATGAGGAGAATGGTAAAAAGCTGGTATCTCCTATGGTAGGAACCTTTTATCTGGCTTCAGGTCCAGATAAGGCACCCTTTGTTAAAGTGGGCGACAAGGTTAAGAAGGGACAGACGGTCTGCATTATTGAAGCCATGAAGCTTATGAATGAAATTGAAAGTGAATTGGATGGAGAGATAGTGAAGGTTTTGGTCAATAATGAACAGATGGTGGAATACGGACAGCCCTTGTTTTTGGTTAAGTAATGATATGATAGTGAGGTAATGGAATGTTAAATATAGATGAGATTCAAAAGATACTTCCTCATCGACCTCCTTTTCTTTTGGTTGATCGAGTAGAGGAACTTGAGGTTGGGAAACGGGCCATCGGTAAGAAATGTGTTACCATGAACGAACCCTTTTTCCAAGGTCATTTTCCGGGAAAGGCAGTTATGCCCGGTGTCCTTATTTTGGAGTCCTTAGCCCAGATGGGAGCAATCTGTATGTTGACCGTTCCGGGAAACGAAGGCAAGATTGTATATTTTGGTGGAATTGATAAAGTGAAATTTAAGCGTCAAGTGGTTCCCGGTGATGTCTTAACGCTAAAGGTTGAAATAACCAAAAGTAAAGGAAACTTTGGCGTTGGAACTGCCATTGCCTATGTAGAGGATCAAGTGGCGGTAGAAGCAATTTTAACTTTTGCCATAGAATAGACATGGTAGGGTAAGTCTAAAGCAAGGAGAGTTGCTATGTTTAAAAAAATATTAATTGCAAACCGTGGTGAAATCGCAGTAAGAATTATACGTGCATGTAAGGAAATGGGCATTGAAACGGTAGCAGTTTACTCAGAGGCTGATAAAGAAGCCTTACATGTGATGTTAGCAGATGAAGCGATATGCATTGGACCGGCCAGGTCAAAAGACAGCTATCTGAACATGCAAAACATCATAAGTGCAACCGTATTAACCGGTGCCACAGCAATTCACCCGGGATTTGGATTTTTGTCAGAAAATAGTTCCTTTGCAAGAATGTGCGAGGATTGTAATATCACCTTCATTGGACCAAAGGCAGATACCATAGATTTGATGGGTAATAAATCAAAAGCCAGAGAAACCATGATAAATTGTGGCGTTCCGGTTGTTCCCGGATCAGAGGGTGTACTAGATACTGCTTTGGAAGCCAAGACACTAGCCGATGCCATTGGTTATCCGGTAATGATAAAAGCCAGCGCCGGAGGCGGTGGTAAAGGAATGCGATCTGTATTTCATCCTGAGGATTTAGAAAACGCCTTTGATTCTGCGAAAGCAGAAGCAAAAGCTGCCTTTGGTGACGACAATTTATACATGGAGAAGCTCATTATTCATCCGAAACATATTGAATTTCAAATTCTGGCGGATAATCATGGTAATGTGGTACATCTTGGAGAAAGAGATTGTTCCGTACAACGAAGAAATCAAAAAATGATAGAAGAATCTCCTTGTGCATTCATGACCCCTGAGCTTCGAGCTAAGATGGGAGAAGCAGCTGTAAAAGCGGCGCAAGCTACCGGATACAGAAATGCGGGTACCATTGAATTTCTTTTGGATTCTGAGGGAAACTATTATTTCATGGAGATGAATACCAGAATTCAAGTGGAACATCCGGTAACAGAGATGGTAACCGGAATTGATATGATTAAAGCTCAGATAAGAATTGCAAATGGTGAAGTAATGCCATATCGACAGGAGAATATTGAATTTAGAGGTCATGCCATCGAATGCAGAATTAATGCGGAGGATCCGCAAAAAAACTTTATGCCAAGTCCTGGAAAAGTAGAGAACGTAATCTTTCCGGGTGGTTTTGGAGTCAGGGTAGATAGTGCCTTGTATTCTGGCTATGTAGTACCCTCCTGCTATGATTCAATGCTTGCAAAGCTAATTGCTTATGGAGGCAATCGGGAGGAAGCAATCGAACGTATGAAACGGGCATTATCTGAGCTTGTGATTGAAGGAATTCAAACCAATATCGAATACCAGTATGATTTATTGGAGCGTAAGGAATTTATCTTAGGTAGTTATCATACCGGTTTAATTGAGGGAAAGTAAAGCATGAATAGAAATCCATTTAAAGCAAAGCAATATGCTACATCGAAAATATATCGAGCCATACCGCAGGATATTCAAAAAGTTGATGAAGAACGCCCAAATGTACCGGAAGGTATCATGACAAAATGTCCGAAATGCGGTAAAGTAATCTATACGAAGCTATTATCACAGAATTATAAACGCTGTGAAGATTGTGGTTATAATTTTAAAGTATCTTACAGCGAACGTTTCGCGATGATACTTGATGGCGAGTTAGAAGAATATGACGCAAAGATGAAGAGCAGGGATCCCTTAAATTTTCCCGGCTATGGAGAAAAATTAATAAAGACACAACTCCAGACCGGACTTGCGGATGGTGTAGTAACCGGGAAAGGTAGAATACATGGATATCCGGTTATGGTGGGTGTCATGGATTCAGCTTTTTTCATGGGAAGTATGGGAACCACCATTGGTGAAAAGCTTGCCAGATTGTTTGAAAGGGCCACGATAGAACGCCTTCCGGTTATTGTATTTACAGCTTCCGGAGGTGCTAGAATGCAGGAAGGTATTTTTTCTCTGATGCAGATGGCAAAAGTGAGTGCAGCCATAGCAAAGCATTCAGAAGCGGGGCTGTTATATATTACGGTATTAACGGATCCGACTACAGGTGGAGTAACAGCAAGCTTTGCAATGCTTGGAGACATCATACTAGCTGAGCCGGAAGCCTTAATTGGATTTGCAGGACCAAGAGTTATCGAGCAAACCATCGGTCAGAAATTACCGGAGGGTTTTCAACGAGCTGAGTTTTTATTAGAACACGGTTTTGTGGACCAGATTGTACCTAGAGATCAGCTAAAACAGACATTAGCTACCATATTAAAATTGCATGGGGAAGAGATTCCTACAAACAGGTAATCGGATACCACAGACATAATGGAGGTCGTTATGGAAATTACACCTTGGGAAAAAGTAAAATTAGCTCGTATGCCTGTTAGACCTACGGGTATGGATTATATAGAACGTATCTTTGACGATTTTCTTGAGTTACATGGAGATCGTTTTTATGGAGAAGATAGAGCAATTGTTGGTGGTATCGCTTTATTAGGTGATATCCCGGTCACCGTCATTGCACAACAAAAGGGAAGAAATACAAAAGAAAATATTACAAGGAATTTTTCTATGCCACATCCCGAAGGATATCGTAAAGCCCTAAGGTTAATGAAGCAGGCGGAGAAATTTCATCGTCCAGTCATCTGTTTGATTGATACACCCGGAGCTTTCTGTGGTCTTGGCGCAGAAGAAAGAGGTCAGGGAGAGGCGATTGCGGCTAATCTTGCACAAATGATGATGTTAAAAACACCGATTATCTCCGTAGTAATCTCGGAGGGTGGTAGTGGTGGAGCTCTTGCTCTGGGAGTTGGCGATAAGGTATATATGCTGGAGCATTCAATTTATGCAATTCTATCTCCGGAAGGGTTTGCCAGTATTTTATATAAGGATGCAACTAAGGCGGAGCAAGCGGCCAAAGATATGAAACTAACAGCTCAAGATCTATATTCCTATGGTATCATTGATGGGATTATTCCTGAACCACAGGGCGGAGCTCATAATGATTATAATCTCATGGCAATGAATATTAAAACGATCCTGGAGACGGACTTACAGAATCTGAAGGAACTTTCCTTAGAGAGATTGCTGGAAGAAAGATATCATAAATTTCGAAGAATATAGGAACGATAGAAGGAGATTAATAATATCATATAAAATAGCTTCATATCATAAATTGACTTATCTTCTTAAACAACGCCTGAAATGACAAATATCTTGTCGTTCAGGCGTTATTACTTAGCAAAATTTCACCTTATTTCTTCTTAACATAGACAATACTTGAAGTAAAGGTTCCGCTTAAGTTTTCAATATAGTCACGATATTCTTCATAATTAATGTAATATTGTTTACCCCAGGAGGATATGCGAAGCATGATTCGTCCTGCTACATCATCTTTAATGATTGCTGTAACAGTAACGTAATGTGCGTTTACATTTTCATGAATTGCCTTGTAATAATAAGGCTTGCTCTTTTCTTTTTCTTCTTCTGAATTTTCTTGATATTCGATAACACGAAGTTCGTAGAAGGGAATACCCTTTTTGCCCCATAGGTTTGGTGTATTCGGACCGATGGAGAGAATTACGGGGATATCCTGCTCCAACATTTCTTCCATCATATTATTCATATCGTAATAAGTTAATTTCCATTTCCATTTTGCATCCAAACCAAGATCATAAATTTCGGAATAGGTATTTATCGCAGATGCAACCTTAGTGCCGAGTACAGCTAAATAACGGCGAGTGTTGGTATATTCATTATGAATGATCCGGACATAAGGATCATAATGCTCAAATTCTATTTTATCGGAGCCTTGCAAGGCAATATAGGTCTCTGGAGTCTGCATTTCTTCATTTTGCAGAGCCAGATAGAGAAACATATCCGCGGTTGCTATGGTACCGCATCCGTAGTTATGAAGAATATAGTCCGTACTATACCAGTTTGACTTAGGAAACCACATCTGGCTTCCGCCATATGAAGTACCGCTATCATGGATAACCGGTACATAATTCGGATTGGATAATTCAATTTTAGAGTGATTTTTTATTGGCACAGTAGTTCTCCTTTTTTATGTTCTCATTCCATTTTATTCATACCTGTTTGTTTAAGTTGCAGGATATCAACTCAAAAAACAATAAAAGCGAGGCAAAGCCTCGCTTTTATATAAGTCAATTTATTTCATCCATAATTCTTTACTTAGACTCATCAAGAATAATAAACTGAATAATTATATTTGTTCTAGTAATAATTTAATATAAACAAAGAAATTTATTTATTTCATAGTTGAAGTAATAAGTCTTAGAGAAGAATTAATCTTCTACCTCTTCAGGATTAATCTGATATACTTGTCTCTTTCTAGCCATTTCATCACTATCCAGATACTCATCGTAAGTTGATACCTTATCAATAAGGTGACCGTTAACAATTTCCATAATACGATTGGCTGTAGTCTGAACGAACTGATGGTCAGGAGAGGTAAATAGAGCAACCCCTGGGAATTTGATCATACCATTATTTAAAGCAGTTATGGACTCCATGTCTAAATGGTTGGTGGGCTCATCAAGGATTAAAACATTAGCACCAGCAATCATCATTTTTGATAAGAGAACACGAACTCTTTCTCCACCGGAGAGAACATTTACCTTCTTAGAACCTTCTTCACCGGCAAATAGCATTCTGCCCATGAAACCACGTACATAGGTAACATCCTTTTCAGGAGAGAAGGGCATTAAAAAGTCAACAATAGTTTCATCACCGGCAAATAGTTTGGTGTTATCCTTCGGGAAATAGGAGACATTGGTTGTAATACCCCATTTATAGGATCCGCTGTCAGGTTCCATCTCACCGGATAATATCTTGAATAATACAGTAGATGCTAATGTGTTGGGTCCGACAAAGGCTATTTTATCTTCTCTACCAACGATAAAGGAAATTCCGTCAAGGACTTTCACACCATCAATGGTTTTCGTAAGATTTTCAACCGTAAGAACTTCATTACCAATCTCTCTGCTGGGTCTAAAATCAATATAAGGGTATTTTCTGCTGGAAGGTCTAATGTCATCAAGTTCTATTTTTTCAAGTGCTTTCTTTCTAGAAGTAGCTTGCTTGGACTTAGAAGCATTTGCACTAAAGCGCTGAATAAATTCCTGAAGCTCTTTGATCTTTTCTTCTTTTTTCTTGTTTGCTTCCTTCATCTGCTTTACCATTAACTGACTAGACTCATACCAGAAGTCATAGTTGCCAGCATAAAGCTGAATTTTAGCATAATCAATATCAGCAATATGGGTACATACCTTATTTAAGAAATAACGGTCATGGGATACCACAATTACAGTATTTTCAAAGTTAATTAAAAATTCCTCTAACCATCGGATTGCTTCCAGATCCAAGTGGTTGGTAGGTTCGTCAAGGAGTAGGATATCAGGGTTACCAAATAATGCTTGTGCAAGTAAGACCTTAACCTTCTCCGATCCACTTAATTCGGACATCATCTTATAATGAAGATCTGTCTCTATTCCTAAACCATTTAGAAGTGAAGCAGCGTTTGATTCTGCCTCCCAACCATCCATAGAAGCAAATTCGCCTTCTAACTCGCTAGCACGGATGCCATCTTCTTCTGTAAAATCTTCTTTTGCATAAATAACGTCCTTCTCTTTCATAATCTCATATAGACGCTTATTTCCCATAATTACGGTCTCAAGCACCTGAAAAGCATCGTATTTGAAGTGATCTTGTTGTAAGAAAGATAATCTTTGTCCGGGAGTGATGATAATATCACCCTGGGTAGGCTCAATTTGCCCATTTAATATTTTTAAAAAGGTAGATTTACCTGCACCATTTGCGCCGATTAATCCATAGCAGTTGCCTTCGGTAAACTTAATGTTTACTTCTTCAAACAACGCTCTCTTTCCTAATCTTAAAGTTACATTACTTGCCTGTATCATGTAAAACCTCCTGAATAGTTCCTATTTATATAAACAATCGCCATTATTATTGTATCGTATATTGCTGAATTTGCAAGTGAATTTTATTAAGTAGAATTAACGAAACTTTCAGAAAACACACTAGGCAAATAATGGATAATGTTATATAATAGAGAAAAATGTAGTAATATGGTTGTGAAGATCGCTGAGGGTCATGGTAGGGGAGGAAGTTCATGAAAAGAAAGCTACTCGTTATCAGATGTATTCTTTTTGTCATAGTTGTAAGTAGCATAAATCTGAGTTTTAGGCCTAAGATCAATGCAATGGGGCATGATGATATGAAACGAGTTCTGATAATGAATTCATATCATGAGAGAATGACCTGGACGAAGGATCAAGTAGAAGGAATTACAGAAACTTTACTTAACAGCGGCTATAATATAAATTTCTCTACCGAGTATATGGACTGGAAGAACTATGCTACCGATGAGAATTTACAGTATCTTTATGACTACTGCAAATATAAATATCAAAAGAAAGAGATTGATTTAATCTTAACCACGGATGATGCAGCTCTTGATTTCGTATTAAAGAATCGAAAAGAGCTTTTTTCAAATGCTGCGGTGGTTTTTTGCGGAGTAAATGAAGAGGGTGCTAAGAAAATAACAAAAGGCTATGATAGAGTTGCAGGAGTAATTGAGCAGATAGATCCTACTGATACCATAGGGCTTGCCCTAAGGCTGAATCCTGACGTGGATCGTTTATACTTATTATATGATAATACCGAAAGTGGGCTAACTACGGGGCAATTAATCATAAATAAAACGAGTGAAAAATTTCCAAACCTTGAGGTGATATCATGTAACGATATGGACTTCAAAGATATTCTTTCTGAAGTTGAACAATTAGAAGATAATAGTATTGTTATGATTACGACCTATTTTAGTGACAAAAGCAATATCACCATGGAAATGGAATATGTATCTCGAAGTGTCAGCAAAAGCTCTAATGTACCGGTTTACCATTTGTATGATTTTGGACTCAATCAGGGAGCTATGGGTGGTGTTATGCTAAGCGGAGAATTGCAAGGAAAATATGCTGCGAACTTGGCTTTACGTGTCTTAGCAGGAGAGAATATGGAAAGCGTTGGATTTATTACACCTAATTGCACAAGAGCAGCCCTAGATTATACCCAACTAGATCGTTTTAATTTATCCAAAAAGAATATACCCTCTAATATAGAGATTGTTAATAAGCCCTTTTCCTTCTATGAAACATATAAATCCTTGGTGTTAGGGGTTGTGGCAATCATTATCATGCTTGTCATTTTTATTAACATTTTACTCTTCTATATTCGAAGTATTAAGAAAATGAAGAAAAATCTTGCGGATAGCCACGAAGAATTAACACAACTTTATGAAGAGTTAACGGCTTCTGACGAAGAGATGCGACAGCAGTACGATGAAATACTAGAAATCAATGAAAAAATTAGGATGGGTGAGGAAAAAGTATCATATCTTGCATACCATGATATCTTAACGGGTTTACCCAATAAACTCTCCTTGTTTGAAGATGGACATAATCTTTTTGGACCGGAAAGTGGAAAGGCTGCATTATTATTTATTGATATTGACAATTTCAAAAATGTTAATGATACTATGGGACATGCCTTTGGAGATGAACTTATTAAAAATGTAAGTGAAAGGCTCTCAAATTTATTAGAGGATAAGAATTCTATCTATCGTCTGAGCGGGGATGAATTTATTATAGTCCTAAAGAATTTGAAAAGTTCAGAGGAGGTACAACATATTGCCACTAACATTCTATCCAAATTCTCGAAGGAATTCGAAATTCTTGGGAGTGTTTTACATGTCAGCGTTAGTATCGGTATCGTTTTATATCCGGAGCATGGTAATAATCTAGAAGAGTTATTAAAATATGCTGATATTGCTATGTATCGGGTAAAGGAGAATGGTAGAAAAAATTATGCATTCTACAATGAATTGATGAATGAAGTATTTATAGAGAGGGTGAATATTGAGAAACATTTACACAATGCTCTAGAAAATAATGAGTTTGTATTACATTATCAGCCACAGCTAGATATAAAGAGTAATCGAATTACCGGGTTTGAAGCATTGCTTCGTTGGAATAGTCCACAATTAGGTAATATATCTCCTTTGAAGTTCATTAAGATTGCAGAAGATACTCGTGTAATTATTCCATTAGGGGAATGGGTGCTTAGAACTGCCTGTGTCTTTCTTAAGAAATTGAACACTATGGGTTACAAAGATTTAAAAATGTCAGTAAATATCTCAATCCTACAGTTATTACAGACAGATTTTTGCCAGATGGTTACAAATACACTAAAAGAAGTGGAGCTTGAGCCGAAGTACCTTGAGCTTGAGATCACGGAAACAATTCTCATGGAATCCATTGAGAGTATTGGTATGGAGCTAATTAGGTTAAGTGAGCTTGATATTCAGATAGCTTTGGATGATTTCGGGAAAGGGTATTCCTCCTTAAATTACTTAAGACAGCTTCCTATTTCAACCTTGAAGGTGGACAAATCCTTTATTGATAGTATATTAAATGATAAGGAAAATACTCTCACAGGACAAATCGTTACTTTAGGAAAAAGTATGGGGATGTGTGTTATAGCAGAGGGTGTGGAGCAAGAGGAACAACTAGAGTACTTATATCACTATAATTGTGATAAAATACAAGGTTATCTCTATAGTCGTCCCATACCGGAAGAGGAGGTAATTCGGCTTTTAACTGAGACTTGTAAAAAAGATTAGATCAAATTTACACAACGTTCATCTTTTATACACAACTAGAACATATTTAGGAGATATTATATAGATATCCATTATAGAAGCCACGACTTCTGAAGTAGTTACTGGC
>JAEWEO010000033.1 GCA_023389295.1 Bacillota bacterium
ACGGAAAGTCCTCATGAAGGTAGAGCGCATGTACACTGGCTAACCGGAACAGCTTCTACGGTAATGGTAGGATGCGTAGAAGGTATTTTAGGAATGAGACCGGATCTCAATGGTTTAACCATCGCTCCAAGTATTCCGTCCGAATGGAAGGAAATCACCATTGAAAAGAATTTTAGAGGCAAGAAACTTCATATCAAGGTACAGAATCCGAGTGGAGCACAAGGTGGCTACAAAGAATTCCATGTAAATGGAGTGAAGCTGGAGAAGAACTATTTACCGGAAGAAATGATGAAGGAAGAAAACGATATATTATTAATTATGTAATCTCATTTGAACAATACAAAGAAGAAGTTCCTTTTGGAACTTCTTCTTTGTACTAAAGTATTTATAAGATCGTAAGCATGAAAAGCTTCAAAATGAAGGTTCTATCAATCGATATATTAAATAGATTGCGGCTAGGAATAATACATTATAAAGTGTGAAAACACTTAGGTATTTTCCTGGCCGTGCTTTGCTTGTCTTACAATAAAATTTGTAGGAGATTAAGCTGGCAAGTGAGGCAACTAAGGTTCCAAGACCACCAATATCCGTTCCTAGAATGAGGGCTTTGTAATCCCTGGTGAAGGAGGAAAGAAGTACTGCGGCCGGCACGTTACTGATTACCTGGCTAATAGCAATTGCCACAGGAAGCTCTCTCTCTTGTAACAATTGGGATAAAACGTCTTTTACTACAGGCATGCTACCGATATTACCGACGAATAGAAAGAAACAAACAAAGGTAAGCAGTAGAGAATAATCTATTTTTCGCAGTATTCTACGGTCAAAGAGCAGGATTGCTATTAATACAATTAATAAGGAGATGCGATAATCAATGACATGAAGCACACAAGCAAGAGAAATTAGAAATAAAACGCAGTATAATGCAATGAGGTAGCGCTGCCTCTTATTTGGTTTTGCCTGCTCCGGCAATTTGAAGTTCAAGGGTTCTTTCTTAATAAATAAAATACTGATGCATAGCAAAGCAAAAGAAACCATGGTATAAGGAAGAGTAATATGTAAAAATTCCAGTATGGACAAATTATAAAAGGAGTAGAGATATAAATTTTGTGGATTGCCCACAGGAGTTAACATACTGCCAAGATTAGCGGCAATGGTTTGTAACACAACAATAGGAATAATGTAATCAGATTTCTGTATCATGGTTAGAACCATAATAGAGAAGGGAACAAAAGTAATAAGCGCTACATCGTTAGTAATCCACATGGAGCTGAAAAAGCAAAGCATGATGAGCACAAAACTAAGGGAGCGAAAACCGACAATTTTTTTTAGTAGTTTATTGGATAATAAGAGAAAGATCCCTGTTTCATTAAAGCCGGCAATGACAGCCATGAGGCTAAATAGCAAAGCAAGTACGCGAAAATCCAGATACGCCAAATATTTAGTAGAGGGTGTTACAAAAAACATAGTAATTAGGGCTGCTAATCCGGATATGAACAGTACAGTTTCCCCTTTGATGAACTGATATGTCATATGAAAAAATTTCTTCATTCGTGATTCCTTCTTCCCTTCATAGTTGTAAATACATGGTGATGTTATTCTATTTCTAATCTAATTCCGTTGAAAAATGACCAATAACTTAAAAATTGTACCTTACTCAAATCTGAAAATCAATATTAAAATTAATTTGAATATTGATCTCAAAATCAATTCTAAAATGAAATAAAATAGTAGAAATCTGATTTATAATTATAATTAATAAAGTATATAAATGCCAGTAATATATGGGGTTTCAGCGATTTTTCGGTGTCGAAAATATGATGTAAAAGGCTCTTGTTTCATTCTTCAAATTTGTGCATGTATACAAAAATGAAAGTTTATTCATGGAAACTCTTAAATTCATCTTGCGCAATTTTTGGGTTCATAATAAGATGAGAGTGTAACGGAAACATCTTTAATAATATAAAATATGAGTAAGGATAGGTGGCAGTTGCAATGAAAAAAACAGACATGCTCTATGAAGGAAAAGCGAAAAAAGTATATAAGACCGATATGGAAGATGTATACATCGTAGATTATAAGGATGATGCAACAGCATTTAACGGACTGAAAAAGGGAACAATCCTTGGTAAAGGTGTAGTGAATAATAAGATGTCAAATCATCTGTTTCGTCTGCTAGAGAAGGAAGGTATTCCTACTCATTATGTGGAGGAATTAAGTGACCGTGAAACCGCAGTTAAGCAGGTTGAAATTGTTCCGTTGGAAGTTATTATACGTAATGTATCTGCAGGAAGTTTCGCAAAAAAACTAGGCATGGAAGAAGGAATTCGCCTTAGTAGCCCTACGTTAGAGTTCTCTTATAAGGATGATGCCTTGGGTGACCCGATGATTAATGATTATTATGCAATTGCGATTGGCATTTCTACTAGAGAAGAGATTAACCGTATTACAGAATTAGCATTTCGCGTAAACGAAGTATTATGTAAATACTTTGCAAGCGTTGGTATAGATTTGGTAGATTTTAAATTAGAATTTGGTAGACACAAAGGGGAAATTATCTTAGCAGATGAGATCTCTCCTGATACCTGTCGCCTTTGGGATATAAATACACATGACAAATTGGATAAGGACCGCTTCCGTAGAGATTTGGGTAAAGTAGAAGATGCTTACCAGGAAGTATTTAAGCGTCTGGGAATACAATAAGTAAATGGGGCTGTTCAATGTGGGACAGCCTCTTGCTGTTCAAAATTATTGAGAGGATGAATACTCATGAATATAGAAAATAACAGCTTTAGTCCGGAAGGATTGCATGAAGAATGTGGTGTATTTGGTGTATATGATTTGGATGGTAATGATGTTGTATCAACGATATACTATGGACTGTTTGCTCTTCAGCATCGAGGACAGGAAAGCTGCGGTATGGCAGTCAGTGACACCGCTGGACCAAAGGGTAAGGTGCAGGCCTGGAAAGGTATGGGACTTGTAAGTGAAGTCTTTACTCCGGAGCAACTTGATACTTTAAAAGGAAACATTGGTGTTGGGCATGTCCGTTATTCAACTGCAGGGGAAAGTAATATCAATAATACACAGCCCTTGGTATTAAACTATATTAAAGGGACATTAGCTCTTGCTCATAACGGTAATCTAGTCAATACTCCCCAATTAAAAAGAGAGTTAGAATATACCGGTGCGATCTTTCAGACCACAATTGATACGGAAGTTATTGCTTATCATATTGCCAGAGAACGTCTTAATGCTGCATCAGCAGAGGAAGCCGTATCAAGAGCAATGAAGAAACTAAGCGGAGCGTACTCTTTAGTTATTATGAGTTCTAGAAAATTAATCGGAGCAAGAGATCCCTTCGGCTTCCATCCGCTAGTAATCGGTAAAAGAAAGAATGCATATATTCTTGCTTCAGAAACAGCTGCCTTAAGTGCTGCTGATGCTGAGTTTGTCCGTGACGTATTGCCTGGCGAAGTAGTTATGATTAATGAAGACGGAATTCATTCTGATACCTCTTTGTGTGGCCAGAAGGTATCAAAATGTATTTTCGAATACATTTACTTCGCAAGACCTGATACCCGCTTTGACGGGGTAAGTGTATATAATTCAAGAATTATGGCTGGAAGAATTCTCGCTCAGACGCATCCGGTAGAGGCAGATGTTGTTGTAGGCGTACCGGACTCCGGTAATGCGGCTGCCCTCGGTTATGCACTTGAATCAGGAATACCCTTTGGAATGGCTTTTGTTAAGAATAGTTATGTGGGAAGAACCTTTATTAAGCCCAAACAATCCACACGAGCATCTAGTGTACGCATAAAATTAAATGTTTTACCCGAGGTTGTACAAGGTAAGAGAGTCGTTATGATTGATGACTCAATTGTACGAGGAACCACGAGCGAAAAGATTGTACGTATGTTAAAGAAAGCAGGGGCTACAGAGGTTCATGTTAGAATTAGCTCACCACCTTTTCTCTATCCCTGTTATTTTGGTACTGACGTACCCACCGGAGATCAGTTAATTGCGCATAATAACACAATCGATAAAATTAGAGAAATGATTGGTGCTGATTCTCTGGGTTATCTTGCTGTAGAACGGTTGAGTGATCTTATCGGAGGAGACAAGGGATATTGCGATGCATGCTTTACAGGCAATTATCCTATAGAACCGCCTTCAGAAGATATTCGTGGAGAATATGAGGAATAGTCAGGGTGTTATTGGTTAGAATGATTGACAACTAAGGCATATTATAATAATTTATTAGGATATAATAAAGAATACTCAGTAAGTGCGAGGAGATTAGTTTCGCAATCGATCACATACGAATAAAATTGAAAGGGGTCCAACGGATGAGTAATGATAAATACATGAGTCCCTTGTCCGAGCGTTATGCTGGAAAAGAAATGCAGTATCTATTTTCACCGGACATGAAATTTAGAACCTGGAGAAAGCTTTGGGTAGCTCTAGCTGAAACCGAAAAGGAACTTGGATTAAATATAACGCAGGAACAAATTGATGAATTAAAAGAATTTCAAGATCAAATTAACTTTGAGGTGGCAAAGGAGAGAGAAGCTTTAGTTCGCCACGATGTGATGTCCCATGTTTATGCTTATGGAGAACAATGTCCGAAGGCGAAAGGGATTATCCACCTTGGAGCTACCTCCTGCTATGTTGGTGATAATACAGACCTTATTATCATGACTGAGGCTTTGAAGCTAATCAAGAAGAAATTAGTCAATGTTATGGCGGAGTTATCAAAGTTTGCAATGGAATATCGTGAGCTTCCCACCTTAGCTTTTACACATTTTCAACCGGCACAGCCAACCACTGTGGGTAAGCGAGCAGCTCTTTGGCTTATGGAATTAAAGCTTGATTACGACGAACTTCAATACACGACAGATCACATGTTACTACTTGGTTCAAAGGGCACAACCGGAACTCAAGCAAGCTTTTTAGAGTTGTTTGATGGTGACCATGAGAAGATTAAACAATTGGATCAGAAAATAGCTGAGAAAATGGGATTTGCAGGCTGCTATCCTGTATCCGGACAAACCTATTCCAGAAAAGTGGACTATAAAGTATTAAATGTATTAGCACAAATCGCTGTGAGTGCACATAAATTTTCTAATGATATCAGACTGTTGCAGCATCTAAAGGAAATTGAAGAACCATTTGAAAAGAATCAGATTGGATCTTCTGCCATGGCTTATAAGAGAAATCCTATGAGAAGTGAGCGAATTGCTTCCTTGGCTAATTACGTTATGGTGGATGCCCTGAATCCGGCAATCATATCATCGACGCAGTGGTTTGAAAGGACTCTAGATGATTCTGCTAATAAACGCATTAGCGTACCGGAGGCCTTCCTTGCCGTGGATGGTATCTTAGATTTATACTTAAATGTTGTTGATGGACTTGTAGTGTACCCGAAGGTGATAGAAAAACATCTTATGCAGGAACTTCCCTTTATGGCTACCGAAAACATCATGATGGCTGCCGTGAAAGCAGGAGGGGATAGACAACAACTGCACGAGAAGATTCGTACCCTCTCCATGGAAGCGGGTAAGAATGTGAAGGAAAAAGGGCTTGAAAATAATTTGCTAGAACTCATAGCAGCTGACCCTTCCTTTAATTTAACGTTAGAAGAGTTAAAGAGCACGATGGATCCTTACAAATATACCGGACGTGCCAAAGAACAAACCGAAGAGTTCATTCATGAGGTTATAACTCCGATCTTAGAGGAGAACAAGGAACTTCTTGGTTTAAAAGCAGATATTAAAGTGTAATATCAAAAAGGGAAATATAGTTATGCTTAAAGCAATGAAACAATAGGATAAAGAAAGAAGGGGCTGTTATAAATTGTTGATATACGGATATGCTTTGCCG
Organism: Bacillota bacterium; assembly: GCA_023389295.1. GTDB lineage: Bacteria > Bacillota > Clostridia > Lachnospirales > Lachnospiraceae > Mobilitalea. Next base: position 5,881 of record JAEWEO010000033.1, read on the forward strand.
TAATCCAACATTTTGCAACAGCTCCCTTTTTATTTGCGCGTAAGCAAAGTGAGCATTTATAAGCTTGCATATTAAAATGCGAACGCAAAAGCAAGTCTATATCATATAATTTTGCAACCGATATGTTCGATTTTAGCACGAAAATCACTTTCTTTAGCAGGAGGATTATATTCCACCTCTACGGTGCCACGAACCAAATCAACATTAACCTGTTGTACGCCTTCTAAATCTTTCAGAACACTTTTAACCTGTGTTTTCATTGGATTATTAATTAAACCCTCAACATTATAGTGAACGCTATGCATAGTATACGCTTCCTTTCTTAATCTCTTAACTTGAACTTGGAAATTTAAAATTACAGTATGACATATAATTAGTTTTAGAAATCTGGAGGAATTTTATCACCTTAAAAAGAGTTATTTGCTGGAAAGTAGGAATATTATAGTTTTTTATTTGAATGTAAGCAATCTTCATGTAAAATTATTCGTTTTTAATTCGTAGATTTAATTTGATTTCTAGAGGAACAGAAGATATAATAGATATATTATTTTTATTAAAACTCCATAAGGAGAGTTTATATGAATATTGATTTGGAATATTATCGGATATTTTATTATGTGGCGAAAGCTGGAAGCTTCACGCAGGCTGGAGAGGATCTTTGTATCTCTCAACCGGCAGTAAGTCAGTCAATTAAAACATTAGAAAATAATTTGGGTAGTAAGCTATTTATTCGCATACCCAAGGGAGTTAGACTGACACCCGAAGGTGAAATTTTGTATAATTATGTACAAAGAGGTTATGAATATATACTAATGGGTGAAAAGAAGTTTCAAAAAATGCTTGATCTTGAAAATGGGGAGATAAGAATAGGTGCCAGTGATATGACACTTCAATTTTTTCTGCTCCCATATCTAGAAAAATTCCATGAAAAATTTCCAAAAATAAAAGTTACGGTAACCAACGCCCCAACTCCCGAGACTCTAGATTTTTTATATGAGGGGAAGATAGATTTTGGTATTGTAAGTGAACCTTTTGAGGCTAAACCTGAGATAGAGAGTATTAGGGTGAAAGAAATTCAGGATATTTTTGTTGCAGGAGCGAAGTTTGAGCATTTAAAAGGAAAAGTACTAAAATACAAGGAATTGAATAAGTTACCAATTATCTGTTTGGAGCATAATACGAGTACTCGAAGATATATTGATGATTTTCTTAGGGATAACAATGTTATATTGATGCCGGAATTCGAATTGGCAATGAGTGATATCATTGTTAAGTTTGCATCGCGTAATTTGGGTATTGGTTGCGTGGTGGGTGATTTTGCAAAAGAAGCCTTAGACGAGGGATCTTTATTTGAGCTAACATTTGATAAGCAAATTCCAAAGAGACATTTTTGTATTATTACAGGGAATTATAATCCGATTTCAACTGCTGCGAAAGAGCTACTTGGAATGTTGGGGATAACAAAGGAACCGTTGATTGAAACAGGAAATAAAAAATAGACTAGGAGAAATGACATGCAGAATATTAAAATAAAGTACTTAAATGACAAGATTGAGAAATTAAGATATATCGAAAATAAGTCAGATTGGATTGACCTTAGAGCAGCTGAAAATGTAATTATGAGTGCAGGGGAATTTAAGTTAATTCCGCTTGGTATTGCAATGGAGTTGCCAAAGGGCTATGAAGCACATATTGTTCCCCGAAGCAGTACCTTTAAGAATTTCGGTATCATACAGACCAATTCTACCGGGATTATTGATGAAACCTATTGTGGTGATAACGATCAATGGTATTTTCCGGCGCTGGCAATGAGAGATACAGTAATTAACGTAAATGATCGTATTTGCCAGTTCCGCATTGTAGAGCACCAGCCTAAGATTGAGTTCCAAGAAGTAGAAAGTCTTGGTAATGAAGACCGAGGTGGACTTGGAAGCACAGGAACCAACTAGTAATAGGATAGGAGGATATATGGCTGGTCTGATTACACATATGGTCGTCATAAGGGAGATGTTAAAACTTCTTCCGGCTGGATCAATTGCAAACCACGGATTATTCTATCTGGGGTCACTAGCACCGGACGCAGTCCATGCAAGGGAAGGATATATCAGAGCTTATAAAAAGCATACGCATTTTCGAGATGATATACCTGATTGTGATTTTGAAAATCCAAAAAACTATGTTAAATATCAAAAAAGACTGGTGGATTTTATTGTAGAGAATAATCATAGGGAAGATGAGTTGTTTGATCTTTACCTTGGATATGTGGTTCATATTCTTGTTGATGAATTATTTATAACTTCAGTTCGTAAAGAGTTCTGTATCACAATGGAGGAACTTGGAATTGCTCAACAAGATCAGGAATTCTTTGATCGGATTCTTAAGGATATGAATCGGAACGATTTATTGCTTACGAAGAACTATGAAGGAATGAAAGAGATTCAAAAAGAATTAGAGCAGGCTATCGTATATCCTATCAAAGATTATATTGGTACCCCAGAATTAGAGATAAGCCGTAAGTGGCTTCTATCTCATCATTTCTATGAGAAGCAGGAACTATTGCAGCCAGTCTATATTAGCTATCAGAGAATGCTAGATTTTATACAGATAGCCGCTAAAGAGATTATTGATCGCTTATCCGGAAACGGAGTCCTTCCTAGGATGCTATAGGTAAATATAATTCATTAATACTTTTACCCCAGAGACACGATGTTAGGTTGAAATCATGTTGTCTCTGGGGTATTTTTATGCTACCAGTTCAATTAGATTACCATCGGGGTCAAGAACACAGCTTTCATAATAACCATCTCCCGTTGTTCTGGGCTTACTAAAAATCCTATACCCATCCTCCTCCAGAAGAGTCGTTAAGGAATCTACCTGTTCTTTGCTTCCTACTGAAAAGGCCAGATGAATGTATCCGGTCTGATAGGGGGAGGGTACAAGCGTTTCTAGGTTTGGACGAGTCATTATCTCTAATCTGGTATGATCTTTAAATGTTAAGAAATAGGTTTTTAAGCCGGACATCGGATTATGGTAACCATCGTTTGGGATTCATTAAAATACTTGATATAAAAATCCTTTAATCGTTCTAATTCTTTTGTATATAACGCAATGTGATCAATTTTCATGGCTATATCCCTCTCTTATGAAATTATCCTTCCACTGAAATTCTACTTAACGTCAATTATATCATATTTATGGAAAAAACAAGCAACTACAAGAACATCAAGCACAGTAAGCTTAAGGGCTATAACAGATCCATAAGCATAAATTATGCACTTCATAATGAATAGTGATTTTATTTATGACAAATATAGCATTATACTTAATAAGTAATTGGATATAATAATTTTATTGAGATGAAAAGAAACTCTATTCATCACTTATTCAAGGAGGATTTCACTATGGTTAAAGCAATTGTAGGCGCAAACTGGGGCGACGAGGGAAAAGGTAAAATTACTGACATGTTAGCACAAGAGGCCGATATTATTGTAAGGTATCAAGGTGGCAGCAATGCAGGACATACGATTATCAATGAATATGGAAAATTTGCTCTTCATTTAATGCCCTCCGGTGTATTCTATGAACATACCACTAACATCATTGGTAATGGTGTAGCTCTAAATATTCCATACCTAGTGAAGGAAATCAATTCCATTGTGGAACGCGGTGTTCCGGCTCCTAAGGTATTGGTATCCGATCGGGCACAGATAATGATGCCTTATCATATCCTTTTTGATCAATATGAAGAAGAAAGACTTGGAGGTAACTCCTTTGGTTCCACCAAATCAGGGATTGCACCCTTTTATTCTGATAAATATGCAAAGATCGGTTTTCAGGTTTCGGAATTATTTGATGATGAATTGTTAAAGGACAAGATAGAAAGAGTTTGTGAAATGAAGAATGTTATATTGGAGCATTTGTATCACAAACCAGTTCTTGATCCAAAAGATCTATATGAAACCTTAGTAGAGTATCGAAATATGGTTGCTCCTTATGTATGTGATGTTTCAGCTTATCTTTATGAGGCTATGAAAGCAGGTAAAAATATTTTGCTAGAGGGACAGTTAGGAGCCTTAAAGGATCCGGACTTTGGAATCTATCCGATGGTTACTTCCTCTTCCACCTTAGCGGCTTATGGTGCTATTGGTGCAGGTATTGCACCTTATGAAATTAAGAGTATTGTTACTGTAGTAAAAGCTTACTCTAGTGCTGTAGGTGCGGGTGAATTCGTTAGTGAAATCTTTGGTGAAGAGGCTGACGAGTTAAGAAGACGTGGTGGTGACGGCGGTGAGTATGGTGCAACCACCGGAAGACCAAGACGCATGGGATGGTTTGATGCGGTAGCCAGCCGCTATGGCTGTAGAATGCAGGGAGCAACGGAAGTAGCATTCACTGTATTAGATGTACTTGGTTATTTGGAGGTAATACCGGTTTGCGTTGGATATGAAATCGATGGTATTGTAACAAAAGATTTCCCAACAACAGTTAAGCTTGCAAAGGCAAAGCCCGTTTATGAAAATCTCCCAGGCTGGAAAGAGGATATTAGAGGTATAAAAAACTACGAGGAACTTCCAACAAATTGTAAAAAATATATTGAATTTATAGAGAAGGAATTAGAAGTGCCGATTACCTTAATCTCTAACGGACCCGGAAGAAATGATTTTATCAGAAAAATTAATTCATAATCAGAAAGAAGGAGGATAGTTTTTCCCTCCTTCTTTTTCTTATTAACATATGACAGTAGCTATGGTCAAATATCGTTGCTAACATAAAACAGTAGCTATGGTCAAGCATCATTGCTAACATAAGACAGTAGCTATGATCAAGTATCGTTGCTAACATAAAATGATCGCTACAGGCTAGCATCGTTGTTTTCGATATCAAAGTAAGATGTGAACGAGCATAGAGATATGGTTATTTACCTTCTTCGGAATATTTCTTTAATTTCTTTGCCTTTTTATCTTCTATTATAAGGATGATAAAAGTGAAGACAAGTGCTACCATAGATAAATTTGATAGTATGGTAAGGGAGTAAGGAGTTCTTATATCATTAAAATAACAATAGATATTAAATATATTTTCAGCCAAAGTGATAATAAATAATACGATAGCTACTATAGTCAATACTTTCAAACGGACTTTCATTGTCATTCTCCTTTATATAGTAAAATACAATATGGTTGCATTTTATCGTATGCGAACCGAAGAAACTCGCGTAGCGTGTTGCTTAATGTTATTATATATGATTCAAAATAAAATTACTATTACCATTCAAAATATTTAAGAAAATCTTGTAAGTCTGCCATATGGATCGTTACTCTATTAGGGAAAGGACGGTGGACTTTTTATTTTGCTTATGATACGATAGACAAGCAATCAAGTGATGAAAATATTTACTTTACAATAGAAAGGTCTACGTATATGAATTTATTAACCATAGAGAATATGAGTAAAAGCTATACCGAGCGCTTGCTTTTTGATCAGGTAACATTTGGCATCAATGAAGGGGATAAGATCGGTGTCATTGGTATTAATGGCACAGGTAAATCTACATTACTTAAAATTATAGCAGGCCTCGAAGAACCTGATCGTGGAAATGTTATTCGTGGTAAAAAAGTGCGAATTGGATATTTGCCACAAACTCCGACCTTTGATGAAAAGTTAACGATTTTACAAAATGTTGTTTTAGGGCAAAAGGCAGAAGAGGACTATCGTAATCTGGAGGGGGAAGCGAGCGCTATGTTACAAAAGCTTGGCATCGCAGATGTTAGTGTATCACCCTGTAACCTATCCGGAGGTCAAAAGAAAAGAGTTGCATTGGTAAGAACCTTACTGACTCCGGCTGAAATTCTTATACTAGATGAACCGACAAACCATTTGGATAATGAAATGGCAGAATGGCTGGAAGAGTATTTGATGAAGTATCGTGGAGCTTTCATTATGGTTACCCATGACCGATATTTTCTGGATAAAGTTACGAATAAGATTATTGAGATTGATAAAGGAAATATTTATTCGTATACAGCAAATTATTCAAAGTTCTTGGAACTAAAAGCGGAACGTGAGGAAATGCTTCTTGCTACGGAGCGTAAAGCTAAGAGTTTATTTCGAGTAGAACTGGAATGGATGCAGCGAGGAGCAAGAGCACGTTCCACAAAGCAAAAGGCGCATATTCAGCGATTTGAGGAACTTAGAGATCGCAAGGTAATTGAGACCGACGGCAAAGTAGAAATTAGTGCACTGTCCTCAAGAATGGGGAAGAAAACCATCGAGTTAAATGAGGTGAGCAAAGCCTATGGAGATAGAACCCTATTTCGAGATTTCACCTACATCTTACTGCCGGGAGACCGTATTGGTATTATTGGGCCAAATGGCTGTGGAAAATCTACTCTACTAAATATTCTTACCGGAATACTTACTCCTGATTTTGGTTCGGTTGAAATGGGTACTACGATGAAAGTGGGCTATTTTTCACAAGAAAATGAATATATGGACGAAAGTCTGAAGGTAATCGATTACATTAAGGAAACAGCAGAATATATTCAGACCTCAGAGGGAACTGTTACTGCTTCGCAAATGTGTGAGAAGTTTTTATTTACAGGTTCCATGCAATATACGCAGATAGCTAAGCTATCGGGTGGCGAGAAGAGAAGGCTCTATTTGTTAAAGGTACTAATGGATGCACCCAATGTGTTAATTCTCGATGAGCCCACCAATGACTTGGATATCCAGACGCTAACCATCCTTGAAGATTATTTAGATTCATTTCCAGGTATTGTGGTTACGGTATCCCATGACCGTTACTTCCTAGATAAGATTGCAACCCGTATTTTTTCATTTGAAGAGGGAGCAATTTGCCAGTATGAAGGTAATTTCTCTGATTATAAAGAGCGTGTGGGAGAGAAGATGGAGGAGCAAGAGAGAAAGACCCTTAGTTCCAATGAGGATATCTCGGAGCAGAAAGCAGCAAGTGTAGCAACCTGGAAACAAAAGAGCAATAAACTTAAGTTCACTTATCAGGAACAAAAGGATTATGATACGATTGATGATGTTATTGCAGATTTGGAAGCTAAGATAAATGAGACAGAACAGGCTATTACTAAGGCATCCACCGACTATACAAAGCTAAATGAGCTAATGAAACAAAAGGAAGAGTTAGAGAAGGCTCTTGAGGAAAAGATGGATCGTTGGGTGTATTTAAATGATTTAGCCGAGCAGATAGAAGCAGCTAAAAAAGATAATTAAGCAAAATGCTTATTACATTATCAATGATTTAAAAATATCAGCTTCGCAGATATTTTTAAATCGTGTATTAAGAAAAGACTGTTGTCACTCCAGTTAGAGTTACAACAGTCTTTATTTGCAGTAAATACTATCTAGGCAGATTTTTCAAACTGAGAATTATAAAGTTTGGCATAGAAACCGCCCTTAGCTAATAATTCTTCATGATTGCCCTGCTCAACGATGTCACCCTCATTCATAACGAGAATTAAATCTGCGTTACGGATCGTGGATAAGCGGTGAGCGATGATGAAACTGGTTCTACCCTTCATTAGGGTATCCATTGCCTTTTGAATTAACAACTCTGTTCTAGTATCAACGGAACTGGTAGCCTCATCTAGGATCAGAATCTTAGGATCAGCAAGGATTGCTCTTGCAATGGTAAGGAGCTGTTTTTGTCCTTGAGATACATTGGAGGCTTCTTCGTTAAGCACCATATTGTAACTGTCAGGAAGTGTAGTGATGAAATGATGAACATGAGCCGCTTTTGCTGCTTGGATAACTTCCTCATCCGTTGCATTTAGCTTACTGTAGCGGATGTTATCCATGATGGTTCCATTAAATAACCAAGTATCCTGGAGCACCATACCAAAGAGTTTTCGTAAATCACTACGATTAAAGTCTTTGATATTATACCCGTCAATTAAAATCTCACCGCTATTGATATCATAGAAACGCATAAGGAGCTTCACTATTGTAGTTTTACCGGCACCGGTAGGACCAACGATTGCAATTTTCTGTCCCTTATGAACGGTTGCATTAAAATCATTAATAACAATTTTATCCGGATTGTAACCAAAATGAACATTCTTAAATTCAACTCGGCCATCTAAGCCTTCGATGGATACCGGATTTGTAACCGTTTGTACTTCTTCATCCGCGGATAAAAATTCAAAAACTCTTTCCGCTGCCGCTGCTGTTGACTGAAACATATTTGCAACTTGGGTAAGTTGGGCGATGGGCTGGGTAAAGTTTCGTATATATTGGAAGAAGGATTGAATCTGACCAACTTTAATTTTACCCTTGATGGCTAAATATCCACCCAAAATAGCTACACCTACATATCCAAGGTTACCGATAAACTGCATCACGGGCATCATCAGACCGGATAAAAACTGCGACTTCCATGCAGATTCATATAGCTTTTCATTTTTTTCATCGAATTCAGCAATGGATTCTTCCTCTTTGTTAAATACCTTTACAATGGTGTGTCCACCATACACTTCCTCTACCTGACCATTGACATGACCAAGATATTCTTGCTGTTGCTGAAAGTACTTTTGAGATTTTTTCACAACCCTACTAACGACAATACCGGACAGAGGTAATATGAGGAGAGCTAATAAAGTCATGGAGACGCTGATTCGAAGCATCATAATGAGTACACCGATGATGGAGATAACGGAGGTAATTAGCTGTGTTAAACTTTGATTTAAACTATTGTTAACCGTATCAACATCATTGGTAACTATGGATAATATTTCACCATGAGAGGTAGTGTCAAAATAATTCATAGGCATTCGGTGAATCTTCTCTGAAATATCTTTACGGAATTGATAAGTTACCTTATTTGATATTCCAGTCATAAACCAACCTTGAATGAAGGAGAAGATAGAACTTATCAAATATAAAGCGACTAAACCAAGAAGTATTTTACCAAGTGCTGTAAAATCAATACCACTTCCGCCACCTATTTTACGAACAATTCCTTCCGTAATCTCTGTTGTGGCATTACCAGCTATGGTAGGGCCTATGATGGAGAACACAGTACTGCCAATTGCAAATAATAGTACAATGATGAAGCGGAATTTATATTTTGAAAGTCTTTGAATTAATTTTTTCATTGAGCCTTTGAAGTCTTTGGCTTTTTCTCCCGGCATCATTCCGGGGGGACCGCCATGACCGCCAGAACCCATTCTTCTAGCAGGTTTCATTGGTGTTGCCTGTGCATTTTCTTCTTTACTCATAATCCAACTCCTCCTTAGATAATTGGGAAGATGCAATCTGTTGATATACTTCGCAATTCTTTAATAATTCCTTGTGTGTTCCTTTTCCGACAATCTGACCATCATTCAAAACCAGAATCTGCTCTGCATTCATTATAGTACTGATACGCTGCGCTACTATAATTACTGTACTATCGGCGATTTCTTCCTTCAACTTCTTTCTGAGAGTGGAGTCCGTTTTGTAATCCAAAGCGGAAAAACTGTCATCAAAGATATAAATATCAGGATCCTTAGCAATTGCCCTTGCTATGGATAATCTTTGCTTTTGACCACCGGATACATTCGTACCACCTTGTGCGATGGGGGAAAGATAGCCTTCCGGTTTGTCTTCAATAAATTCTTCTGCCTGTGCAATACGAGCTGCTCGCTCCATTTGTTTTTCATTGGCTGTCGGGTTGCCAAATTTTATGTTTGATTCGATTGTTCCGCTAAAGAGAACACCTTTTTGAGGAACTAAGCCTAGTTTTTCTCTTAGACTTTTCTGTGTCATTTTAGAAATATCTACTCCGTCTAATAAGATACTACCGGCAGTGACATCATAAAATCTAGGAATTAAATTAATTAAGGTAGATTTACCGCTACCGGTACTACCGATAATAGCCGTAGTTTCTCCTGGCTTTGCAACAAAATTTATGTTGGAGAGAACATCTTCTTCTGCATTTGGATAACGGAAGGAAACGTTACGAAACTCAAGGACACCCTTAGATGATGTGGGTTCTATGGGCTGCTCCGGATCCGGAATGCTGTTGGAGAGGGAGAGCACTTCATCAATACGCTTTGCAGCAACAGCTGCTCTTGGAAGCATAATAGATATCATGGTTAACATTAGGAAAGACATGATAATCTGCATGGTATATTGAATGAAAGCAATCATATCACCTACTTGCATGGTGCTGTTTTCAATTCCATGAGCACTTACCCAAATAATTAATATGGATACAAAGTTCATGATGAGCATAAGTGCGGGAAACATAAAGGTCATAACACGATTAACAAAGAGGTTATTTTTTGCTAAGTCTATGTTTGCCTTTTCAAAACGTTCTTCTTCATACTTTACAGTACTGAAGGCACGGATAACTGGAAGCCCTGTAAGAATTTCTCTTGTAACAAGATTAATACGATCCACTAATTTTTGCATAATTTGGAACTTAGGCATAGCAACGATAAAGAGGGCACCAATGAGAAGAAAGACGGCACCTACCCCAACGACTAAAATCCAGGACATGGAGGTGTTTGTATTTACAACCTTGATAATACCTCCGATCGCAAGAATTGGTGAATATATTGCAATTCTTATGAGCATTACGATTAATTGCTGTACTTGTTGTATATCATTGGTACTTCTAGTTATTAAGGAAGCGGTTGAGAATTGATCCATTTCCTTATGAGAGAAGGAAATTACCTTGCGATATACATTACTTCGAAGCTCGCGCCCCATTTTTGCTGCTATTCTAGAACTTAAAAAGGTAACCAGAATGGAAGCAATCATTGCAACCAGAGCAAGAGCAAGCATCTTTGCACCAACAATAAGGATATAGTTGATTTGCATACGATCTAAATCAACACCGATGGCAGTATATTCTGCTTTGATATAAGCGGCGCCTGTCTGAGTAAATAACATTTCCGGGAGCTCGGATAATTTACTTCTCATGGAAGTTACGATAGAAGATAAGCTTTCAGTTGGTAGCATGGATAGAATAGTAAAGATATCAGCATCCCCTTGTTGCATTTGGGGCGGAAGGTTAGCAAGAAGCTGTTCTTTCATCTGAACAGAGACTTCACTTTCACTCTCAAAGCCATAAACCAGCATGATAGGAATTTGAAGAGCTTTAGCAATCATATCTTCTTCGGTTCCATCCCATACATATAATTCTTCTGTCTCAAGTAGTGGATAATCATTAAGATAATTGGACCATTCCTTATCTGTAACATTTTCCTTAGTTAATAGAGTATAATGTGGGAGTACGGTTTCTTTTTCCGATTCCTCCATAAACATAAGTATTTTATCAAATTCCGTTTTACGGATTGCTCCTGGTACGGTGCTATCGATACCACTCTTTAGAATACCTACATTAACAATGTTTGATGTGTAGGTAGGTAAGGATAGATCGGAAGCCGCTTGAATTACTAAAAGGATTGTAACAAAGATGATTGCTACAACCGATTTTTTCAAGAATTTTAGTAGCTTTAACATAGAGTTTCCTTTCTTAATATGTTTTAATTAATCTGTCAGCTAAGAGCTTACTTTTTAAAATTTTGTAAATTATCTTTCATTTTCTTTGTTACTTTAAGCAAAATTTGTAGCTCCTCGCGTGTAATACCATCAAAAAGTTGATCCGTTATTCTTTTGAAGTATTTTTCGCTTTCCTCTGCAAGATGTCGGCCCTCTGGGGTTAGAAACACACGCATAATTCTTTTGTCGCATTCGTCAGGAATTCGGTAAATATAATGATTTGCCTCTAATTTACTTAACGTCCCGGTAATTGTAGCAGGTTTGACAAAGGTTTTTTCCGATAAATCCTTTTGTGTAATTCCTTCATTTGCTTTGATGAGAGAGAGAAGTTTTGGATGCCCGGGATATATGCATGCGTTATCCGTTTTATGATAAGATTTTTGATGAAGGGATCTAAATATCTCAGAAAAGCTATTGAACAGCTCATGTATTTCAGGCTGCATTTTTTTCACCTCCTAAAGGTAGACAAATACTTAGGTGCCTAACTAATTTGTATTATAATCACATTACTTTTGATAGTCAATAGTGGAAAATGATAAAATTTATATTAACAATTAAAAAAGGATATACATAGTACATAAAAAACAGGTATGAGATCATACGGTTTGGATTGTAAAAGAATAATTAGATTCTTTCAAAAAATGGTGAATTCATACAGATTATAGTAAATAAGTCATGAAATGCGGCAATGATTAGCCAACGTTTCATGACTTAATAGTTACTATAAAAGACAACGATGGAAAAGGGACTTATTTATTAAGTACCTCCAATAATATATGGAGTAGGGTGTCATTTAACTTAGGTGTCATGAAGCAGAAGCGAAAGAATCGGTTGCTAAGGAAGGGGAAGGTGGAACAGTCACGAATCATCAAACCATGGCGAATGGCTGCCTCAAAAAGATCCATGGAGGTTACATCTTCGCGTAGTATTTTAACAAGGATAAAGTTAGCGGTTGGTGCAAAGTAATGCACATTGCTACAGGTATCTAAAACCCTGCAGATACGTTCTCTTTCCTCACTAATTAAGGCTCTTGTTTCTTTGATATAGTTTTCATCGGTGAACATAAGCTCACCTGCGATGGCAGCTAGACTATTGATGGTCCAGGGATTTTTTCTCTGATTCATTTCCTTAAGTAAGTCCGTATTGCCACAGATGGCGTATCCTAGACGCAAACCGGGAGCAGCAAAGAATTTGGATATACCGCGAAGAATGATGATATTGTTATAATAACCAGTGAGTGGGGCAGAAG
>JAEWEO010000117.1 GCA_023389295.1 Bacillota bacterium
TAAGGTTCTTTTTGATCATTCAATGATAAACCTAGATGATACTCAGATTTATGACTATATCAATCTTTGGATCTATCAGGGCAAAACATATGAGTTAATAAAAATAGTCGATAAAAGAGATTCTGATGTCAAAAAAATCTCTCAGGCCCTCTCTGCCTATTTAAAAGCAGTAAAAAACAACGAGATGACAAGTGATGCAACGAAACGATGGCTAAAAGTCGAGTTAACAAGGCGCTTTATTACCGGCAATCCAAAAGTGATTTCCCGAATTCATAGCCATGTTAATATAGAAGCCTTTCATAAACTGCTTGATTCTTTTATAAGCTCTCCAAGAAGTATTGGCCATATTGGCGGAAAAGGTTCCGGCTTTTTTCTGGCAAACCAAATACTTGAATCACACAAAGATGAATATCCAGAGTTTGAAAATATTGTAATACCAAAAACGTGGTATATCTCTTCCGATGAATTTGGATATTTACTAGAAGATAATGGTTTTGATGAATTAAATGAACATAAGTATTTGGATCAAATCGATATACTTACCAGCTATCCAAGAGTAATTCAGATGTTAAAGAATGCTAGATTGTCACCCTATATTTTGAATGAACTTAATAAAATAGTGGATTGCTGTGAAGATTGTCCCCTTATTATTCGCTCTTCCAGTCTCCTTGAAGACCAGATTGATACCTCTTTTTCAGGAAAATACAAAAGTTTATTCATAACGAATGCCGGTACTAGAACGGAACGTATCAAACAATTAGTAGATGGTATTTTGGAAGTTTATGCTTCCATCTTTAGCCCCGATTCGATTCAATACCGAATCAAAAACAATATGCTTGACTGTAATGAACAGATGGGTATTATGATTCAAGAGGTCGTTGGTTGTAAAGTGGGACCATACTACTTTCCACTCTTTGCCGGGGTTGCATTTAGTAATAATGAGTTACGTTGGTCACCACGCATAAAAAGGGAAGATGGGTTAGTTAGGATGGTTATGGGATTAGGAACAAGAGCGGTAGATCGTGTAGGAGAAGACTATCCCCTTTTACTCTCTCCCGGCCAACCTAATCTTCGTGTGAATCAATCCCCCAGAGAGATATTAAAATACTCGCCTCAGTTTATGGATGTTATCGATTTAAACAATAATCAATTTCTTACTCTGTCAATTCATGAGGTACTAAAAGAATACTCCGATCATATTCCAAATATTAACCTAGTGGCGTCCGTATTAAATCATGATATCATCATGGACACAAATCCTTTCACTACGGATTTTAAAAATGACAATATTATAATTACCATGGATGGACTAATTAAGAAAACTTCATTCGTAAAACAAGTGAAATCCATCCTCACCTTGTTGCAAAATCAGCTTGGTTATCCTGTTGACATTGAATTTGCTAGTGATGGTAGACATTTTTATCTACTCCAATGCCGGCCACAGAGTCAAAACTATGATAATGCTCCCGTTGCTATTCCGAGCAATATTCCTTTTCAAAGTACTATATTTACTGCGGGCAAATATATTTCTAACGGGAAAGTAACCGGTATTAAGACTGTCGTTTATATCGATCCCTTCGAATATGCGAAATTAGAGTCTCACGAAGATTTATTAAATATCCGCAACATTGTCCATGAGTTAAACAAGATATTGCCTCGCAAAAGTTTCATACTTATGGGACCAGGCCGTTGGGGAAGTCGTGGAGATATCAAACTAGGTGTACCGGTAGCTTATTCTGACATAAATAATACCGCAATGTTAATAGAAGTAGCAAACAAACAATCCAAATACGAACCTGAGTTATCCTTTGGAACTCATTTCTTTCAAGATCTAGTGGAAGAAAACATTAAATATCTGCCACTATATCCAGAAGATAGTGATTCTATCTTTAATCGTTCTTTTTTCACTAGTTCAAAGAATGCTTTATCTAAGGTACTACCTGTTTATTCCTACCTTGATGAAGTTGTGAAGATAATTACAATAGAAGAAGTGAGTTTTAATAAAGAGCTTGTTGTCTTAATGAATGGTGACTTGCAAAAGGCAATTGCTTATCTAGAACATTCATCTCTTATTCATTCAGGTTCTTATACTCATGATATTTCTGTTACAGAAATTAGTGAGAACGATGAAGATGGATGGAAGTGGCGCCACTATATGGCAGAACAAATAGCGAATCAGCTTGATATGGAAGCTTTTTCCGTGAAAGGCATCTATCTATTTGGTAGCACAAATAACTGCTCTGCCAGACTTAATAGTGACATTGATTTGTTAATTCACTTTGATGGAACTAAAGCAACAAAAGAAAAGCTAGATGACTGGCTTCTAGGTTGGAGCTTAGCTTTATCTGAGATGAACTATATAAAAACCGGCTACAAATCAAACGGTTTATTGGATATCCACTACATTACCGATCAGGATATTCAAGATAAAACCTCCTATGCAATAAAGATAAATTCTATCTTTGATCCAGCATATCCCCTTCGACTTCGTCCTAGCTCTAAGCGTTAAAAGGTAGCAAAATAAGCAACTAATGTTTGTTATCACCTCTCCAATCGTTGCATTGATATGTTAATTTTGTTGCTTTTTTTCATATATATAGATTTTTTTTTTAGTATTTGCTATGTTATATAAAAATGAAGTTAGGAGAACATTGCATGTCAAACAAAATTTTTCATCTGTTTACCATCAGTTCCTTAGAAAAGGTATTCGCAGACGAGCCCTTTTTATCTCATGAAATCGTTACTCATGATACCATGCTTTTAGGAGAGCGCTATTCCTTTCAAGCAGCGTACTGCCTAGAAAACTCAACTACCTTAGGCAAAGCCAAACTGTGCATAAGCGGTACAATTGCTGACTATGTTCAAATTCGTCAAACTGGATTGGTACCCAGCCAACTTCCCAATTATCCCGATGGGGATGATTATGTCTTGAGGAAAACTCCTGGATTGTACCCCGATCCTCTCTTTCCGCTTTCTTCTTATATTACTCTAATCCCAGAACAATGGCATAGCCTTTGGATCACTATACCTGCTGACTGCCCTCTTCCTAGCGGCAGCTATGATCTTATCCTCACTTTTTATGAACAAGGTCCTCAAGAAGGCGATGGAAATGCACACGAGGATGCTTCAAACGCAGGTACTCTTCTTGGTTCTTGTACCTATCACTTACGACGTTTGAATGCAGTTCTTCCTAAGCAAACATTAATTCACACGCAGTGGTTTCATACTGACTGTATTGCTAATCAGTATGACATTCCGGTATTTAGTGAACGTTACTGGGAGCTAGTAGAGCGCTATATGCATAGTGCTTCTCTCTATGGAATCAATATGTTGCTCACTCCACTGTTCACGCCACCTCTTGATACAAAGCCTGGTGGAGAAAGAACTACCGTTCAGTTAGTAGACGTTTACCTAACAGAACATGGATATAAATTCGATTTCAACAAGCTGGAGCGTTGGATTTCTCTTTGCGAACAATATGGAATTGTATATCTTGAGTTTTCGCATCTATTTACTCAATGGGGAGCCGCCCATGCGCCGAAGATTATGGCCTTTGATGGTATAGCAGATACATTGCTTAAGGATACAAAGCCTTTGAAAATTTTTGGCTGGGATACCGCTTCTAGCAGTGAAGAATACATAGCATTTCTAGATGCATTCCTAATAAGACTTATGGAATTTATCGAAGAGCACCACCTACATGATCGCTGCTACTTCCATATCTCAGATGAACCACATAAAGAGCATCTCCCCATATACCTTCAATGTAGGGAAGTTGTAAAGAGGCACATTGGAGATTTGCCCATCATGGACGCTATATCCGATTATGAATATTATGAACATGGAATCATTGATTTACCAATCTGTTCCACTGATCACCTAGAACCATTTATCGAACATCAGGTTCCAAATCTATGGACCTATTACTGTTGCGGTCAATATAAAGAAGTCTCTAACCGCTTCTTCTGCATGCCTTCTGTACGTAACCGTATTCTAGGTGTACAGCTATATCAGTATCAGATACAAGGGTTTTTACAGTGGGGATTCAATTTCTGGAATGCCTTTCTCTCCACCCGTACTATCAATCCTTTTTATGAAACAGATGCAGGTTGTGCTTTACCTTCAGGAGATGCTTTCTTGGTATATCCAGGTGAAGATGGTCCCATTGGATCCTTACGAGGTGAGGTTTTTGTGGAAGGACTACAAGATCTTAGGATGCTGCAACTTCTAGAAGAACTGACGGACAGAGAAACAGTTATGAGATTGATTCATGAAAATCTGGAGGAAACGATAACTTTTAAGAAGTACCCTCATGATAGTAGTTGGCTATTAAGGCTACGCAAAAAGTGTCATGAAATGATTGAAGCATACAACGACGCTCGCCCATAACGACTTTCTTATGTTAACAATATGAACCAGCAAGTTGCTTCCGTTGTCATGAACTAAGAATAGGGTGCCAGAAATCCACTTTCTGGCACCCTATCCTATTTTTGAAGGACTTCTAGAATACTATGATAAATAAATTTTAAAGTAGTGATCATAACATAACCACCAAAGGAATCATTTATATAACTTTACTTTTCGATAACAATAGTAGCTCCGGATGGCAATGCCCCCATAACAACCTTCTCCCATTGGGTATCGATTACAGGGTCTAAGAAAACAATTGCACCCTTGTCCTCTTCTGTCCGGATTAATCTCCCACATCCTTGTTTTAGTTTAAGCCCCATTTCAGGATAGTCTACCGTAGTTATTGGATCTAATCCCTGTGTTTTAGCCTCTTCTCGTTGTGCTTCCATGAGAGGATCAAGTGCAGGAAAAGGTAACTGCCAAATAATTAGCAGGTTTAAAGCATCACCAGGT
>JAEWEO010000059.1 GCA_023389295.1 Bacillota bacterium
CGTAATGGGTTAAAATATAATGATACTTTTAGCCAGATCATTGCTTTATCAAGTGCGCTTGTAACCTACACAATACCATTTTCTGAGGAAGAGGCTTTGATGCCTTGGCAGCGTAGATCTTATTATGAAAGAATTTTTGGCGATGTAACAAAGTTTGTTGGAAGTGATATGGATCCGGAGCAGCTATATCTTGATTGCAAAAATCCCATGAAAATCTTTATGTCCATTGGAACGGAGGATTTCCTGTTGGAATTTAATCGAAGATACAAAGCCTTCTTGGAGGAGAAGGGAGCAGATTTAACCTATATCGAAGAAGCAGGTGCACATGAGTGGGATTTCTGGGATAGAAATATCCTAGCTGGAATGAAATGGATTAATAATCAAAAGTAAGACAACAAATACAAAAAGAGTAATATTTCACGTAGAAATATTACTCTTTTTTTGAAAATCTAAGATAAAGCATATGATAAGAGATACATTTTAAACAATAAAGAACAATATTAGGATGACATAATTGGTTTATTTGTGTAGAATTAAGAAGAAAAACGATAGAATCAATTTATTTTTAATTATTATATAGAAATAGGAGTAATTATGAAGAAGAGTAAATACCGATCCATCATACGACAAGTTGTTATATTGCCTCTAACCGTATTGTTATTTATTATGTTTATTATGGTAAGTTCGTGTATCGTTAGTTATATAAATGTGGAAAATCAGATGCTCGAAAGTAATGTCAACGCTCTGCAAATTTCATTAAATCAGTTGGAAAGCCAGCTAATCGAGATTGATTATGATTTTATATACTACATCACCTCCAACGAAACCTATAAACGAATGCGTAGTCTAAAAGAGAATTCGACAGCGAATGATTATTTACTGTATTTTGCAGATACGACTACATGGCTAAAGAAACAGGCAGATAGTTATAAGGTAGTAGAAGGTGTTTTTGCTTATTATGAGAACATTGATTTACTGATGTTTCGTGGGAAAGCGAATCGAACAGTTCATAAGTATATTGATGAAAGGATAGAAAAAGCAGATTTACAGTACAATCACTGGAAAGTGGTAGACGTTAACGGAGAGAACTATATTATTACAATCAAAAATTACGGCAACTATTACTGGGGGTGCTGGATACCCTTGAATACTTTGATTATTGATTACGGATTAGATGAAGATAAGCTTTTGGGAAGTGTCTATGTAATTGATTCTGATCATAATAATACCTTAAAAGACGAAAGTCTCAATCTGATATTAAAGCAGAATGGTAAGGGTATCAAAAAGGTAAAAGATATCGATGGCAGCAAATATACAAATTACAGCGTTTCATCAAAGAACAAAGATATATTTTTTGGAATTTTGATCCCGAATTTAATGATATTTCGTAATATTCCGTTATTTAATAAAATAATATTTCTTATTGCTACGATTTCTCTTTTAACAATACCATGTATCATTTATTGGCTTCAAACAAGGATTGCCAAACCCTTAAAAATAGTAGATGAGGCTATGCTTTATATTCGGGAAGGGGATATGGAATACCGGATACCTTTACCGGATAAAAAGTATTATGACGAATTTGATCGTCTGTTTTTAAAATTTAATCAAATGATGGATGACTTAAATGATTTGGAGTATGTTCTGTATAAGATGAAAATCAATGAGCAAAGGACAGAGTTAAAATACATCAGTCAACAGATCAGACCACACTTTATCTTAAACGCTCTTAATATCATATATACTTACAAAGAAAGTGAATTTCCACTTATTAAAAAAATGGTATTGTACTTATCTCAATACTTTCAGTATATTGTGAATTTAAGAGTTGACTTTGTTGAATTGGAGAATGAATTAAGACATACCGAGAACTATTTAATGATTCAAAAAGAACGTTATCCAGATCGCTTTGAATTCTCAATCATTGCATCGGAGCATGTAAAAAAGTGTTTGATACCGCCGTTGATTATTCAGACCTTTGTAGAAAACTGTATTAAATATGCTCTGAAAAACGATGAGAAACTTTTGATACATATAACAGCGGAAGAAGTGGCAGATAAAATGAGAATTCGAATTGAAGATACGGGACATGGTTTCACTGAAGAAGCCATGAATAAGATTGAGCGATTTATTACAACACGAGAATATCAGAAAAATCTTGGTGTTGGTATTCAAAATGCAATTGAGCGAATGGATATTTTGTATCAGGAAAATATTGATATAAGAATAATAAATTCTTTATCTGGTGGAGCAATAGTAGAATTAACCCTACCAAGGAGTGTTTAAATATAGGAGGATACGGTATGTACAACCTTATTATAGTGGATGATGAGATAAGAAGTATAGATGCATTGGAATCAAATATTGACTGGAAAAGTTGTGGGATAAGCGATGTGTTTAAAGCGATGAATATGGAAGCTGCAATTAATATCATTCAACAGAATCAAATTGACATATTAATCTGTGATATTGAAATGCCAAACGGATCGGGATTGAATCTTCTTGAGTGGCTGAGAGAAGAACAGTATAATATCAGCTGTATTTTTGTAACTTGTCATCCGGAGTTTGATTATATGCGAAAAGCAATCCAGTTAAAATGTTACGACTATATATTAAAGCCAATCAATTATGATGAGTTTACGAGAATACTTAGCGATTTGGTACGTAAGATGGAAGCTTTAGCAACAGGTGCTAAGAATGTAGAAGCAATCAATTGGGGAGGCATAACCGATGCAGCAATTCAGAATCAATGGAAAATGGTAAAGGATCGTAATGTGGAATTGGAGGTAAAAAAATATATCAGAGAACATATGTTAGAAGATATTAACATTAAGGATATTGCCGATAGTCTTCATTTTAATCCACAATATTTGATGAGAACTTTTAAAAATAAAACAGGTTATAGCATCATGGAATACATTACTAAAATTAGACTGGAAACCTCTAAAAAAATATTGAAAGAAACAAATTTACCAATTAAGGAGATATCCAATATGATTGGATATGGTGATTATGCATATTTTGCAAGGGTATTTCGCAAGGAGTTTGGTATATCTCCAACACATTTTCGGAGAGAAACTATCACCAAATAGTCATTTTTGTCCATGCCGGGATCATTATATTCCTATTCATCCCTAGAGTGCATTTATTATAATAAGAGAGTCAATGAATGAAGTTGATCGTTACAAGGATGAATAAGAAAGGGGATTTTACAAAATGAAAAAAATTATCTCAATGTTACTGGTACTCACCATGGTATTAGCCATGGTTGGATGTGGTAGTAAAGACAAAAGTACCAACAACACGACCGACAACAGTTCGAAGAATAATGTGACTGTGGCACCGGAAGCTTCTTCCGATTCCGAAGGAACTGATGGTGCAAAAAGCGATGAAATCTACAACATGGTTATGGAGATCATTAACTATGGATATGATGACAAAGACATTAAAATGGTTGAGGATGCAGTAAACGCCATCACAGAGCCCGCCATTGGTGTTCATGTTACCTTTTTAACAGTTCCTATTGCAAATATGTCTACGAAACTAGAGTTAATGGTTGCTGGTGGTGAGCAAATGGATCTGGTACAAACAGGACTTCTAACAACACCAAACAATTTGGCAGCAAGTGGGTTATTAACACCGTTAACCGATTTACTAGCAAAATCAGAAGTACTAACCAGTCTAGCAGGAGATCTTCTTGGGGCTTGTACAGTACAAGGTGAGATATATGCATATCCTGCAAATCTTTATCCAGGTGTTAATGTGAGTTTTATATACGATTCTGATTTGGCAGCACAATACAATATAAAAATGCCGGAACGAATTACCTCTGAGGCTGACTGGGAATATATCTTTGATCAGGTATTGGCAAGTGGGATGCCACAATACGGTATAACTACCGGAGATGGTGTCAATGTAGAGTGGACCTTGGGTGCTGACTATGATGCATTAGGAGATTCTGCTTATAACTCTTATGGTGTTGTTATGGGTATGGAGACAGGCACTAAGGTTGAAAACTGGTATGCTACGGAAACATATAAAAAGCAATGCGAAATGAAGAGAAAATGGTATGAAAAAGGCTATGTACTTCCAGACTCCATCAGTAATGGCTATACAGTTCGCGATTCAATGAGTCAGGGAACGGTATTTGGATATGTAACTCAAATAGGAACCGGCACGAGCGTTGCATATTGGAGTGCACAGACCGGTAAGACGTTGGCATCTATTCCGATTTCAGATGTATCAATTACAGCTTCCGGTGTAGTTAATTTAAGTTGGGGTATTTCTTCCACTTGTGAAAGACCCGAGAAGGTAATTGAGTTCCTTGAATTACTTTATACGGATGCTGAGTTGGCAAACCTAATCTCTTATGGTATTGAAGGTACACATTATATAACGCAGGAAGGAAGCAAGATTATTAAATATCCGGATGGTATTGATTCTATGTCAGTAGGCTATGGTAGCTTTATCGGACCATTCGGTGATAGTACACAGATCTATTATAGAGAACCCTTAACAGATCAATTCGTTACCACGATACCGAACTTTGGGCTAGGCAAAGCAAAGGTATCCCAATATATGGGTTATACCTTTGATACATCAAAAGTTCAGACGGAGCTTACAGCTGTAAATGCAGTTATTTCTCAGTATGCACCTTCTCTTGCCTGTGGAATTGTGGATACAGAAAAAACAATTTCTGAGTTTTTGAGTGCTCTTACGACGGCAGGTATTGATAAGGTAATTGCAGAGAATCAAGCTCAACTGGATGCGTTTATAGCTAAATAGTAAATTAGGTGCTATTCAAGTGAAGTAATAAAGTTTTGGAGATGGGTGGTAATATCTGAATTACTACCCATTTCCGGCTTTGAAAGGGATTTTATGAAAAGGAAAAATATTAAAAAATGGTTACCGATTTTTATTATGGGGTTACCAGGCTTTATCTATATCTTTATTAATAATTATTTACCACTTTATGGTCTGCAGATAGCCTTTAAAGATTACAATTTTAAGCTGGGAACAAGTGGGAGTCCATTCGTTGGTTTAAAGAACTTTGAATATCTTTTTAAGACAAAGGATGCTTGGATTATTACAAGAAATACGATCGGATATAATTTAGTTTTTATCCTTCTAAATATGCTTTTAGGTGTTGCACTTGCAATATTTCTTAATGAAGTTAGAAGTAAAAAGTCAAAGAAGATTTATCAGACAGCAATTTTACTACCATATCTAATGTCAATGGTAGTAGTATCATATTTAACTTACACCTTTCTTGGAGATCGTACCGGATTAGTAAATGGATTATGGAAGACTTTGGGAATGAAGACAATAAATTTCTATTCCAATAAAGGGTATTGGCCATACATATTAACTTTTGTTTATATCTGGAGAAACATCGGTTATGGAACGATTATCTATTTAGCAACAATAGTAGGATTTGGAGATACCTATTATGAAGCTGCTGATCTGGATGGAGCAACGAAGTGGCAACAAATCAGACATATCACAGTTCCTTTGTTAAAACCGACCATTATCATGTTAACAACATTATCTATGGGAAATATTTTCCGGTCTGACTTTGGTCTTTTTTATCAAGTACCAAGGAATCAGGGATTACTATATTCAGTTACAGACACAATTGATACTTATGTATTTCGTGCATTAATGAAGAGTGGTGATATCGGTTTGTCATCAGCAGCAGCCTTTTATCAGTCGCTTATTTGCTTTATTACTATATTAGTGTTTAATACTATTATTCGTAAGGTTAGTAAAGAGAATGCATTATTTTAAGGAGAAAAAGCATGGTTGGACATAAAAAATTTTTGACATTATCACACATTATTTTAATTATTACGTCGATCCTGGCAATTCTTCCATTTTGGCTACTATTCACGGTGTCTTTATCCGATGAGAAGAATTTAGTCAATCATGGTGCAGCTCTATTTCCGACAAAATGGTCGACAGCAGCTTATTCCTATCTATTGTCGAAGCTTGAGCTGTTTGGTAGAGGATATCTGATCACGATTACAGTCACAGTCATTGGTGTATTGGCTTGTATAACAATTACACTTATGTTTAGCTATATGCTATCCAGACCCGGACTTCCCTTTGCCAGACTACTTACTTTCTTTGTTATATTTACAATGCTATTTAACGGGGGTCTAGTTTCAACTTATATTATGTATTCACAGACCTTTCATATCAAAAATACACTATGGGCATATATATTACCGAATCTGCTAACCAATGCATTCTATATTATTATGGTAAAGAACTTTTTTATCAGCAATATACCCATGGAGCTAATAGAAGCAGCGAGAATTGATGGTACCACGGAGTTTGGAATATTTTTTAAGGTAGCATTGCCCTTGTCAAAACCGATCATAGCAACCCTTGGGCTACTTGTTGGTGTCATGTACTGGAATGACTGGCAGAATGGTATGTACTATCTGGATAATCAGAACATGTATGGTATACAAAATATTTTAAATAGCATTAATTCAAGTGCAAAATATTTAATGAGTGGCGGTAATGCAGCTGCTGTTCCGACGGAGACGGTTCGAATGGCTGCGGCTGTAATCGGTATCATTCCAATACTAGTTGTTTATCCATTCTTTCAGGATTATTTTGTAAAAGGAATTACAATGGGAGCGGTCAAAGGTTAATATCATCCGTTCTAGAGTTATTTAACTTATATCGAAGATCCCGATGCCTATGAATGGGAGTTCTGGGATAGGAATATCATAGCCGGAATGAAGTGGATTAACAATTAGATAAATATGATTGATACCCTTAGAGCAATATTCCTTGTAGAAATATTGCTCTTTTATTGTCAGTAAAATAAAAAGTTAAAAAAAGAGGAAGGATATCAATGAAATTCATTAATTATACGGATGAAGTAGCTTCCTTTCATATTGTAAAATAAAGAAGATATTCTAATAATATGTGAAAAAATGATACTTGGGATCATGATGTAATACAAAACAGAGTAAAGATGGGAGAGTTATTATGTCAAACATTGAATTAACACAGGAACAAGAAAAACAGATTGAAGTACTGATACAGAGAATGACATTGGAGGAAAAGGTGGGTCAGATGCATCAGCTATCCCCTTCCATTGTGGGTGGTTTTGACGTACCATTTGAAGAGTTGATTGAAATGATGACGGAAGGACGTATTACACAGGATGAGTTTCACACCATTATGTCAAAAGCTGAAATGGACTATCATGAGGAGGATGTAAGTTCAGGAAGAGTTGGATCTTTTCTTATGGACAATCCGATGAAAGCCAACGAGCTACAGAAGCTTGCAGTAGAAAAATCTAGGTTAGGTATTCCCTTAATCTTTGGTTTTGACGTAATACATGGGTTTCATACAGTATTTCCAATTCCACTTGCAGAAGCATGCACCTGGAATGAAGAATTGTTTGAGGAATCCGCTAGGATAGCAGCAAGAGAAGCAAGAGCTCATAATATTCATTGGGCATTCGCGCCCATGCTTGATATATCCCGTGATGCAAGATGGGGAAGAATTGCGGAATCGCCGGGAGAAGATCCGTATCTGGCATCCCTCTATGCAAGAGCAAAAGTAAGAGGCTTTCAGGGGAAGAAATTAGATTCTGGAGATAATGTCGCAGCATGCTTAAAACATTATGTGGCATATGGGGCGGCAGAGAGCGGACAAGATTATAATACAGTATCTATGGCGGATTCTATGCTACATAATGGATATCTTCCTCCTTTTAAAGCGGCCGTAGAGGAAGGGGCATTAACAGTTATGGCAGCCTTCAATGACTATAACGGTGTTCCATGCACAGTCAATGAATATTTGCTTCGTAAGGTACTAAAAGAAGAATATGGCTTTCAGGGCTTTGTTGTAAGTGACGCAAATGCAATAAAGGAATGTGTAGCCCATGGAATAGCTTCCGATTTAGCGGATGCTTCTAAAAAAGCAAGTACTGCCGGAATGGATATGGATATGAACACTTATGCATTTCATACGTATTTAAAGGACCAGGTTCAAAACAATGAGGTTAAGATGGAAGTACTTAATGATGCCGTAAGAAGAATTCTTCGTGTAAAAATGGCCTTGGGATTATTTGAAAATCCCTATGTTTCGGAAGAAAATATGAACAAATACGAGGAGCTTCCGAGAGAACATCGTAATACTGCTTTAGAGACAGCTAAGAAATCCATCGTTTTACTTAAGAATGAGAACATTCTTCCCTTAAGAAAAGAACAACGAATCGCTTTGATTGGTGAACTGGCTAACCTGCCTATTGAAAATCTTGGTTCATGGGCAATTGCAGGGCGCGAAAGAGATTGTGTTAGTATCTATCAAGGATTACAAAATATCGGGGCTCATGTCACCTATCAGAAATGTTGTGGTGTAGATACAGAATTTCAACAAGAAGAACTAGAACTGGCAGCCTCTAATGCTGATGTCATAGTAGCCGTTGTCGGTGAGCTTACCTCCATGAGTGGAGAAGCTTCTTCAAGAGCTGATATCTCCTTATCAAAAGAACAGCAAAAGATGTTACAAGCTGCGTTGTCAACAGGAAAACCGGTAGTTGCAGTATTGATGAATGGAAGACCTTTGGCTATTCAATGGGAGAGTGAGAATATCCCTGCTATTCTTGAAACCTGGCAGCTGGGAATAGAGGCAGGAAATGCCCTTGCTGCAGTATTATTTGGCGAATATAATCCAAGTGGCAAACTGTGCTGTACCTTCCCAGCAATGGTAGGACAGTGTCCACGTTATTACAATCATCCAAGCACGGGCAGGCCGGGAGGTAAGAGTAAATTTTCCTCCAGATATCTGGATGCACCGTTGGAACCGTTATATCCATTTGGATATGGACTCAGTTATACTACCTTTAGCTATCAGAATCTCAAGATTCAAGAAGCAAAAGAGGAAGTAATTGCTAAGGTGGAGGTTTGTAATACCGGTGATTATGAAGGGGAAGAAACGGTTCAATTATATCTTCGTGACATCACTGCTTCTCTGGTGAGACCGGTTAAGGAACTCAAAGCATTTCAAAAGATATTTCTTAGTCCAGGAGAAAAGACAGTAGTGGAGCTGTCAGTAGCGAAGAAGGACATGGGATTTTACAATGATCAAATGGAGTATCTATTAGAAGACGGAGAATTCACTATATTTGTGGGCACTAATTCCAGAGATTGTCTTCAGGGGAATATAGAGATTAGATTCTAGAAGCTAAATTAGAATCTAAAGGCTAAATAAGATTAGATTCTAAATCTCAAAGTTAGTTCGAAATATCTGAATGGAGGGCAAGAATGAAACAAGAATTAATGAAAATAAAAAAGGGTCAAACAGGAAATTACATCCTGCCCTTTCTCTGGATGAAGGGTGAGAGTGAAGAGGTGATTCGAGAAGAAATTGCTAAGATCGATGAATGTGGTATTAAGGCAATCTGTTTGGAATCCAGACCGCATCCTGATTTTATGGGAGAAAAATGGTGGTCCGATTTAAAGTTTATTATTGAAGAAGCAAAAAAGAGAGAAATGAGAATATGGATTCTTGATGATGCACATTTTCCCACAGGATATGCCAATGGACTAATAAGAACAAAGTATCCGGAGCGAAAGAAGAAATATCTAAATTATAATGTGGTAAATCTTTGGGCACCGAAGGGAGAGATTACGATACCCGTCTCCAGAATGGTAAAACCCCTCGTAAGTTTCTTGGATCTAGATAAGCCAAGAGATCTGGAGGAACAGAAGAATAACAAACTGGTTGCTGTAGTTGCTTATCCCATCAGGGAGGAGAATAAGCTGGATGAAGAGCAGGTAATTGATCTTACGAAGGAAGTAGAGGGAGATTTTGCACACTATACATTCCCTGAAGATCATTACCGTGTTTATGTCATCTATGAGACCTGTACGGATGGCGGTACTTTGGATTACATCAATATGATGGATAAGAAATCTGTAAGCACGCTAATTGAGGCGGTTTATGAACCTCATTATGAACATCTAAAAGAGGAATTTGGAAAAACCATTGCCGGTTTCTTCTCTGATGAGCCGGAGATAGGTAATATAGGTGGCTTTAAGACTGATGTGCAGATTGGTAATAGTAAGATGGCACTTCCTTGGAGTGAACAGCTAAGAGATAAATTAATTGATATCTATGGAGGGACCTGGTACAAGTATGCACCCTTTTTATGGACGGAGACTGTACAGAAAAAGGAATGTTCAAAGATAAGATATCATTTTATGGATGCTGTTAGTAGTCTCTATATGGAGAACTTTAGCAAACAGCTAGGAGAATGGTGTTCTGAGCATAAGGTCGAATACATTGGACATGTAGTTGAAGATGATAATCTACATGCGAGACTAGGTAATGGTGCTGCACATTATTTTCGAGCTATGAAAGGTCAACATATGGCTGGAATTGATGTCATCGGAGATCAGGTTACCATTGGTGGCGCTGGTTTACTCCGAACCGGAGTCTTTGAACGCGATGGTGAGTTTATGCATTATGCAATTGGTAAGCTTGGGGCTTCCAGTGGTCATTTGGATCCTATGAAAAAGGGACGTACCATGTGTGAGCTTTTTGGAGCCTCGGGATGGAAAACCGGTGTCAGGGATATGAAATGGATCCTTGATCATATGCTGGTGAGAGGTGTTAATACCTTAGTACCCCACGCTTTCTCAATGGCCGAATATCCGGACACTGACTGTCCTCCTCATTTTTATGCCAGAGGAAATCAACCGCAATTTAGGCAGTTTTGTAATCTTATGAAATATGCGAATCGTATGTGTGAAATCTTAAATGGAGGTAAGCATATTGCACCTGTCGCAGTATTATATCATGCGGAGTCCGAATGGAGCGGTGAATGTATGCTCATTCAAAAACCGGCGAAGGAGTTATTACAGCATCAGATTGATTTTGATTTTGTGTCAGTAGATATGCTTGGTAATCTGTCGGAATATGAGGGTTATGTAGAGAATGAAAGCTTAGTTATTAACGAGCAAGAATTCGGCTGTCTGATCATACCATATACGAAGCATCTAACGTACCGGGTTTATCAATTCATTGAAAATAATCCGAGTATACCGGTTCTATTTATTGATGAATTACCAAGTAGTGTTGTAGATGGGGAGGTTTCTACCACTTCTCTATCAAAGGCTTTAGAAAAATGTAAGGTCATCGCCCTTAGCAATCTAGGAAACCAAATAAGAAATATGGGCTTTTCAAAAGTAGAATTATCCTCCAAGTTTTCGGACCTTGCTTTCTATCATTACAGGAAGGAACAAGATATCTTCATGTTCCATAATGAATCAGGTTTTGAAACATTCTGTACTGCAATTTCTTTACCAATCAAACATGGTGCAGTTTACTATGATGGAATGAAGAACGAATTTTATAGAATGAAGGTGGAAGAAAAAGAGAATAAAAAATGGGTTAACCTTGAACTTGCACCCTATGGTTCCTGTATTATTTTTGATGTCTTGGAGGAGGATCTACCGGAGTATGTAGGACTTAGTGATCAACTGAAAAAGACAGAAGAGAGTTTAGATCTTTCATTTGGTTGGAACTACAAGGTTGCAAATGCAAAAGAATATCCTAACTTTGGCACCAAATCCTATATGGAAGAGCTAAAACCTATCTCTAAGCTACTACCAAAATTCTCAGGTCACATCTGCTATGAGAAAGAGCTTGAGCTTTCTGAGGTAAAGGAGCATATGTATCTTGAGTTTACTAATGTTTTTGAGATATTAGAGCTTTGGATCAATGATAGGTTTGTAGGTGTGCTGCAAAATCCACCCTATGTATTTGATGTTGGTGAGTACATGAAAGTTGGGGTAAATGAGATAAAAGTAGTAGTAACCACAACTGCTGACAGGGACCAGTTAAATTATCCGGATCCCTTTATCGTATTAAGTTATGATTATATAGAATCAAGTGGAATGTATGGACCTATCGTACTTCATTACTAATAGTACAATTAGATAAGCCAGTAAAGTAATGTAACGAACAATGGACTAGTCTTTGATAAGACTTATAAGACTGGTCATAATATAAGAGAATGCAATGAGAAATGGAGGAAACATGCTACCGTTTATTAAAAATAATACCTTTTATTTAAATAACGAGCCCTTTATTATGCTTGCGGGAGAAATACATAATTCATCAAGTTCAAGCTTAGAGTACATGGAGAATAACGTTTGGCCAAATCTTCGTGGATTGAATATGAATACGGTACTGGTTCCGGTTGCTTGGGAGAGTATAGAGAAAGAAAGCGGAGTGTTTAATTTTTCTCTTGTTCAAGGACTTATTGAGCAAGCGAGAGCTGAAAAGATGCGTCTGGTTATTCTTTGGTTCGGTCTATGGAAAAATGCAGAATCCTTCTATGTGCCCGGTTGGATGAAAAAAGATACAACTACATATTTTCGCGCAAAAAATAGGAACGGAGAGCCCCTTAATACGATCTCACCTTTTTGTCAGATGGCAATAGAAAGGGATAAGGCTGCTTTTACAAAGCTGGTAGAATTCATAAAAAAGGTGGATGAAAAAGAACATACTGTTCTAATGATACAAGTCGAGAATGAGATAGGACTATTGAAAACAGTACGAGATTATTGTGATGCGGCACAAGAATTGTATTACCGATCAGTACCGGATGAGGTTGCAGCTTTATATCAAGTGAAAGGTACCTGGGAGGAATGCTTTGGCAAAGAGGCAGGCGAACATTTTATGAGCTATGCTTTTGCTACAGCAGTAGAACAAATTGCGAGTGCAGGCAAGAAAATATACGATATTCCCTATTATGCGAATGCTTGGCTGGAACAATGGCCTTGGGATGTAGGAACCTATCCTAGCGGCGGTCCGATCATAAAGATGAAAAAAATGTGGAAAGCCATGGCGCCCTCGTTGGCTTGCCTGGCACCGGACATTTATGTACCATATGTGGCGGATGTAGCAGATGAATATGCACAAGAGGACAATGCACTCTTCATTCCGGAGGTAAGAAAGGATGCTATGGCCTCAACCTACGCACTCTATTGTATCTTGGAAAAACATGCAATTTGCTATTCTCCTTTTGGTATTGAAGATATTAATGCTGATCCGAGTTCCTTACATAAGCCACCACTCTCGTTAATGCAGGAATTAAATATAGATCCAAGTGCCTTTGAATTGGATGGGTCAGCCGAGCAAATTAGACTAGTATATGAATTTATAGAAAACCTAAAGCCCTTATATTATCAATATCGAAATACAGGACGTATGAAGAACTTTATAAAAAGAAATGAGTGGAATTACGGAGAGATCCTTGAGTTTCAAAATTTCCGTTTTAAAATGAGTTTTCAAGCGAATGAGACTGCGAAACCAATCGCGGGTGGTGGAATCATTGAACTAACTGACCACACATTTCTGATTTATGGAATGCGCTCAAAAATAGAGATTATGTCGCATTTGTCAGAAGATAAAAAAGTGGGGATGATAGAATTAGCTGAAGTTAAGGTAGAACATGGCAAGCTTCAAAAGCTAAGAGTTTTAAATGGGGATGAGCAGATGTTTATCTCCTTAGGTAATAAATTATCTTGCTTATTCGTTGAGGTATATAAGTATTAACGGTAGGAGATACGCTACTCGATTTTCTACGTACGTGTTTACTTGTATGTAAACTTGATAATGTTTACTGTGTTTTTGAGCAAATAGAAAGATCACCTTTTATAATTGAGCGGTATTATCGCATGATTATAAAAGGTGATTTTTGTTAACATAAAACAATCGCTTACTACAATTCCAGAGATACTTCAATAAATACGACTTCATGAGGTGCTAACTGTAGGTTGAATTCTAACATACCCTCATTACAGATCATATGCTGGTAATTTCTCTTAGGCTGTACAATGTTTTTAAAATAGTCAAATTCCCTTCTGGCAACATCCTCCCAAAAACCGATATGTCCCCATTCATCCAGTATGCTACCATGATTTTTACTGATGCGATATGTAATTACCTGATAGGTTCCATTAACCATATTGCCTAGTTGCAGGGAGATTTTCTGGGTTTTTGGTTCGTTATAGATGGAATAGGCATCCTTAATGGAGAGCTCTTTGTGGATATTCAAGCAGTGATAATCACTAATATGAATGTAATTACAAAGAGTAATGTAATAAATTTCACGGCGTCCCTTAGTAATCATATAATTGGAACCACGGTCAATCAAATAATTACCATTATGATTGATGGTCTCTAGTGCCATCCAACCCGGTTTTTTAATACCATATTGATTCATAATGCCATTGTGCCCGCTTAAAAACCTTGTGCTTTCCGTTGAATGATAGGCAGTATCCGAAAGCTGATAATAGCCCAATAAATCTACCTCACCGAGTAGGTCAATGGTGTTTTTCGTAAAGTAAGTGGCTTGAAAGCATGTATCACTTATATAGCTGTGTGTACGGACATCCGGTCCAAGTGCATTGATAAATAATTTCGGAGACAGATTTTTATAGTGTGACATGATCTTTTTATAAGCGATTACCTTATGTTTTGCATAACTGACATCTGTAGTAAAGACAAAGGCGGTTTTTTCCGTTGGGGATAGGTTATTCTTTTCCGTCAGTTCATAGGGAAAAATACTTAGGGATACAAAGTCCGGATTGAATTTTCTCTCATTAAACAAGGATAGAATTTGTTCAAAACGCTTAGCGGGGAGTGCTACATGATAGCTAATACCGCCTACCAACGCTTCCGGCAGATATTTCTTAATCAGATGGTAGGTGAGGTAAAACCGTTCCACAAATTCCTTAACATCTTCACTCTGATTTCTAACAATATTTTGGAAGAATCCAATCTCAAAGACCCATTTTTCAACCTCTTCAATACCGAAGGTATTAGCACTATGTACGATTAGTGCATTAACCATATCAAGATATTCCTGTATATCAATGGAGACGATGTTTTGCTCCTTCGCCTCCAAAACATCATAGGGAATGGATAGATCAAGATAAGGGGTTAAGTTTAAAAGTTGAAGGATATCAATTGCGCGGTCAAAGGAAATAAAGCTGTATTTTTCGGTTTCCGAATCCTTTGGAAGGAATAAATCATTCATAATAAATTCAATTCGTCCATACTGGAAGCCAATATCATTTTGTACCAAGGCAATCTGTTTGTTCAGGTCACGCTTTGCAATATGTAAAGTGGAGCCCAGGTTTATCATGGAATTCCAGATGGGCTTAATTTCTTTAAAGGAGTGAACATCCTTGATATAGATATTCCTTTGATTTGGAAATTCAAATTTTGGTAGTACTTCCGAATTCGTTTGAATATATTCCTGGAGTAATAGCTTATGTTCATCATAATCCATCTCAACCATAGTACTATCATTATGAATTAGGATCTCATCGGTTTTTGCCTTATTGGTTGCCCTGTATTTACTGGGAGTGACGTTATATTCTTCTTTGAACAGTTTATTAAAGGCATTGATACTGGCAAAGCCATTCTTATTGGCGATTGAAGTGATGGAATCATCGGTATAAATTAAATCTTCTACTGCATGCGTTAAGCGTACATGATTAAGATAGTAATTAAAATTATGCGAAAAATTGCTTTTAAAGAACTTCGACAAATATGGAATAGTCAAATGAACATGATTGGCAAGCTCAGAAAGAGTAATGTCCGAAGTATAATTCTGATTTATGTAAGAGGTAATCTTATTAAGACGATCACTATATTTTGAGTTGGCATGAGGATGCTGTGCTATTGCAGACTTCTCAAAATGATAACAGTTCAAATAATAAATCAGCTGGTAAGCAAGGGAATATAAACTCAAATGACTAAAATCTTCATTTTTAAAATAGGTGGAGGCAATCTGGGATAGTAGATTTTGCAAGGGTGTATAATCCCGGTCTTTATCAAGGGAGGAATTACACTGATAATTCCCCTCTTGTGTGGGAGCACTTTTAACAAAGAATTCCCTTTCGATCTCTACGGATAAAAGCCTAGTATTCCCCCTACCGGAAAGAGTGTAATTTTCCATGGGTTGAAGTAGTATGATATCCTTGGCATCCAAATAATTCGTTTCTTTGCTGGACTGGATCCGAATGGAGCCGTTCAGTAGTAATAATAGATTATAATCTTTTAACATTTTGTGAGAGGAACCTTCCAAAGATAAGATTGATATCTTCTTAAAGGGTGAATTTTCAATCGATTTTTGCATTTGTGCACATCCTTTTTCGTGATTTTTAGTATTTGTTTGGATGATTTATTTAAAATAACACATTAGAGAAAACACAATATCAACAAAATTAGATATAAATATTAAATAAAGTATAACATAATTTAATATTTTTACAATAACATCAATTCATTAAGTTTTACGTTAATAATCTAACACAGTTTGTTCAAAGAATGAGTAAGAATAGGGGAGCGACAGAATAGTTGTACAGATATAATAAAAGAGCAAACATTAATTATAGTTTAGGAGGAGCGTAATTTATGAAAAAGATACTATCAATGTTATTGGTATTAGCCATGTCAGTAAGCTTATTTACCGCATGCGCTACCGAAGAAGAAACCTCTGGACCTGACAAATCAGGTACCGATGCTATTACAGATGCACCAGAAGATTCTTCCGATGACACAGCAGAATCTACAGAGCCTGTAGAATTAGCAGAAATTAATGTAATTTATTGGACACTCAACACAGTACCCACGGATTTACTTAAGGTGGAAGAAGCAATCAATGCAATCACAGAACCTGAAATAGGAGTAACGGTACATCTTAACGTTATGGATATGGGTACCTATTTAACACAGGCATCCTTAATGGTATCCAATAGTGAGAAGGTTGATTTAATGCCTACTTTCCCGGCAGCAAGTGCACATTTTGCATCGATGGCCAGTCAAGGAATGCTAACTCCATTGAATGATTTATTGACAGAATATTGTCAAGATTTGGTTGCAATTCTTCCGGAGTATTATCTGAATGCAACAACGAGAGAAGGTAATGTACTTGCAGTTCCTAGTTATAAAAACTTAGTCAGAGACCAATACTGGGTATGCAGATCCTCTGTACTAGAAGGTGCCGGTTTAACAGTTGAAGATATTAAAACAGTTGAAGATATTGAGAAGGCTTTGATAGCAATTAAAGAGGCTTACCCTGATATGGTTCCCCTGGGTGGTAATGCAAAAACAACAAATTTAACCTATCCAAGTTTTGGACCCATCCTTGGAGGCTATTATGATGCTCTTGGTGAAACAACAGCGGTTGCTGCTTCGGTAAGTTATGATGATGCTACCTACTCTGTTGTAAATCGCTATGAGACTGAGGAATGGAAAGCAGATATAGAAGTATTAAAAAAATGGTACGATTTAGGGTTAATTGATAAGGATCTTGCAAATAGCGAAGGCAACGCCGAAGCATTATCTGACAGTACCGTTGCATCCAGTTTTGTAGTAATGAATCAAGCCAAGAAAGAACAGTTTGATACAACGATCAATGATAAACTTTCATATGTTAAACTTCAGGATGGAACCATCTCTACAGGTGCCCTAACACAGATGACTTGGGCAATCCCTACCTCAGCTACCGAACCGGAGGCAGCAGCAAAATATTTAAATATGTTATATACTGATGAGAGAATACTTAACTTAATGGATTATGGTCTTGAAGGCGATCATTATGTGAAAAATGCAGATGGAACCATTGGTTATCCGGAAGGAATTGATGCAACAAACTCCGGTTATTATATTGGTATGAACGAGATTATTGGTAATGCATTCTTAGCATATCCTTGGGAAGGTAGCAACCCTGATAGCGCAAAGATTGGTCAAGAAATTATGCAAAATGCTAAGGCATCTCCACTTCTAGGTTTCAGTTTGGATACGTCACCAGTTAATGATATTTATGCACAATTAACGTCAATCTGTAATGATCAGTATAGACCGGCACTTGCATGTGGTTCTGCTCCAGCAGGATATCAGGACGAGTTCATCAAGGCGCTTAATGATGCTGGAATAAAGGATTATATTGCAGAAGCTCAAAGACAATTAAATGAATGGTTGGCTGCAAACAAATAAATTGTAATCCGATTTACAAAATGTAAGTTATGAATGGCAGGAGACAGCAATTACGCTGCCTCTTGCCTATTGTAAGAGCAAGGAGGTTAACGTGGAAGAGAATAAGAAGAGAGTATTAAAAAAACTGCTTCCTCGAAACAGCAGGATACCATTCGATTTGATTATCATAGCTGTGCTGATAGCAATAAGCTTTATATTTCCATTTGTTAGTTATACATACAACAAGAAAACCTATGGACTAAAAGGAATTCGTTTTTTGACCGGTACCAGCGTAATGAAAGGTACCGTACCAATATCAATGAATTATTGGGCAATTGGGATTTTGGTGATAGCCTTGTTAATCCTTGTGCTAGCATTTATATATAAAAAACTAAAGATAAGAACCTGGGGAACACTTCTTGCAATTTTGGGAGTAGCACAGTTGGTACTCGGTGTTGCATTAAGTAAAGATATCTTTGCTATATTATCTAAGGGAAAAAATGTGAAACTTGGCATTGGTATGGTATTATTGATTTTACTTGGAATACTGATTATCGCCAGAAGCTTTCACCTTTTATATAAAAATAAAGTAATTACTGCACTTGATTTTATGATTATGCCGGGAGCAATTTATTTTCTAATTAATAATTATCTTCCGATGTTTGGTATCTTTATTGCGTTTAAAGATGTTGACTACAGTGTTGGTATCATGAAGAGTGCTTGGGTTGGCTTCAATAACTTCAAATACCTCTTTGTGACAAGCGATGCATTCATCATGACCAGAAACACGATCCTTTATAATCTGGCTTTTATCGCACTAGGGAATTTAATTGGTATTGTAGTTGGTATTATGCTCTATGAGATAATATCAAAGACCATGAAGAAATTCTTTCAGACCACGATATTATTACCCCAGTTAATTTCCTATGTTATTGTTGCGTATATCGTATATGCCTTTTTAAGTAATGAAGCCGGCTTTATCAATAAGGCACTACTTGGAGAAAATTCTGTAGATTTTTATGCAAATAAGTATTACTGGCCTTTTATCCTTGTTTTTGTGAATGTGTGGAAAAGCCTTGGATACAACTCCATTATTTACCTTTCTTCCATTCTTGGAATAGACAAGAGCCTCTATGAAGCAGCGTGTGTGGATGGTGCTAGTAAATGGCAGCAGATAAGAAAAATTACTCTACCAATGCTTCGGCCAACCTTGATTACTTTATTAATTATGCAGATAGGTAGAATGTTCTTCTCTGATTTTGGACTCTTCTATCAGGTTCCGATGAATGCCGGTGTATTATTTGGTGCGACACAGACCATAGATACCTATGTATACCGTGCCTTGATGCAGCTAAATCAAATTGGTAAGGCTTCTGCAGCAAGTGTTTACCAATCCGTAATAGGATTTGTAGTCGTAGTTGTGGTAAATGGTATTGTCCGTAAGGTCGACCGAGAAAATGCAATGTTTTAAGGAGGAGAAATTATGGATTCAAGTGTAAAAGGAAAAGGAACGATCATATTCCAGATCATTTGTTATATCGTTCTTACTATATTAGCTTTGTCTGTTGTATTACCATTTATTATGTTAATTGCGTCCTCCTTCACCGATAATGATGCATTAAGAAAGTATGGATATAATTTCTGGCCTTCCGTATTTAGCTTATATTCCTATGAATATCTCTTTATTACCAATGCCGGAAGCATCCTTCGCTCTTACGGAGTAACCTTCTTTGTGACAATTCTTGGAACGATTATTAGTCTTTTGATTGGACCAATGATGGCATATCCCTTGTCTAGAAAGGATTACCCCAGAGCAAAGTTCTTTACTTTCTACGTATTTTTTACGATGTTATTTAATGGAGGTATTGTATCCTCCTATATGATGTGGACACGTGTCTTTGATATTAAGAACACTATCTGGGCTCTTGTTTTCCCTAATTTGGTTTTGAATGGTTTCTTTATTATTCTTTATAAGAACAACTTCACCAA
Source organism: Bacillota bacterium (assembly GCA_023389295.1). GTDB lineage: Bacteria > Bacillota > Clostridia > Lachnospirales > Lachnospiraceae > Mobilitalea. Next base: position 20,020 of record JAEWEO010000059.1, read on the forward strand.
TAATATTCACCCTGCATTAATTGAGGCAGCTAAAATAGATGGTGCCGGTGAATTTTTCATTTACCGTAAGATTATCATTCCACTATCTTTGCCGATTATGGCTACGGTTGGTTTAATGTCCGGTCTTGGATATTGGAACGACTGGGTGAATGGACTTTATTATATTACGGATAAACATTTATACAGTTTACAGGTACTACTTAATAATATTATGAGTAATATTAATGCACTACAATCCATCGGATCAGTAACAAGTACAACAATGGAACTACCCGGTGTAAGTATACGAATGGCCATGGCTGTCATTGGTGTTGTACCAATTATGATCTTATATCCCTTCTTTCAAAAATATTTTGTTAAGGGAATAGCACTTGGCGGCGTAAAAGAGTAACGAATAATGACAGAAATAACTAGAAAGAGTAGGTTTGATAAAGGATGAAAATATTAGGAATTTCCTTTGGTAGAGTTATGGGTAATACGGATATCTTAGTAAAAGAGGCTCTATTTGGAGCAAAGGCTTCTTATCCGGAAGCAGAAGTAGAGTTTGTTAATACCGTTAACATGAAGATCGATCGTTGTATTGGCTGTGGCATGTGTAGCAGAAACTTTGACAAGGGTCTTGATAATGACTGTATTCTAAAGGATGATCTACCTGCCTTAGAAGAGAAGATTAGAGATGCGGACTGCATTATTCTTGGAGCTCCCGTTTATGTTCTTCAACCTGTAGGCCAACTTAAGAACTTAATTGATCGCTTTTCTACCCGTCATGATGTGGGTGCTATTGAGTATCAAATTGAAAAGAGAAAAAAAGGCTTAGTGAACGGACCGACAGAGCTTGATCCAAGACGTACAAAGCAGCGTTATATCGGTTACATATCCGTTGGTGGAGCAACAACCAAACACTGGGTATCTATGGGAACTGCGGGACTGCATTTATTCGGTTTTCCTAACTTGATGAAAGTAATTGGTAATCTAAATGTTCATCACATGGGTACTACGGGTAATCCTGTATTAAACGAGGACCTCATGGCACAGGTGAATGAACTTGGTAGTCGCGTTGCTAAAGCCTATGACCAGCCTATGGATGAGATTGAATGGTTTGGTGAGGAGGGAACTTGCCCTGTTTGCCATCAAGATCTGATGACAATGACGGGGACAACCACGGTAGTTTGTCCATTGTGTGGAATTGAGGGTAAACTATCGATTGAGGGTGAAAAAGTTCTTGTTAACTTTACAGAAGAAGAACAAGGTAAAGCGAGAGGAACCTTATGGGGACAAGATGACCACGTAAGAGAGATTCAAGGCTTTGGAGCCATTGCCGGACCTAAGATAATGGCAGTAAAGGATAAGCTTCCGGGAATGTTAGAGAAATATAAGAAATTTGATGAGTTTATAAATCAATAATTAGCATGGATTATGCACTTATCCAAATATATAAAAGATAGAATGGCAAGTCTATTCACATGTCATGAAAAAAGTCACAGGATATTTCGGTCTTCTGTGGCTTTTTTGCGTCGCAATTTCTACTTAATCGTGTTATACTCAAATAAAATG
>JAEWEO010000180.1 GCA_023389295.1 Bacillota bacterium
GCAGTAGGCTTACTTCACTTTGTTTGAAACTGTAGGAAAAATCCTGTTAGCAAGTATGTTTTTAGAAAGAAAGCACGTGAATGTGCAGATGGGTGTAACATAAAATGAAAAAAGAAATTAAGTTTCAAGTACTGGTTAAAGTACCATATATGTATGACTTTTTAATGAAGAATGCATATCAGGGACTGAAAGGTATTGTGGGAGTTATCATTAGTGTAGGGGCCTTGATTCTTTATCTAAAAGGTGTCGGTGGAAATGATAGCTTTATGAATACATTATTGATTATCATTGCTGCACTTATGGTTGTTAATCCATTTTATTTGTATTATAAAGCTCTAAAGCAGGTAAAATTAAATAAGAGCTTTCAAGAACCCCTGAATTATACTGTGAATGATGCTGGAATTACAGTTGGGCAAGGGACAGAAGAAGGTACGATTCCTTGGGATGCAGTGGTATATGTTGTGGAGACAAAAAAGAGTATTTTAGTTTACCTCTCCAAACGAATCGCATATATATTCCCGAAGGAAGAGTTAAAAGAGGAATATAGTTCCTTTAAGCAGATGATAAGAGAACATGTTGAACCAGCACGTTTGAAGAAAATGAAATAGAGGATACCAACAGACAAGAATAAACTTGGAAGTGTTTAGATAGAAGGATAGAAAACATGATTTATGAAAGTTTGAAATGGGAAGATACCTTTATGCTGGGCAAAAAGCTTGGGATGGAGGCAGCAGCAGGTCAATTATACTGCTTAAATGGAGATCTTGGAGTTGGAAAAACCGTATTTACTCAAGGGTTTGCGCAGGGGATTGGAATTACAGAGCCAGTCAATAGTCCAACCTTTACGATTCTTCAAGAATATGAAGAAGGTAGATTGCCCTTCTATCATTTTGATGTCTATCGCATCGCAGACCCAGAAGAAATGTATGAATTAGGATATGAAGATTATTTCTTCGGAGAAGGTGTTTGCCTTGTGGAGTGGGCGGTGTTAGTGGAAGAACTACTCCCTAAGCATCGAACTATAATTACGATTGAAAAAGACCTTCAAAAAGGTTTTGATTATAGAAGAATTACTGTAGAAGAGAGATAGGCTGACGAAAAGGCGTGCTCAGCTTTTTTGAATCACGCGTCGCACCGCGTAAAGGAATAGAAAAATGAAACTTTTAGCGATTGATAGTTCTGGTATGGTAGCAAGCGTTGCTGTACTGACAGAAGAAAAATTAATTGGCGAATATACCATTAATAATAGAAAAACACATTCACAGACACTGTTACCGATGATCGATGAGATGATGCAGATGATAGGACAAGAGCTTAGTGAAATTGATGCCATTGCGATTGCTGCAGGACCAGGCTCCTTTACTGGTTTAAGAATTGGTTCAGCTACAGCAAAAGGTTTGGCATTGGCTCTAAATAAACCGATTATTAGTGTTCCAACAATGGAAGCAATAGCTAGTAATGTTTATGGAACACAGCAGCTGTTATGTCCAATTATGGATGCAAGAAATCAACAGGTCTTTACAGGAATGTATCGTTATGTGGATGGAAAGCTTACAACAGTATTGGAACAAACGGTTCTTTCCGTGGAAGAACTATGTGATAAAATCAATGAATTAAACCTAGATACCATGTTTCTTGGGGATGGAGTTTCCGTGTATAAGGATTATCTTGAAGAAAAGGTAAACGTTATGAAGACCTATGCGCCGGCCCATCTTGTAAACCAGAGAGCATCTGCAGTAGGTATCTGTGGTTTTCGCCGATATCAGGAGGGGAAGGTGGATACCGCTGATACTCATGTGCCAGAGTATTTAAGACTATCTCAGGCAGAACGTGAGATGCAGGAACGTTTGAAGAAACAGGCGGAGCAAAAAGAAGGGGAATAGGAGTAGCATATGCTTGAAATCAGGCGAATGGTAATGGAAGATTTGGATCGAGTCTTGGAAATAGAGAAAAGTTCGTTTTCTGTTCCATGGACAAGGCAGGATTTTATAGAAAGCATAGAGAAACCTACAGCTCTATATTTGGTAGCTGTATTGGAGGATACAATTGTTGGATATTGTGGACTTTGGGGTGTGATTGATGAAGGTCAGATTAACAATGTGGCGGTCAGTAAAGAACACCGGGGGCAAAGTATCGGTACTAAGTTATTAAAAGCACTGTTTGAAGAAGGTACAAAAGAAAGGTTAACAGCTTATACACTAGAGGTAAGAGTAGGAAATGCACCTGCAATTGCACTGTATAAGAAGCTAGGTTTTAAAGAGGCTGGAGTTCGTAAGAATTATTATACGAATCCCAAAGAGGATGCAATTATTATGTGGAAATATTTCAACAGATAGTATCCTTAAAAAATGGCGACTTAATTCAATCAATGGGGAGAGGCTTAGATTACAGTATTGATTGAAATACTGTGAAGTTGAGGAGGATATGTATGAGGAAGCAAAAAGTTACTAAGAAGGCTGACATACGTGTCTGTTGCAATGTATGTGGCAGAGAGTTGGAGCATCACGGAGAGATATTGCTTGAGGATTTTATACAGGTCACAAAACAGTGGGGCTATTTTTCAGAACATGATTTGGAAATGCATCAGTTCAATATCTGTGAACATTGCTATAATACACTAGAGAAAAATTTTAAAATACCGGTTACCGTGGGAAAAGTAAAAGAAGTTTTATAAAAGAGAGATAGCCTGGGAAATGTACTTATTATGGTACTTCTTGGGCTTTTCTTAATTTGGGCAAGTATAGATGAAACTATTTATCGATGAAATCATTTGTATGGAGCATTGCTTGCCTAAAAAAATTGAATATGTTAATATCATTGTGTTAAAAATGAAAATAACTGTAACGATTCTTTTGGATAGGAAAAGTTATGATAAATAATAAGTGATAAAGAGAGTTAGAAATGAAATGATAGGAAGCAGATGCGATGAAGATTGTTTATGCATTGGTTTTCGATGAGATAAGAAAGGGAATAGAATGTTAGATGTCTGTTTATTAGGAACAAGCGGGATGATGCCGCTTCCAGGACGCTGGTTGACAGCGCTTATGACAAGGTTTAACGGCAGCAGCCTGCTGATTGACTGTGGTGAGGGAACTCAAATTGCGATTAAGGAAAAGGGATGGAGTTTCCACCCAATCGATATAATTTGTTTCACTCATTATCATGGAGATCATATCAGTGGCCTTCCGGGATTATTGCTTTCTATGGGAAATGCAGACCGTACAGAGC
>JAEWEO010000196.1 GCA_023389295.1 Bacillota bacterium
TTCAAATGAAAGTAGGTGATAAACGATGAGAAAGGTGAAAAATTTCTTTCGGTATTTATTCCTAATCATGGTATCCTTCCTGTCCGTTTTTCCGATTTATTGGATGGCCGTATCAGCAACGAATAAGAGTGTTGATATTATCCGAGGTAAAATAGTTCCAGGAACCTATTTACTCGAAAACTGGAAGAGTCTCATTGGTTATCAGGACGTAGGAAGGGCTATGCTAAATTCCTTTAAATATTCCATCATTCTTACTTTACTTGCACTGATTGTATGCTCCATTGCAGGATATGGATTTGAGATATATCATGACAAAGCAAAGGACTCTGTTATGTCCGTTATCTTACTTTCTATGATGGTACCAATAGCAGCGACACTCATTCCTTTGTTTCAGATGTTCTCAAAAATGGGACTGTTAAGTACAACTCTGGGATTTATACTTCCCTCCATTTCAACACCATTTTTAATCATGTTATTTCGTCAAAGTGCAAGGTCATTTCCTCATGATATTATTGAAGCAGCAAGAATTGATGGACTGAATGAATTTAGCATATTTATCCGTATGTTTATACCTACCATGAGGTCAACCTATGCTGCAGCAATGACAATTGTATTCATGGGAGCTTGGAATAGTTATTTATGGCCTACGGTTATCATGTTATCTGATAAAACAACGACCATGCCTATGTTAGTAGCAAACCTACTGACTGGTTATGTCATAGATTACGGAATGCTTATGTTAGGAGTACTTGTTTGTACCATACCAACTATTATTGTCTTCTTCTTACTTCAAAAGAATTTTGCAGAAGGTATTACCGGAGCAATCAAATAGTTAGGTAATTGCGAAACTTGTAAACTTTAGGTATTGAATACACAATCGATACTGTTCCGGAGCGGAAGTTAAGCCCGAAGTTTTGCAATCACCTAAATCAAATAGCAAACGAAAGGAGACACAGAATATGGCAGAATTTCAATATGAAAGTATCAAGGATCCAAGGTTTTTTAAGGAGAACCGTATGGATGCTCATTCCGATCATAAATATTATGCCAATTTGGAAGAAGCAAAGATAGAGGAAAGTAGCTTTCGATATTGCTTCAACGGACTTTGGAAGTTTTCCTATGCGGCAAATTATACTAGTGCGATTAAAGGCTTTGAACGATTGGAATATGATTGTAAGAACTGGGAGGATATTAAGGTACCGGCACATCTTCAGATGGAGGGGTACGATATTCCACAGTATGCAAATGTTCAATATCCTTGGGAAGGTAAGGAGGTAATCGCACCAGGAGAAATCCCTACTCACTTTAATCCCGTAGGTAGTTATGTCAAATATTTTACACTACCAAAGCATATGAAGGAGAAGAGAGTCTTTATTTCTTTTCAGGGTGTAGAAAGTGGTTTTGCTTTGTGGCTAAACGGAGCATACATCGGATATGGTGCAGACAGTTTTACTCCTTCCGAATTTGAACTAACTGATAAGTTATCAGATGGCGAAAATAAATTAGCAGTACAGGTATACAAGTGGACGAGTGGAAGCTGGATTGAGGATCAGGATTTCTTTCGTTTTTCCGGTATCTTTCGTGATGTTTATTTATATAGCGTTCCCAATCTACATATTCGTGATTTATCAGTCAGAGCAAATTTAAATGATAGCTTTACACAAGCAGAGATATGTCTTCAAATAAAGCTGCTAGAACCAAAGCCCGGCAAGATTAAAATTAATCTATTGCATCAGAAGGCGCAGATAGCGCAGTTGGAAGAGGAACTAGAAGAGGGGACTAAGCTTCATTTAATTGTGGAGAACCCGATGCTTTGGAGTGCAGAACATCCACATTTATATGAGCTGCAGATTCTGGTCTATGATGAGAGTGAGCAGTTACAGGAAGTAATTGTCCAAAAACTTGGTATTCGCAAGTTTGAACTGAAAAATTCAATTATGTATTTAAATGGTAAACGTATTGTATTTAAGGGTACCAATCGCCATGAATTTAGTTGTGACCATGGTAGAGTAGTAACTGAGAAAGAAATGCTAAAAGATATCAAGACCATGAAGCAAAATAACATCAATGCCGTTAGAACCTCTCATTATCCCAATAGTAGCAGGTGGTATGAGCTTTGTGATGAATATGGATTGTATCTAATTGACGAGGCTAATTTAGAGTCTCACGGTATGTGGCAGTTCCTTGGTTCTGGTGAGCAAAAAATAGAGGATGTAGTTCCGGGAGATAAGCCGGAGTGGCTAGATATTATTCTTGACCGTGCTAATTCCATGTATCAAAGAGATAAGAATCACCCTGCAATCCTTATCTGGTCCTGTGGAAATGAATCCTTTGGTGGAAAAAATATCTATGAAATGTCTAACCTACTTCGCAGATTGGATGATACCAGACTTGTTCATTATGAGGGCGTTTATTGGGATGGACGATATCCTGAAACGAGTGATATTATTAGTAGAATGTATCCTCCGGCTACGGAGATTGAAGAATTTTTGTCTAAGAATCGAAGCAAGCCTTACATCTGTTGTGAATATACTCATGCAATGGGTAATTCCAACGGAGCAATGTATAAGTACACAGATCTTTCAGATAGGGAACCCTTATATCAGGGAGGCTTTATTTGGGATTATGTAGATCAGTCCATTCGAACCAGAGACCGATATGGGCGGGAAACCTTAGCCTATGGCGGCGATTTTGGAGACCGACCACACGATGGTAATTTCTGTGGAAATGGTATCGTATACGGCAATCGGAAGATATCCCCCAAAATGCAGGAGGTTAAGTTCAACTATCAAAATATCAGCCTGGTAGTAGAGAAAACAAAAGTATATATTACGAATAAGCATCTGTTTACAAATACAAGAGAGTTTGATTGTATTGTGACTTTATTAAGAAATGGTAAATTAATTGAGAAAGTAAAGCTTGACACCGATGTGGAACCTCTTAGCAAAATGCTCTATGAGTTGCCACTTACAGAGCAGAGAGTTTCAGGCGAATATGTTATAACCGTATCCTTTGTATTAAAAGAGGACACTTTATGGGCAGAGAGAGGTCATGAGATTGCCTTTGGCCAAGGTGTGTATCAAATAAAAGAGGAGAAGTCTATATCAGACAAACCCCTTACGATTAATGATTGCCTTAACAATATCGGAATTCGTGGAGAGGAGTTTGAGGTAATATTTTCAAAACTACATGGAGGGCTCATATCCTATCGTTATGGTGGGAAGGAAATGCTTGAAACGATTCCTAGACCTAACTTTTGGAGAGCACCAAATGATAATGACAACGGCAATGGAATGCCGGCAAGATATGGACAGTGGAAGCTAGCCAGTTTATACCTTAGTACCAGGAAGCCGGATGGCTCCCAAACAGGAAAAAATCCCACAGTAGAGATATTTAAGGATTCTGCTCTGATTACGTATACCTATTATCTACCTTCAACACCGGAGGCAGAATGTGAATTGTCCTATCGGGTATTTGGAGATGGCAAAGTAACAACAAAATTATCCTATAACCCTGTTCCTGAGCTTAAGGATATGCCGGAGTTTGGAGTTATCTTTAAGATGAAGGCAGATTATGATCATATCGAATGGTATGGCTTAGGACCGGCGGAGACTTATCAGGATAGACAAAAGGGAGGCCGATTAGGCATATTTGAGAATAAGGTATCGGATAACCTAGCCAAATACTTGGTACCTCAGGAATGTGGAAATAAAGTTGGAGTTCGATATGCGAAGGTTACAAATCATAAGGGAAGAGGCTTACTTTTTACCGGAGATGGTATGAACTTTTCTGCGCTTCCTTATACGCCACATGAATTAGAAAATGCTATGCATGACTATGAATTACCACCTGTTCATTACACGGTAGTTCGGACCTCATTGCAACAGCTGGGTGTAGCCGGTGACGATAGCTGGGGAGCACGTACTCATGATGAGTTTTTAATTGATGTCAGTAAGCGACTGGAGTTTCAATTTAGCTTTCAGGGAATTGTATAACATCTAGGAAGAGCCAAAAATCAATCAGCCGGTAGAGAGAGGTGCATTAGCCTCGTTCTGCCGGCTTTTTACGGTTCTTATTAAATTTCAATAGGTGATTGCAATTGGGTGGCAAATGCCACTTGATTAAGCTGGCGATATTCACTCGGTGTCATATTAACATGTTTTTGAAACACCTTGGTAAAGTAGTTTTGATCAGAAAAACCACATTCCAATGCAATACTTTTTATGGATAGCCTATCATTATCAAGAAGAGCCTTGGCTTTATCAAGCCGTAATTGAGTTAGATATTCCATGATAGAGATCCCGTAGGATTTCTTGAAGGTATTGGTTAGTGTTGATTTACTGCATAAGAGATCTTTGCTTAGAGATTCTATGGTGATTTTTGAAGAATAGTGCTGATTCAAATACTTTTTAATACGGGAGGATAGTTCTTTATCGGATACTTTCCAACCGTTGCTTAAGGTAATATAGGCAGCACATATCTTCATGATGGAAATACACGAGGCTATTTTATCGCTGGAACTAATGGGGATATCCTTAATGGTCTCACGTAGTATCACAGGGTCTGCAAAATAACCGGAAGCGGCTTGAAAGACATAATCAGCACTCTCCTTGTTATTATCTAAAGTTTGTCCCATCATAAGATATCCGGAGAGAATACCAAAATGATATAAGGGAGAAACCGCTTCATATAGACCAAAATTACACCGATAAATATAAGTCTGCCCCGTTTGTTTGACAACTTCAAAGGCTTTACGATCCGACTCCCTGCAGCAACTGTATCCGGGTGAAGAATCATGGATGTATTTACAAAAACTACAGAGACTTTTGGGGTAAGCAGATATTTCCTTTAGCTCCGTATCATAAACTGAGATACGAAAGCCTGAGATATTATGTAATTCTTTTAATACTGTTATCAACTCCATCGGTAGGTTCATAGGATACCTCGTTTAGTAATATTTTTAAAATTAATCGATATTACTAATTATTATACTATTTTACAGGGAACTTACAAGACTAATTTAATATAATAGTTTCAAGAAGATGAGTGAATGCAAAGGATTTAAAAGATTGCATAAGAAGTACAACAAGAAGGAGGAGTATTATGAATAGAGAAGAATATTGTTCAAGGATAGAGGAAGCATTGAGGGAGTTTTGCTTTGAGGGAATTTATCTTGAACATAGAAAGTATGGAAATGGTCATATCAATGATACCTTTGTTGTTAGTTACCGTTATGAGGAGGTAGTGAAACGCTATATACTCCAAAGAATTAATCATGAGATATTCAAGAATCCAAAGCAATTGATGGAGAATATTTGCGGTATAACAGAGTTCCTTAAAGTTAAGATCAAAGAGAATAACGGAGACATTCATCGTGAAACTTTAAATGTTATCTATACAAAAACAAATCAGTCATACTATAATGATAGTATAGGTAGCTATTGGAGGGCATATGAATTTATAGAAGATGCTATCAGTTATGATGTCGTAGGTAATCCAACGGATTTTTATAATAGTGCGGTAGCCTTTGGACATTTTCAACACTTACTTGCAGATTATAATGCGGCAAGTCTCCATGAAACAATCCCGGATTTTCATAATACGCCCAAACGTTTTCTTGATTTTTTGGAAGCGATCGAGAAGGATGTCTTAGGTCGTGCAGATGAAGTAAGAACAGAGATTAATTTTCTACTTGCAAGAGAACAGGATATGAAAATATGCAAAGAAATGCTGGAGCACGGAGTAATCCCTCTTCGAGTTACTCATAACGATACGAAGTTAAACAATATTATGTTAGACAGAGAAACTGGAAAAGGGATCTGTGTCATAGATTTAGATACAGTTATGCCGGGAATGTCTCTCTATGATTTTGGAGATTCCATACGTTTTGGTGCAAATACTGCAGAAGAGGATGAAAGAGATCTATCCAAGGTTTCTCTTAATTTGGAACTCTTTGAGCAGTTTACAAAAGGCTTTTTAGAGGGGTGTCAGGGAAGCTTAACCAAAAAGGAGATTGAACTTCTGCCGATGGGAGCAAAATTAATGACACTTGAATGTGGAATGCGTTTCTTAACGGATTTTTTGCAGGGCGACACTTATTTCAAAATACATAGGCAAGGACATAATCTGGACCGTTGCAGAACACAACTAAAGTTAGTGGAAGATATGGAACACAAATGGAGCCAAATGTGTGATATAGTAAAAAGATATCAATAATTATCAATACTTATTAATGAATATCAATAAGTATCATTAAGTATCAATGAGTTTCAATGAGTATCAATAAGTATTGGATCAATTTAAGGAGGTAATATCATGTCAATTTTAGTAACCGGTGGTGCAGGATACATCGGAAGTCACACCTGTGTTGAACTTTTAAATGCAGGTTACGATGTCGTTGTGGTAGATAATTTATGTAATTCCAATGTGGAGTCTTTAAATAGAGTTCGTAGTATTACAGGAAAGGATCTGACCTTCTATCAGGTGGATCTATTAGATAAAGAGGCTCTTACTAAGGTATTTGAACAGGAGAAGGTTGAAGCAGTTATTCACTTTGCCGGCTTAAAAGCGGTGGGAGAGTCGGTTTCAAAACCTTTGGAATATTACCATAACAATATCACGGGAACTTTAATTTTATGTGATGTTATGCGTAACTTCGGAGTGAAAAATATTGTATTCAGTTCCTCTGCTACTGTGTATGGTAATCCCAAAACGGTTCCCATTCGTGAAGATTTTCCTTTATCTGCAACCAATCCCTATGGAAGAACAAAATTAATGTTAGAAGAAATACTGCGCGATCTTCATATCTCCGATCCGGAATGGAAGATAGTCATACTTCGTTATTTTAATCCAATTGGAGCACATAAAAGTGGTCTCATCGGTGAGGATCCCAAAGGATTACCGAACAATCTGGCTCCCTATATAACACAAGTTGCCTCAGGGAAACTAGAGGTCTTAGGAGTGTTTGGTGATGATTACGACACCCCCGACGGAACGGGAGTACGTGATTATATTCATGTAGTTGATTTGGCTGTTGGTCATGTGAAGGCTATCATGAAGCTTAAGGGGCTGTTAGAGGTAGCAACCTATAATCTGGGCACAGGCTACGGCTATAGCGTATTTGATCTTATTAATGCGTTTGCAAGTGCATGTCAAAGGGATATTCCTTATAAAATTATGCCTCGAAGACCTGGTGATATCGCTGTCTGCTATGCGGATCCTTCACTAGCAAATAGGGAACTTGGTTGGTCTGCAACGAGAGGGTTAGAGGAAATGTGTGAAGATTCTTGGAGATGGCAAAAGAATAATCCCAATGGATTCTAAAAGATACATGTTTATCCTATCTGATTGCATAGGATGATATAGTATAAGAATAATATAATAATAGGAGGGGCAAGAATGTTTTATGCTAGTGATTTTAGAAAAATAGCGCGTGAATCACTTACCAACAAGTGGCCGCTTGCAATTGGAACCGGATTAGTGGCTTCCATATTAGGTGCCACAGGTAGTGGAAGTATTCCAGATATTGAATGGAGGAATATGGAGGATCTTGCATATACGGATTTTGGTAATCTATTTCTACTAATATTTGCTGGATTTTTCGGAACTGCCATGATATTTACACTAATTAAATTCATTATCGGAGGCGCTGTTTCGCTTGGTTACTGTCGCTTTAATAAGAACTTAATTGATCGTGCTAATCCTCGTTTTATGGATTTATTCTCTCGGTTTGATATTTTTGGGAGAGCCTTTCTAATGCAGCTTTTAATCGGCATCTATACTTTTTTATGGACTTTATTATTCATTATTCCCGGTATTATTGCTGCTTTTAGTTATGCAATGACACCGTACATATTGGAAGAGAATCCATATATGCCTGTGAATGAAGCAATTGGTAGATCAAAGGAAATGATGAGAGGTAACAAATTTCGTCTCTTCTGTTTGCAATTTAGTTTTATCGGATGGAGCCTGCTTTGTCTATTAACCTGTGGTATCGGTTACTTATGGCTTGGACCATATATGCAAGCAGCAACTGCAGCATTTTTTTATGACGTATCCGGCAAATTCAATTCACAATACACAGCTCCGAATGGAGATCAAATGCAGATGTAACAAAAAATTGATATTTATAAAAAAGTACTTTAATAAACAACTTTCTATGGTAGAATATCTTATCATAGAAGGTTGTTTTTTTGCGCAATAACATGAACCATAGGAAACTCAAGTGCGTTTTTCTTACGGTTTTGTGGCAATAATTACGAGTATGGGAAGAATAATGATACATGTTATTTAAAATAATTAGAGCGTAAGTAAGAAAAATAAATTAGGGTATAAGTAAGTAAATGAGGAGCAAAGGAATGGATTATAAAATTTTATTAAAAACGGCGATGCTGGCCGGTGAGATAATGTCTCAAAGTGGGGCTGAAACCTTGAGAGTAGAAGATACGATGATTCGTATTCTTAGTACATCAAATTTACAGTCTGTTGAAGTGTATGCAACCACAACTGGCATCGTTGCCTCCCTGTCGGATACCACTATAGATCCCATAAGTGCGGTAGCAAGAATCAGTAATCGATCGAATAATCTGAGTCGTATTCATGATGTAAACCAAATATCCAGAAATATATGTGATGGTCTTATTACACTAGAGGAGGCTCTAGATCAACTAAATGAAATACGAAATCGGAAGATATATACAAGTGTAACACATTCCTTAGCTGTTGTTGTGTGTACCGTTGGTTTTACAGGATTATTAGGAGGTTCTCTATCCGATTGTATTATTGCGGCCATCAACGGAGGAATTATTGCTCTCATTAGCCGATTTACGGAGAAAAGGGTTGTCAGTAGTTTTATGGCGGATGCTGTAAAATGTTTTGCAATCGCATTTTTTACAATGATTTGTACAAAGTCTTTCATCCCTTTTAGCAGAGAACTAGTAATAATCGGTTCCATAATGCCCTTGGTTCCCGGAGTGCCCATTACAAATGCAATTCGTGATACCTTACAGGGTGATTATAATTCAGGAACTGCAAGAGCAGTTGAAGCTTTTGTCATATCCCTTGGTTTAGCCCTAGGAGTCGGAGCCGGTATTGGACTCTTTAATTTACTAGAAAGGATGTTTTCTTAATGATCATACAAGGAATTAGTGCATTTTTTGCTACAGCAGCATTTGGAATACTGTTCTATTTACCAAAAAAATACCTCATACAAGCAGGAATGACAGGAAGCTTTTGTTGGGTAATCTATTTATTGATGTTACGAATGACAGATGATAAAGTAATAGCCAACTTTATAGCTACTTTATTAGTGGCTTTAGCTTCTCACATCTTAGCACGTGTTTATAAAGCACCAGTAACAATGTTCTTAATCCCTGGGGTTATTTCCCTTGTACCGGGAGCAGGAATGTTCCAAATAGTACAGAGTATTATAGACAATACCGTTGAACTTACCTCTTATTATTTCTTTCAGACCCTGCAAATGGCAGCAGCAATTGCTTTGGGAATCTTTATCATAGATACATTGTTTCGCATGGTGAAGAAAAAAGTATAAAAAAGAAAAAACTAGTTGCATAATTTAAATAATAAGCATATAATGTTATCAAACAGTTGAACAATCATTCAACTGAACAACTATGATAATATAAAAATACTTAAAAAGAGGAAGAAGGATAACGATGAGTCAGGAAAATAAAACCGTAGTGTGTGATTGTGATGTTATACATGCAGAAGTTGTGGAAGAAGTAAGCCGTCATATGCCTCAGGAGGAATTACTGTACGATCTGGCGGATTTCTTTAAGACCTTTGGTGACAGTACAAGGCTAAAGCTATTGTGGGCTCTGGAACGGGAAGAGATGTGTGTATGTGATCTGGCAGTATTATTAAATATGACGAAGTCAGCGGTATCTCATCAGCTTAAAACCCTACGTCAGCAAAAGCTTGTTAAGTTTCGTAAGGAGGGAAAAACAGTATATTATTCCCTTTTGGATGAGCATGTTAAGAATATATTAGAGATAGGTCTGGAACATATTGAGGAGAGGTAGGCGATCACCATGAGTGAGCAAAGAGAGTATATTTTAGATGGATTATGCTGTGCCAATTGTGCAGCAAAGATAGAAAGAGAGGTAGGGGAACTGCCGGAGGTTAAAGAAGCAAATATTAACCTAATGAATAATAAACTCAGTATTTCCCTACATACAGGGCAGGATAAAGAAATTGAAAATAAGGTAAAAAAGATTGTAGCTTCTCATGAGCCCTCCGTTAAGGTTCTGGGTGCATCAAAGGACAGTAAGGATAAAAAACTGGCAGAGGAAGAGCATGAGGAGCATGGCGAGTTAAAAAACTATTTTATCCGATTGGTCTTTGCTGTAGCTATTATTATAGTTCTATCCTTAATCAAAGTATCAGACGGTATAAAGTTAGCGCTTTATTTTGTGGCGTATGTTATGGTAGGCTATGAAACCTTGACAACAGCTGCAAAGAATATAATAAAAGGTAAAGTCTTTGATGAAAACTTTTTAATGGGCTTTGCATCCTTAGGAGCTTTTATCATTGGAGAGAGAACGGAAGCGATCGCAGTATTAGTATTCTACGGAATCGGTGAAATGCTTCAGGATATGGCCGTTGATCGTTCTAAAAAGAACATTGCAGGTCTTATGGATATTAGACCTGATTATGCGAATAAAATTGAGGGAACAACAATTAGTGTAGTATCTCCGGAACAGGTTTTGGTAGGTGACACTATTTTAGTAAAGCCCGGTGAGAAGATCCCTTTAGATGGTGTTGTTGTGAAAGGCAACAGCTTCATTGATACAAGAGCATTAACCGGTGAAAGCGTTCCAAGAGAAGTGACCATACAAGAGACAGTACTCTCCGGTACAATAAATACGAGCGGTGTGCTGGAAGTGGAAGTTACCAAACCATTTGGTGAGGCAACAGTATCAAAGATTTTAGAGATGGTGCAAAATGCTGGTAGTAAGAAGGCAGAGAGTGAAAAATTTATCACAAGATTTGCAAGATATTATACTCCGATCGTCGTATTGATTGCCGTATTAGTAGCCATCATTCCTCCAATCCTTGGATTTGGACCTTTTACTGATTGGCTCTATCGTGCACTAAGCTTTCTGATTATATCCTGTCCTTGTGCGCTTGTTATCTCCATACCCCTGAGTTTCTTTGGTGGTATTGGCGGCGGCGCAAAACAAGGTGTACTTGTAAAGGGTGGAAATTACCTGGATGCGTTAAAGGATGTTGATACTATAGTCTTTGATAAGACAGGAACCTTAACGAAAGGTGTTTTTGAAGTTGCTAAGGTACAACCGGTTAAGGGCGTAAAAGAAGAGGATGTAATCCGCTATGCGGTAATAGCAGAGATACATTCCAATCATCCAATCGCCAAATCCATTGTTTCATTTTATAATAAAAAGCATCATGAGGAAATACCTACCGCTGCCATCACAGAGATAGCCGGACACGGTGTAATTGCTGATTTGGGTAATATTAGAATATATGCCGGTAATGAAAAGTTGATGAAAAAATATGCAATTAACTACCAGCAGGCACAAATCTTTGGCAGTATCGTTCACGTCGCAGTAAATAATCAGTACCTAGGATATATTATCATTGCAGACGAAGTGAAAAAGGGTGCCAAAGAAGCTGTCTTGGCACTTAAGAAATTAGGTGTGAGAAAAACCATTATGTTAACCGGCGATCACAAGAATGCAGCTAAGGATATTGCGGAGCATTGTGAAATCGATGAGTATGTAGCAGAATTGCTACCACAGGATAAGGTTGCCTGGTTTGAAAAGTATAAAAAGCAAACCGTATCGAAAGGTAAAATTGTGTTTGTAGGGGATGGAATTAATGATGCCCCGGTACTTGCAGGAGCTGATATTGGGATAGCAATGGGTGGTATTGGATCGGATGCTGCAATCGAAGCAGCGGATGTTGTTATCATGAATGATGAGATTAGCAAGATTGTAACAGCCATTAAAATCGCCAGAAAGACAAAACAAATCGTTACTCAGAATATTATTTTTGCACTTGGAGTTAAAGCATTAATTATGGCACTAGCGTTCTTTGGAATAACCTCTATAT
>JAEWEO010000307.1 GCA_023389295.1 Bacillota bacterium
AGCTACTACTGCCAGTACAAGCCAAAGGGGATCATCATTGAAGTTGCCACCGATTTCATCATTTCCCTTCTTCGTTAGAGGTTGATATTGATGGTATGCGCCACCATCTTCAAGCTGAGTGGAAGCAAGATCGATAATTCTTTCCCTTGCGCGATCCGGGATCTGGTGAACAAATCCTAATAAATCTTGATTAGAATCTCTAAAGCCCATACCTCTTCCTATTCCGGATTCAAAGTAAGAAGCACTTCTTGATAAATTAAAGGTAACCATACACTGATATTGGTTCCAGATGTTCACCATACGGTTTAATTTATCATCCGCTGATTCTACTGTATACTTAGACAATAACTTGTCCCAATATATTTCTAGTTCTGCAAAAGCTTTATCTACGGCTTCTGTTGTGGAGAAGGCATCAATCATTGCTTCTGCTTTCTTTTTATTAATTATATTCTTACTTTCCCATTTCTCTTCATTATCATTTTCAA
Source organism: Bacillota bacterium (assembly GCA_023389295.1). Taxonomy (GTDB): domain Bacteria; phylum Bacillota; class Clostridia; order Lachnospirales; family Lachnospiraceae; genus Mobilitalea. The sequence goes on from JAEWEO010000307.1 coordinate 486, forward strand.
CATAACCCAATATGAAGATATAATCTTTGGTTTCTCCCGGCTCAAGATCAATCTCCAAACTATGAGAAGCTATCGGATGCCATCCATCCGCAACGGAGTTGTTGGACTTACCGGCAAAAACAGCCTGTGGATTATGAAAGCCTTCATAGGTTCCCATAAAGCTTTCTCTGTCTGAATCAAAGCCTGCTATGGGTGCATTAACAGAGAAGAATGCATAATGATTACGTCTTTCCTTATATTCTGTCTTATGATAAATAACAGAACCTTTTACCTCAACCTCACCGGTACTATAATTTCTCTGGAAATTTGTCATATCATCTTGAGCATTCCAGAGACACCATTCCACGAAAGAGAATAGTTTAACACTCTTTTTCTTATCAGAGGTATTCTTAACAACTAACTTATGGACCTCTGCGTTGGTGTTAAGCGGTACAAAGAAAGTTATCTCCGTCTCAAGGCCTCCCCGCACACCCTTGATCTTGGTATAACCCATACCATGTCTACACTCATACTGTTCCAGTTTCGCCTTTACTGGCGCCCATCCAGGAGACCATACATCACCATTATCATTCAGATAATAGTAACGGCCACCGCCCAAATCCAAGGGTACGTTATTATAACGATACCGTGTTATTCTCCTTAGCTTGGCATCCTTATAAAAGCTGTAACCTCCGGCCGTATTTGAGATCAATGAAAAATACTCCTGAGAACCTAAATAATTGATCCATGGATAGGGTGTTGTCGGAGTTGTGATCACATACTCCTTTTTCGCATCATCAAAAAAACCAAATTGCATAATTCTACTTCCTCCTTATTACGATTTGTACTCCCAGTAAATAATTATAGTATACCTTACGATTCATTTCAACTTAAACGAATTTTTATTGCAAAAAATATTCCAGAAACTGACTCTGTTTTTGTTTCAATATTTAAGAGATATTTTATAATTAATTTCTTTTTTTCTGTATATGATTGTGATACACTTATACTTAATAAATTTTAACAATCAGCTGAAGCTATTTTGGCTATGAATATACTTGAGAATCTATTCGCAATATCATTGAAGAACAGAAGTGAGGTTTAACTATGCCGAAACAATCAAAGTTAGATGAACAAGCGGTAATATACCAACCACGTGAAAAACAAACGGAAAAAGAAAAACTGAAAGAAATGAATTTTCGCGGTAAAATTTCATACCTATGGGAGTACTATAAAATACATGCATTCGTTATAGTTGCTGTCATTGCTCTGATCTCATATATCATTTATAAGTTTGTAACACCCGATGTCAAAACACAATTTTACGCTGCAATCATTGACAGCGCAGTAAATAGAGAGGTCCTGGAGGAATATAAGCAGGAATTTTCAGATTATCTTCAGCTTGACCCTGAATTAGAATCGGTAGAACTAAATGATTCCTTCTATCTATCCTCTGACGGTGAATATACTTCAAACTTAACGCAAATTTTATCTACCTATATTGCCGCCGGAGAAGTTGATGTAATCATTGCTCCGGAGTCTGCATTCAATAATTATGCTTATTACGGATATACTGCAAAACTGTCCGATGAACTACCAACAAATGTTTATAGCTCTCTTACTGATTATTTCTATCTTACAGAGACTGAAGATGATCCAAATCATAACGCATACGGAATTTATTTGACTGATAGTAATTTGTTTGGTGGGTTAGAGTATAATTCCGAACCCTATGTCCTTGGTATTGTAGCTAATTATCCAAATGAAGAAAATACCATTGATTTTATACGATTTTTGTTTAAGGATAAATAAATTTAGAAATCAAAATAAAAGATCACAATAGCAAAGGGGGCTAATTCCAGCCCCCTTTTTGATTATTCCATAACAAGGTTTTCCCATCATATAAAAAAGATGAGTTGGGAATCCAACTCATCTTTTTTGTAACAACATTCATCCTATGTAGTTCAATAATATTTTTATCTGATTATTTTGTGGTTATATATCCTTTTGCTGTCAGAAGTTCCGCAGTCAGAACGGCACCGCCTGCAGCACCACGTACTGTGTTATGAGATAAGCCAACAAATTTATAGTCGAATACACTATCTTCTCGCAATCTCCCAAGACATACACCCATACCGTTTTCATAGTCTCTATCCAGTTTTGTCTGAGGACGATTATCTTCTTCAAAATATTTGATAAACTGTTTTGGTGCACTCGGTAGATTCAATTCCTGAGGAACGCCCTTAAATTCGGCCCACGCTTTAAGAATTTCTTCTTTTGAAGGTTTCTTTTCAAAGCTAACAAAGATTGCTGCAGTATGTCCATCCGTAACCGGTACACGGATGCATTGTGTTGTAATCATGGGTCCTTCAGCCTTCACAATCTTTCCATCTTCTACTTTACCCCAGATACGTAATGGCTCCTGCTCACTCTTCTCTTCTTCACCACCAATGTAAGGAATCACATTATCCACCATCTCCGGCCAGTCAGCAAAGTTCTTACCGGCTCCCGAAATAGCCTGATAGGTAGTTGCAACCACTAGCTTTATTCCATACTTTCTAAGTACATGAAGTGCAGGAGTATAGCTTTGAATGGAACAGTTCGGTTTTACTACAATAAAACCTCTTGATATTCCAAGTCTCTTTCTCTGATCGGCAATAACTTCAAAGTGCTCCGGATTAAGCTCTGGAGCTACCATAGGAATATCCGGAGTCCATCTATGGGCACTATTATTGGAAACGACCGGAGTATCTGCCTTCGCATATGCCTCTTCAATCGCTTTGATTTCTTCTTTCGTCATATCGACAGCACTAAAAACAAAATCAACTTCAGCGCTTACTTCCTCTACATTATTTACATTCTTTACAATTAATTTCTTTACGCCTTCCGGCATTGGTGTTGCCATCTTCCAACGGTCACCTACTGCTTCTTCATATGTCTTTCCCGCACTTCTGGGACTTGCAGCTACTGTCACAACTTCAAACCAAGGATGGTTTTCTAATAATGCGATGAAGCGCTGTCCAACCATACCGGTACCACCAAGGATACCAACTTTCAATTTACCCATCTTAACGCCTCCATTTTGTTCGCCTATGGCATACATTTGTCTTCTTAGAAGATATACTAGAACTATTTTATGAAAAAATCAATACAAATTTACTAATCAAAATATTTTTGTTAACATTTTATAACAAAATGCAAGGAAATGTTCCTCTTTTGGTAAATTTATATATGGGTTTGATATTCCTCAAGTAGATGAGTCAAATCCTCAAAGGTCTCTATCTCATTTACCTTATTCCTAAGTTTTGCTGCACCGGGAAAACCTGTTGTATACCAAGCCACATGTTTTCTCATTTCACGGATCCCAATGAATTCCCCTTTGTAGTCGATGGATAACTTGGCATGTCTTAGTATCATTTCCTTTACTTCGGCGTAAGAGGGCTTTGGAATAAGAATTCCATCCTTAAGATAAGACTTAATTTGTTCAAATATCCAGGGGTTACCTCTGGTACCTCGAGCCAGCATGATTGCATCACACCCAGTCAGCTCCTGCATATGCTTCGCATCCTCCGGTGTAAACACATCACCACTTCCGATAACCGGTACTGTTAGTGCTTCCTTTACTAAGCGGATAATATCCCAGTCTGCCTTTCCGCTGTAGAATTGTTCCCTGGTTCTAGCATGTACTGCTACTGCTGCAGCACCGTTTTCCTCTGCAATTTTTGCTACTTCTACAGCATTAATACAGCTATCATCAAAACCTTTACGTATTTTTACCGTAACCGGCTTACTGTATCCCATAGTAATGCTACGAACAATTTCACCAATCAGCTTCGGATCCTTCATAAGCGCAGACCCTTCTCCATGATTAACTACCTTAGGGACAGGACATCCCATATTGATATCTAATATATCAAAGTTACGATGCTCAATACGTTTTGCAGTCTCACTTAAAACTTTGGGATCTGCACCAAAAAGTTGAAGTGCAACCGGTCGTTCCTCCTCATGAACAAGAAGTAAATTTTCCGTATTTTTATTATTATATTGGATACCCTTGGCACTTACCATTTCCGTATATACTAAGTCTGCACCTTTTTCTTTACATAGCAAGCGAAATGGCAGGTCAGTCACACCTGCCATGGGCCCTAAAAATAGATTTCCTTCTAGCTTTACTTTACCTATATTTAAACTCATATTCTCTACTCCATTGAAAGCCATATCGTATCATATTGTAATCTTCTAAGCAATAGGAACTTCATTCCTTACTTAACAATTCCTACTGCTTAAAACTACCGGTTTCTATTTTTATCACTTATTAATTTCAAACCGAGCAGAGTTAAATTCGGATCATATACTTCTATTACATCCGTTGCATCTGCGATAATCTTACCAAGGCCGCCCGTTGCAACAACTCTACAATTGTCAAGTCCGGCTTCCTTAATCATTCTTTTTACAATATATTCCGTCTGGCCAATACAACCAAAAACCAGTCCGGCTTGCATACTGGTTACGGTATCCTTTGCAAGAATAGTATCCGGCATAGCAATATCTATTTCCGGAAGCTTTGCAGTCTCCATCCAAAGTGCATTGGCTGCTATTCTAAGTCCCGGGCTTGTTACACC
>JAEWEO010000018.1 GCA_023389295.1 Bacillota bacterium
TTGAGCAAGCTCTTGATTTTATTGAAACAGATGAGTTACTGGAGGTCACACCAACCAGTTTAAGAATACGTAAGAAAATATTAGATAGTACCTTGCGTATGCGTGATAGAAGAAATAGACAAAGTAACTAACATCCCTATTCCTTTGTCATGACCAAAAGGGCTGTTGCAGATTGCAACAGCCCTTTTTATGTGTAACTTGGAAGCATTCTTTTTACTAATTCGCAGCATTTTTAAGTTCCATTAATCTATGATCAGGATATTTATATATCTCCTGACTATTATGAATTTGATATTGTTCTATAATATCTTTAAAATAGCATTTTAAAGCATCTTTTGAAATTATTTTATTATTAAATTTATCTCTAGATATTTTAATCATAGATTTTTCATTCGAAATCAAAGCTGCTAGGGCCCTCGGTCCATACCAAAGTAAAATCTCGAGTATCGTATCTAGTAATTCTATCTCATTTTGGTTCAAGAACTCTTCGACCCCTTCTAAAGTATGAATACCACAGCGTTTCATTCCTTCATAAAGTTTTAAAAAGGGTATATGATCATTGTTTACACCACATTCCTCTTGAAATAATTCTTGATCATATAATGCAAGAGAGAAGGCTTGTGCGTAATACAACATATATTGTACGTAACTGGGGCAGATATCTGCTCCACATTTGTTAACGATGTAATAAGCAACTGCATAAATCTTTGAGGACATTATTTTTGACATTACAGCATTTTTACTTTTCTTAAAGGCAACTCCGGTCAGACATTCTTTCCTTTTACATAAAATATCATAATAGTATTCCGGATCTTCCAATATCGTCTTTAATTTATTCGAATATTCATTTGTTGGAATATCACCTTCCATATAACGTATGATTGTGGTTTCACCCCAGCCTAAAAGCTTAGCTAATGGCTTTTTACCAATGCGATATCGATCAAGAATTAATTTTATCTCATCCGATGATATAATAACCTCAGTATTCATTTCAATTCTATTACTCTTCATACATATACTCCTCAGTTAAAAAATGGTATCCTTTGCACTATGAATAACTGTCCATAGAGAATTTTATCATTATTTACCATTTTTGTATATGCAACTTTTGGATTATATTTACTCATTGCCACTAATCGCGGTAATTCGATCCTTTATCCTCTTTTTTTTGAAACAGAGGGTAAACATCCCATATATTTTTTATAGGTCTTCGTAAAATAGGACAGATTCTCAAACCCGCACATAAGAGCTGCTTCTTCCACTAGGTAATTACCACTTTGCAATAGATTCTTAGCATTGATACATCGTAAAACATTAAGATAGAAAACAATGGTACAGCCCGTAAACTCTTTAAATAAACGACAAAAATAGTATTTACTAAGTCCTGCATGGGCTGCAATATCCGTAATTGATATGTTATTTTCATAATTATCTTGCATATATCGAATTGCCTTTTTAATGATATCTATTTTCTCTATCTCTTTTTTATTGGGCAACGGCGATTTTGCCAAGGAATAATTACGATAATTATAGATTAATAAGTCTACAATAAGTGCTTTTACCACGGATTGATATAAGGGCTTCTGGTCCTTTAATTCATCTCTAATTCTTAGAAACTTCATAGATGCATAGGCATCTCTTACCAGTTGTTCAAATGCAATCTCTTTGGGGTACAACCCATATTCTTCGCAGAACTTACAATCCACTATCAAACAGTAATATTTTGATTCTTGATCCGTCCCTTGAATGTGATGTACATGATTCGAATTAATAAAGACGATTTCATCCTTATAAGCCTTTACAGCATTTGAATCAGACCTTACGATGATCGTACCTTCCACAACATAAAGAATCTCAATATTCTCATGCCAGTGAGACAAAAAATCCGATTGATAAGGCTTTATCGTATCCAAATGAAAAATAAATGGAAAAGAAGACTCCTCATAGGTGTGTAATTCATGATGCTCGCTTAATGTCATTGTCTGCTCCTTTCAATTGCTATAACGATTTATATAAGAGCAATATCGTGTTTCTTCATAGCAATATCAATTCCTTACCTTTGGACTAATCAATTATACAATAAGGATATCCAACAGACAACTTGTTATTTCATACATCAATAAATTCAGCCTAAAAGTTTAGCCTAAACCACCTTTATTCAATCGCTTTCTTCTTTAACCATACATCAGAGCGGTAACGCAAGTAGAAGATAACGGATCGCACAGCCCATTCAATCCCCATACATATCCACGCACCACTAATTCCAAAACCAAGAGTGATTGCAAAAACATAACCCAGTCCAACACGAATCATCCACATGGTAGTAAGTGAGACCAACGAAACAAATGTCATATCACCTGTAGCACGTAGTACACCCGGCATTATATTAGAGCAGGACCAGAAAAACGGCATTGGGATAATTGTTATTAATAATAATTGATAAATAACCGATAAAGTCTCCTCCGGAGCCTGATATAATTTCAAAATAATTGGCATACAAGGATATAATACGAGAATAGATAGCACACTAACTACTGTCCCTAAGCGTGTCATCTTTGCTCCATAACGCTTTGTCAAATCCATCTCCTGTGCACCAAAACTTTGTCCAACTATGGTAGTAGCTAATACTCCTACGGATCCACCTACTGTATACAACATGGAGAAAGATGAGTTTGCGATTGCATTAGCTGCTATACTTATAGTACCAAGCTGCACCAGATAAGTTTGCACAATCATACTACCACCATTAAAAAAGATTTGTTCCAAAGCATAAGGTATTCCAAGATTAAACACAGATTTAAAAACCCGTTTATTTATAAGAAGTATATTTTTCGGATATAAGCGTAGTACACTCTTTGAGTTCATCAGTAACCATATTGCCATGACGGAACCTATTAATCTCGCAATAATTAAAGATAGTGATGTTCCTATGATATCTAGTTTCATTACATTTAAGAATAAAACGCTTGCACATAAATGAATTAAATTTATTACTATTGTAAGCTTAAGACAGATCTTTGTCTCACCAATACCACGAAAAATACCAAAGGCACCAGTATAGATTGCAAGAAATATCTGGGATATTGCTAAGCCAATCAGATAGCCACGAGCCTTAGCTTTTACTACCGGATCTGCCACTCCAAACATCCAATTTATGAGTGGATCTGCAAACACGACTAAGATCACACAACCAAGAACGGATATTAAAAAAGTGGCTAGAATCACCTGTCCCGCTGCATCACGTATCTTACCAGAATTGCCGCTACCTTTATATTGAGCAACAATTACTGTTCCTCCAACAGATATTGCGCTTATAATAGCCCACATCATCATGGCAAGCGGATTAACCATACTAACTGCTGAAACCGATTCTTGACTAGATGAACTAATCATTGCTGTGGTTAGCAAGGATATTAATGTAATAAATAAATTGTCTAAGACAATTGGTAAAAGCATTCCAAAAATTTGTTGATATGTAAATAGCTTACTTCCGTATTGTTGTTCTAAATGTCGATCTATCTTAGAACCTTTCCGAATTATATTCCTATTGAGTCTCATCATCATTTGCCGCCTCTCTACTATGTGTCTACATAATAAACATTCCGTCTTCTGAATTCAAGCGACAATCTTGCTATTTTTTGATTATTATTACCTCTATAAAAACCTCGACTTTTTACATTAATCTTAGCTTTTTTAAATGTTTGTTTTCATTCTAAACTAAGTGTTTATAACCGTAAAAGAAAATGAAGCTAATATAAGTTAACCATAATAGTTATACTTTAATTGCTTCATTTTCTTAAACATTTTTATATAATAATAGTATCTTGCTAATTTTATTTCAGAGACTTATCCTTCGTTTTTCTAAAACTTTCTAAATTCATTGATATCGTGAACTATAATCTTAAATCCCTTAATAAGACGATCAAACATACCGATCCGATACATATTCACTAGTACCATGCCTATGGGAATACCAATGATCATACCTAAAACATTATAAAATCTATAACCCAAAAACATAAAGATTAATGTTGCTAAAGGATGTAATCCTATGCTATCTCCTACCATTTTGGGTTGAAGAACTTGTTTCAATACTTGGCAAATTAAATAGATAACTACAAGACCAATAGCTCTGACATAGTTACCTGATATCATATCAATGACGGCCCAGGGCCATAAAATTGCTCCTGTTCCGAAAACCGGAAGCAAATCTAAAAAGGCGATTCCAAGAGCTATCAAGAAGGAATAACCAACCCCCATAATTTCGAAACCAACAAACATAATCACCGTAAGAACAAGCATAATTTTAAATTGCGCTTTAAAATACCCACCAAAGGCAGATGTAAAATTACTGTATACTAATCTCCAGTAACTTACAACAGAATCGGGTAATACTTTCTTCATTCCCTGGATTATTTCGTCTCTTGAACTGGCGAAAAAGTAAGCCGAGAGAATTGATATGATTACCATAAGAAATCCATCTGCTATATTGCCAACAATATTTCCAGCTCGACTAACGGAGGGAAGCTTAAAGTTACTAACATATTCCGTAAGCGAAGTACCAATGCCTTCAAATGCTTTATTAACTGCTTCTTGGGCATTTTGGGGAAGGGACGAGGTGATTTTATTGACATAAAGTCTGACATTACTAAGATAATCCTGTGCGCTTACAATTATCTCAGGTATATCATCCTTTAAATCTTTTGCTTCATTAAAAATAAAGGCACCTAATAAAATAGCAGTACCTATAATAATTGATATAACTAGTAT
>JAEWEO010000002.1 GCA_023389295.1 Bacillota bacterium
CATTACAATCTATTGATGAAAATGAAAATTGAAACTTATTTCGTGATCCGAACAAGAACAGGCTGTAAACAATTTTGTTCACAGCCTGTTCTTGTTCAAAATATGAGAACATTGATTTCTTGTTCCAATAGGAAAATGATCCCCATATCTATTCGATTGTTAACATTAAATCTTAAATATGTTGACTACTCTTTCTAGCTCCTCTGCTCGATGAATCATATCATCTGATATCTGAAGTAATAAACCAACCGATTCTTCTTGGTTCTTCATAACAGATTCTACACTCTCAGAAACTGAAGTAGTCTCTTCTGTACTAGCAGAAATATTCGTAATCGATTCTAACGTTGCACTTCTTGCTTCTTCCATATATCCCATCTTACTTCCGATTTCATTAATGTTTTTATGAAGTTTACCCACACCTTCATTTAACTCATTAAATGCAATGATCATGGTGTTCATGGTACTATTTTGCTCTTCCACGATAGTTCCAGCGTCATCCACGTACTGAATGGTGGTTTTCATTCGTCCTGAAATCTCTCTTGCCGCTTTTTGTATCTCTCCTGCTGCAATGGCTGATTCTTCAGAAAGCTTACGAATCTCTTCTGCAACAACTCCAAATCCTCTTCCTGCCTCGCCTGCTCTAGCCGCTTCTATGGAAGCATTCAAAGATAGGAGATTCGTCTGTTCTGCAATTCCATTAATGATTTCTACAAAGTTATGTATAAAATTCGATTTTTCTTCCAGTTCAGCTATACTACTGACTAATAATTTCATTATGTCTGAGGTTTTCATAGACTGATCATTTAGCTCATGCATTGCGTTGATATCACTATCAATCATTTTCTTTGTATCTTCAGCAAAGTCCTCAATCTCAACCACTTTTTCATTTACATTAACAATAATATCGGATAATTTCTCACAATCAACGACGCAGTGTTGAGCTGATACTGCTTCTGATTCAATTGCTTGCGTAATCTGATGCATGGATTCCACAATATTTTCTGAGATGGATCCAATGTCATTGGAACTTGTCTTTACCAGAAAAGCTCCATTCGCCACTTCATTACTCGTATTTGCAACCTGCTGTATTAATGTTCGTATCTTATATATTGTATTTTGAATTGAACTTCCCAAAATAGATAGTTCGTCTTTCCCCTTTACTTTAATCTCTGTAGTAAAGTCACCCTCTGATATTTTAGATAACTGTGCTACAAGATAATTAACGGTACCTCCAATGTTATTGGATAAGAGGATAGCAATTACAAATGCTAAAACACACCCAATCAAAACAAAGATTATAGATAGATTACGAATCGAATCTGCCTGCTTTAATACAACCGATTGTGGAACTAATAAGGCTAAGGTAGCATTGGCAGACTCTATCTTATTATAGATGAAGAAATATGTGTCTCCTTGATATTTTACATATTCCATTCCTTGGTTTTCTTTATTCTCAATGGCTCTTGTAAAAAAATCTTCACCGCTAAATACGGTCTCTGTTTTTATATCAGCTCTAGAATATACGCTCTCTTTTCCATCATTGGTAACAAGTCCAATCATACTGTCTCCCTCTAAATTAAACTCTGAGAGTTGATCTTTGATTTGAGAACTGTCAACATCAATGACAAGATAAGCGTTTTGTGAATAGGAGTATCGAATTGCTGATATTGCAAATTTATCATTGCTAAGTTTCATTTTTTCATTGATCATATCATGATATCCAAACCAACTTCCATATGTACTAAGCTCAACTCCTGCTTCCTGATATGCATCTTCAAGTTCTTCAAAAAACCCTACATCGTTGTTTCCACTCGTAGATATAATCTGCTTGTCAGACTTTGGTATGATATAAATATTAGCAATATATTTATCTTTTAATTTTTTTATATTTAGTATATTCTTGATCTCAGCTTTCTCAACACGTAGCGCTGTAGCGTCATCTTTATTAGCTCCAGCAATATAGGACTTCACCGATTCATCAGAACTACATTCCCCAGCGATTGAGTTAATGGAATTAAATACATACTCAAAATAATCTCCTAAGGAAAGAAGTGCTTGACTCGTAGACTTTTCATATGCTGCTGACATTCCACTTCTTGATTTATAATAGGAGACACCACCTAGCAAAATAATTAAAATGATTGGCACCACAAAAGCAAATAGCAACTTATTTTTTATGGTCAGCCCTTTCCCTTTTGTTTTTTTCTTCATAGATTTCCCCACTTTTCATGCACCTACAATGGAATATTCTCTTCTCAAATGTCATATTCATCTGGTACACTGTTTTTCTCCTTTTGTATTTTGTAACACAACACTTCTCTTAAATAAAATGACCAATTGCACTATATATTTGTGCAATTGATATTCTTTTACTATATTATACCATATTATAACATAAAAATGTACATTATTATTTTCATTTTACCTATTTTTTCGTTTATTTTATACACGGTTTATTAAAGTCCTTACATATTATGCACTATTTTGTGCACTATATGATATCTCATATGAGATTATTTTTCTGCACAAAGATTAGTTGCATCTATTTTGATTTGTCCTTAAAATTCAAAGTTGTTTGATTGTCTGAATCCTTCTTTTGTACAACGTAAATTAAGGCTGTTGCAACATCCCACGTTTACAACAACCTTTTATGATTCTTATTCGCTATATACTTTCATGCTTTCGTACTATATAACCCCTTAATCCTTAATTAATCAAGTACACTCCCCTCAAAGCGATCCTTGATTCTTTGATTTCTAATAACC
>JAEWEO010000063.1 GCA_023389295.1 Bacillota bacterium
CTGGCTCCATTCTTAGCTATAAAGTTGATAAGTATGAAAAAACATTGAATAACAGATAGAAATTAAAGTTAAAATAAATAATAAGACTTAAATAAGACTTAAATAAGACTATTGCCAATATAGAAGTGTAGTAATACTTCTATATTAGTAATAGTCTATTTTTAAATTTTGATCTTTAGCAAATCAATGTGGATAACTGATTACTGGAGTAAAGGTTAAAAATAGATCTCTAAGAAAAAGTTTTATTTTATTCTCAAAACACAGAAGATGTGATACATTATAAGGCAAATTGAGTTAATTTGCTTCACTATTCTGTCATTATTAGTCACTTGAAAATTATTATAATGGCCTATTGACAAATAGAAGCCTGTACAAATTGCACAAAAATCAACCATTAGATGGAAAAAGATGGGCGTCAAAGTATGGGTCTCAACAATTTATCAAGAAGTTATCCACATCATAAAACCCTTATTTTTAAATAAAAGAAAGTTATACACGGATTTATCCACATTATCCACAGAAATTATCTACTAGTGTCGCATGCATATTTTAGTGTCAATAACGAAAGTGCGTTTTGTAACTTATGATAAATCTTCAAATAAAGGACTAAAATTGAATTGTTATACTTGACTAGCTAATTGTCGGAAAATAGCATGGAATAGTATGGATTTGATCGTAAAATGTAATATATTAGTAAGAATGGTAATCTTATTTTGAGATTTATGCGATTTCATGTCAAATTATAATGTCTTGTACAGTAAATGAAGTCTTTTTTCTTCCATAGCTATCCTATTTGAAACAAAGTGGCTTGTCACTTCCAAGGCCTTATGGTATAATAAAGCTAGCATAGTAGTACTAATGCTAACAAGAAGTCGAAAAGGAGTTGGGCATTATGCGTTATATTATCAGCGGTAAGAATATTGATGTAACAGAAGGTTTAAAAACGGCTGTATATGAGAAAATTGGTAAACTTGAGAGATACTTTACTCCCGACACTGAAATTCATGTTACATTTAGCGTAGAAAAAGAACGACAGAAGATTGAAGTAACGATACCTGTAAAAGGTAACATCATTAGAGCGGAACAAGTCAGCAATGATATGTACGTATCAATTGATTTGGTAGAAGAGATCATCGAACGTCAATTAAGAAAATATAAAAATAAGTTAATCGATCACAAACAAGCAGCCTCTAATTTTAATCAGGCTTTTATCGAAGATGACTATTATGAAGAAGATACGGTTAAGATAGTTAAAACAAAGCGCTTTGCAATCAAACCGATGGATGCTGAGGAAGCATGTATTCAAATGGAATTATTGGGACATAGCTTTTATGTGTTCCGTAATGCACAGACGGACGAGGTAAATGTGGTTTATAAGAGAAAAGGTAACACTTATGGACTCATTGAGCCGGAATATTAATCGTAATTGGTAAAAAGAAAAGTGAAGTTTTCTAGGGTTTACCACGTTTAGCTCAAACATACAATGAAAAGATAGCTGGAGCATCCAGCTATCTTTTTTCTTGTCCTATAGGAAAGTCCGTCCTATAGGGAATAAATGCTCTACGGGATGAGCACCTTTCAATGAGAACCAATAGAAAAGTTAAACGTATATTTTAAGCACCCATAATTTACAAATGATGGGTAATAATAAAATTAAGTTGAATAGTAACATGTGAAATGTTACAATACTAGTTGAACGATTTTGAATCGAATATGTTTCAGTACAGGAGTGAACATTATATGGGATTAATGGAAAAGGTATTTGGAACTCATAGTGAACGAGAAGTTAAGCGAATTCTTCCAATTGTAGATAAGATTGAAGCATTAGAGCCGGAATATGAGAAGCTGTCAGATGAAGCCTTGAAAGCTAAGACAATAGAGTTTAAAAACAGATTGAAAAATGGTGAAACCCTGGATGATATTTTAGTCGAGGCTTTTGCTGTTGTTAGAGAAGCTTCAAAGCGAACCTTAGGTATGAGACACTACCGTGTACAGTTAATTGGTGGTGTTATTTTGCATCAGGGTAGAATAACAGAAATGCGTACAGGTGAAGGTAAAACATTAGTTTCTACACTACCTGCTTATTTAAATGCCTTGGAGGGCAAGGGAGTTCATATTGTAACCGTTAATGATTATCTAGCAAAGCGTGATGCTGAGTGGATGGGACAAATTCATGAGTTTCTTGGCTTAAAGGTTGGCGTAATTCTTAATGACCTTGAAAAAGAAGAACGTCGTGAAGCATATGCTTGTGATATTACTTATGCTACCAACAATGAATTAGGCTTTGATTATCTTAGAGATAATATGGTTATTTATAAGGAACAATTAGTGCAGCGTGAACTTCACTATGCGATCATAGATGAGGTTGACTCCGTATTAATTGATGAGGCTAGAACTCCGCTTATTATTTCCGGACAGAGTGGTAAATCGACGGAGTTATATCGTGTCTGTGATATTTTAGCAAGACAGTTGCACAAAGGTAAAGAGAGTGGCGAACTAACTAAAATGGCTGCTCTTATGAAAGAGGATATTGAGGAAACCGGTGATTTCATTGTAAACGAGAAGGAAAAGAATGTTCACCTTACCGATGAAGGTGTGAAGAAGGTGGAACGTTTCTTTAATCTTGAGAATTTGGCAGATCCGGAGAATATTGAAATACAGCATAATGTAATCTTGGCCTTAAGAGCTCATAACTTAATGTTTCGGGACAAGGATTATGTGGTTAAAGATGACGAAGTATTAATCGTTGATGAGTTTACCGGACGTATTATGCCAGGAAGACGCTATAGTGATGGACTTCATCAGGCAATCGAAGCAAAAGAAAATGTAAAGGTAAAGAGAGAAAGTAAGACTCTTGCTACAATTACATTCCAGAACTTCTTTAATAAATATAAGAAGAAAAGCGGTATGACTGGTACAGCCCTAACAGAAGAGAAAGAGTTTAGAGAAATCTATGGTATGGACGTTATTCAGGTGCCTACCAATCTTCCGGTTGCTCGTATCGATCAGCAGGACGCAGTATATAAAACAAGAAAAGAAAAGTTAAACGCAATTATTAGGGAAATTATCGAATCGCATAAAAAGGGACAGCCGGTTCTGGTCGGTACCATAACAATAGAGTCCTCTGAAGAAATAAGTGCAATACTTAAGAAGCATAATGTTCCTCATAAAGTATTGAACGCAAAATTCCATGAGTTAGAAGCAGAAATTGTTGCAGATGCCGGACAGTTTGGTGCTGTTACTATCGCTACTAACATGGCAGGCCGTGGTACGGATATTAAGCTTGGCGAAGGAGTAGTAGAGCAGGGTGGTCTTAAGATCATCGGTACGGAACGCCATGAAGCAAGACGTATTGATAATCAGCTGCGTGGTCGTGCAGGTAGACAGGGTGACCCTGGTGAATCTCGCTTCTTTATATCATTGGAAGATGATCTTATGCGACTCTTTGGTTCCGAGCGACTCATGGGTATGTTTAATTCCCTTGGAATGCCGGAAGGAGAACAGATTGAGCATAAGATGCTCACGAATGCCATTGAAAGAGCTCAGCAAAAGATTGAAAATAATAACTACGGAATACGTAAAAACTTATTAGAATATGATCAGGTGAATAATGAGCAAAGAGAGATAATTTATGCACAGCGTAGACGTGTGCTTGATGGAGAAAGCATGCGAGACACCATTTATCGTATGATTACAGATACGGTAGAGGATTGTGTAAATACTTGTATTAGTGATGATCAAAGCCCAGAGGATTGGGATATGGAAGAGTTGGGTAATCTTCTGTTACCGATCATACCACTTGAGGGTATTAATATATCCAAAGATCAGATCAGAGGAATGAAGAAAAATGATCTAATACAACTACTGAAAGAGGATGCGGTTAAGTTATACGAAGAGAAAGAACTTCAATTCCCTGAGACAGAACAGATTAGAGAAATAGAACGTGTTATATTATTGAAAGTAATAGACCGCAAATGGATGGATCACATTGATGATATGGATCAATTGCGTCAGGGTATCGGTTTACAGGCATATGGCCAGAGACAACCAATCGTTGAATATAAATTCCAGGGCTATGATATGTTTGATTCCATGATTGATGCCATTCGTGAAGATACCATAAAAGCATTAATGCATGTTAGAATAGAACAAAAAGTGGAAAGAGAACAAGTGGCTAAGGTAACCGGTACGAACCGTGATGAAAGTGTTGCCAATGCACCTGTAAGAAGAACTGCTAAGAAAATTCAACCTAACGATCCCTGTCCATGTGGTAGTGGAAGAAAGTATAAACACTGCTGTGGAAGAAATGCCTAAATAAACCAATAAAATATTTATGTATTTATATGCAAAAAAGATTGAATTTTTATTAATATTATTATATAATGAATATGAGGTGATTTGGTGGTCGAATTAGATCAGTATAAATATACACTTAGTACCTATGAAAAACCATTGATTGAAGTGGGGGATTCACTTTGACCTAGCGAAAAAAAGCGATAGAGTCAAAGAAATTGAGAAAACAATGGAAGAACCCGGATTCTGGGATAATGCAGATCGTGCCCAGAACTTCATGAAGGAATTGAAAAACCTGAAGGATGTGATAGAGGAATACCAGCATCTTAAAGTAAGATATGAAGATGTTCAGACTTTAATTCAAATGGGTTATGAAGAGAATGACGAGAGTTTAATACCGGAGATTGAAGAGGCATTGGACTTTTTCGTTCGTGATTTGGAGGAACTCAAGCTTAGTACACTTCTTTCAGGGGAATATGATAAGGATAATGCAATTCTAACACTTCATGCAGGTGCAGGCGGAACAGAAAGCTGCGATTGGGCAAGTATGTTATGTCGTATGTATCAAAGATGGGCTGATAAAAAAGGTTTTACAACGGAGATAATAGACTTTTTAGATGGCGAAGAAGCTGGTTTGAAATCAGTTACTCTACAAATCAATGGTGAAAATGCCTATGGATATCTAAAATCAGAACGTGGCGTACATCGTCTTGTTCGTATTTCTCCCTTTAATGCAGCTGGCAAAAGACAGACCTCCTTTGTTTCTTGTGATGTTATGCCGGATATTGAAGAAGATACAGGTATTGAAATTAATGATGATGATATTCGAATAGATACCTTCCGTTCCAGCGGAGCAGGAGGTCAGCACGTTAATAAAACGTCGTCAGCAATTAGAATTACCCATCTTCCAACCAATATCGTTGTACAATGTCAGAATGAACGTTCCCAGCTTCAAAATAAAGAGAAAGCAATGAAAATGCTGAAAGCAAAGCTTTATTTATTGAAGCAGCAGGAGAACCTGGATAAAATATCTGGAATTCGAGGCGAGGTAAAGGATATCGCCTGGGGTAATCAGATTAGGTCCTATGTTATGCAGCCGTATACCTTGGTGAAAGATCATCGGACCAATGAAGAAGTGGGTAATGCAATCAATGTTCTGGACGGTAATTTAGATCCATTCATTAATGCATATTTAAGATGGAATGCACAAAATAAGATATCATAGTAAAGATTCCTAAAAGGAGGGTAACTATGCAAAGTACAAAACAGGCGATATTTATGCTTGGGGAGGAAGAATATAGTTTTGATATTATGGATGTAAATATAATTGAAAAATATATTCCGATTGAACCAGTAGCCAAGTTTTCAAAAAATCTTAAGGGAATAATTCGCCTAAGAGGAGATATTATACCGATATACAGTCTTCGGAGAAAATTCGGATTAAAAGATATAGAGGCTAACGAGGACACAAGATTCATCATTACTACCTCAAATGGACTTCAGATAGCATATGAAGTAGATCAAATGAAAGAAATTCTGCAGTTTGAAGAAGATCAACTTTTTGATGCTCCATCCATCGTCCAAAACAAAGAAACCTCATATATAAAATCTGTTTCTAATATACAAGGAAAGCTAGTGATTAATTTAAATCATGATGGTATCTTAACTACAGAAGAACAGAAGCTTATAGATGAAGTTTTGAAAAAAATAAGTGAATGATTGGTGAAGAGAGTAGTATCCTTTACTTCATGACGGTATAAAGGAGAATGTAATATGAAGAAAAGAATGATGAGTGTTTTGCTGGTTACAGCACTTGCTGCAACTATGCTTGTTGGTTGTAAAAAAGAAGATGATAATACATTAATTGTTGGTACCGAGGCTGGATTTGCTCCATATGAATATATGGAAGGTGATAAAGTTGTTGGTATTGATATGGATATTGCACAAGCGATTGCAGATAGCATGGGCAAAGAATTAGTGATTAAGAATATGGACTTTGATGGTGCTTTGTTAGCGGTTCAAAAAGGTACCGTGGACTTTGTTGCTGCAGGTGTTTCCATAAGGGAAGATCGCTTAAAGTTAATGGATTTCTCTACAGAGTATGTTGACTCAACTGAAGTAGTTGTAGTTAATAAAGAGAATCCGGCTGTGGCATCGGTTGAAGATCTTGCTGGAAAGGTAATTGGAGTTCAGCAGGGTAATATCGCTGATTTTTATGTGGAAGAGAACATAGAAGCTAAAGAAATTAAACGATATACAAAGTTTTCACAAGCGGCTGAGGACTTAAAGAATGGTAAAATTGATTGTATCGTAATGGATCAATACCCTGCAATTGAATTAGTGGAAGCTAATCCCGAGTTGTCAGTACTTGATGGTACACTATTTGAGGATAAGTATGCGATTGCTGTGAAAAAAGGTAATAAGGAATTACTTGACCAGATTAATACTGTAATAAAGGATTTACAGGATAGTGGAAAAATTGAAGAGTTTACTGCAAACCATACGAATAAGTAGTTACTAAATATTAAGGCATTCATTATAGTAGGGGGCTGTTAGATACAACGACAGCCTCCATCTTTATGTTATAGGACGAGACATAAGATTATTTTATTTGAGAGATAATAATAAACCTAGGAAAAAACAAGCTAAAAGGCTTGAATAAAATATAAATGTAATGTATAACTATTAATCTAAGAGAATTATAATTATTCATAAGGAATATGTAACGGGAGGTAAGAAGTTGGAAAAATTAAGGGAAATAGCGCAATCCTATTATAATGCCTTAATTCCGGATCAAAGATATTTGGCTTATCTGGAAGGTATAAAAGTAACAATCCTGATTTCCTTTTTGGCAATCTTATTGGGTGTAATAATCGGTGTTTTGGTGGCTGTTGTAAAAGTATCAACGGTAAATTCTAAAATGAAATGGCTGAACAGCATATGTAATATCTATATTAATGTCATCAGAGGGACACCTCTCATGGTACAATTATTGATTATTTATAATCTTATATTTACATCACGTAATACAAATGAAATTATTGTAGGAGCAGTATGTTTTGGTATAAACTCCGGTGCTTATGTATCGGAAATTATCCGTGCCGGTATTGAATCCATTGATCGTGGTCAGTTGGAAGCAGGACGTTCCCTAGGTCTTAATTATATGCAGACCATGAGATTAATTATCATGCCACAGGCTATTAAGAACATACTTCCGGCCCTTGGTAATGAATTTATTGTATTAATTAAGGAAACATCAGTAGTAAGTATTATTGCGGTATCAGACTTGTTAAAGATGGCACAGTTTGTAGGTTCAAGAACATGGGATATTCTCCCTCCATTAGTGATCGCTGCCATCTGCTATTTGATTATGGTTATGGGATTAACGAAGCTGTTAGCAATATTTGAGAGGAGGTTGGCAAGAAGTGATCGCAACTAAAAATTTAAAAAAAGCCTTCGGTAATCATATGGTGCTAAAAGGTATCAATGAAACAATCCATAAAGGAGAAAAAGTTGTAGTAATTGGACCTTCCGGCTCCGGCAAATCGACATTCTTAAGATGCCTAAATCTTTTAGAGGTTCCAACAGAAGGGGAGATATGGTTTGAAGGAACTAATATTACGGATAAGAAAGCAAAAATAGATAAAATACGCTGTAAAATGGGAATGGTCTTTCAACAGTTTAACCTCTTTCCTCACTTATCAGTTATTGAAAATATTACTCTTGCTCCGGTAAAATTGGGAATGATGAATAAACAGCAGGCAGAAGAAAAAGCGATGGAGCTATTAAAGAGAATTGGACTAACAGAGAAAGCAAATGCGTATCCAAATCAGTTGTCCGGTGGTCAGAAGCAACGTATTGCAATTGTAAGGGCTCTTGCTATGAATCCGGATGTAATGTTATTTGATGAGCCAACCTCAGCGCTAGACCCGGAGATGGTTGGTGAGGTACTTGATTTAATGGAGCAGCTTGCTAACGATGGAATGACTATGGTAGTGGTAACACATGAGATGAGATTTGCTAAGAAGGTAGCTACTCGTGTACTTTTCATGGATGAAGGGCAGATTGTGGAGCAAAACACCCCGGAGGAATTCTTTGAAAACCCAACTCATCCAAGATCAATAGAATTTTTATCAAAAATTTTATAGGACATTGAATAATATTAAGCTGCAATTTCATTTGGAAAGTTAACGTGAAAGAACTTACTTCATCTTTAACTTTGCCATTTTGAAATGGCAGCTTTCAACTTATCAATTTAATTTTTATACAAAAAATGTTATACTTATCCTTGTGAAACAAGCATAAGTAACAAAACTGTTTTTTTTAGTTGCAAGATTCTAAAATCGTATTGCATTTTAGCAAATTATATGATAGTATATCTTCCTATGAAAGACAATTGTATTTGTTATGCATACAATATAAGAGGTTATATACTGGAACTTGCATTTATGACCGCAGGAGGTTCTTAAATTATGAATGGAGATAAGTATTTTATTGTAAAGAAAAAGGCTGTGCCGGAGGTGCTGTTAAAAGTAGTTGAGGCAAAGCGTCTTCTTGATTCAGAAAGAGTTATGACCGTTCAGGAAGCAACAGATGCAGTTGAGATAAGCAGGAGTTCATTTTATAAATATAGAGATGACATTTTTCCTTTCTATGAAAATACAAGAGGAAAAACTATCACATTCATGTTACAAATGGATGATATGCCGGGACTGTTGTCCAAGGTTCTTAACCAGGTGGCAAGGTATGAGGCAAATATTTTAACCATTCATCAAAGTATACCTGTGAATGGAATCGCGGTATTGACCTTAAGTATAGAAATATCACCACAGACGGATACAACTTCAGCACTTATGGAGGCAATCGAGAGCATGGATGGTATTCACTATGTAAAACTGGTATCGAGAGAATAGATACCAATACATAATATTCTCTGAAATTTCCATGGATTATATCCATGGATTAATTTCTATATGAATTATCTTGTAGATAGGAAAAACCTCTCTAAATAGATTATTTGCAGCAGGAATGGAGGAGCATCAATGATTAATATAGCAGTCTTAGGATACGGCACCATTGGGTCCGGTGTAGTTGAGGTACTTAATACTAATGGTGATAGTATAACAAAAAGAGCCGGAGATCAGATCAATGTAAAATATATATTAGATCTTAGAGAATTTCCGGATGACCCGGTTAAGGATAAAATTGTGCATGACATCAATATCATTTTGGACGATCCTGAAGTTTTGATTGTCTGCGAACATATGGGAGGCGTTGAGCCTGCATATACTTTTGTTAAGTCAGCGCTTTTAAAGGGCAAGAGTGTAATTACCTCCAATAAGGAACTGGTAGCAAAGCATGGAGCTGAGCTCTTAAAAATAGCAAAAAAGAATGATCAGAACTTTTTATTTGAAGCAAGTGTTGGTGGCGGAATACCAATTATACGTCCTCTTAATCAGTCTTTGACTGCAGATGAAATTGTAGAAATAACTGGTATCCTAAATGGGACCACCAATTACATTTTGTCAAAAATGAGCGAAGAAGGTTTAGATTTTAATACGGCATTAGCTGATGCGCAAAAGCTAGGATATGCGGAGCGTAACCCCGTTGCTGATGTTGAAGGACATGATGCATGTAGAAAGATAGCAATATTATCATCACTTGCATACGGCATGCAGGTAGATTTTGAGGATATTTATACAGAGGGAATTTCAAAGATTACAAAAAAGGATATTTCCTATGCAAAGGCAATGGGAGCAAGAATTAAATTATTTGCTTCCAGTATTCGTGAAGATGATCATGTATATGCAATGGTAGCACCTGTTATGATAAAAGCAAACCATCCGCTTTATAGTGTAAACGATGTTTTCAACGGAATTTTTGTTAGAGGCAACGTTATTGGAGATGTGATGTTCTACGGAAGCGGTGCAGGAAAATTACCTACGGCAAGTGCAGTAGTAGCTGATGTAGTGGATGCGGCAAAGCATTTAGGCAAAAACATCTGGACCATCTGGAGTAGCAAGAAATTAGAGTTAACGAATATTGATCAGGTTAAACAAAGATTCTTTATCCGAGTTGCCGGAGATTCTGCCAAGATAAAAGAACAAGTGTTGGAACTGTTTGGTGAAGTAGAAGAGGTTCTAGTGGATGGCATTGACGGTGAACTTGCATTCATTACTTCCAATACCTCCGAACAGGAAATGAAAGATAAAACTAAATTGTTACCGGAAGTCTTAAGTGTAATTCGAGTAAGATTTTAATAGATTTAGAATTTTTAACAAATGAATTGGAGTGTCAATTCATTTGTTATTCACTTGTAGAGGAAAGGACTTGACAATATGAAATACATTGTTATTCTGGGCGATGGTATGTCCGACGAACCGCTTTTGGAGTTGGGAAATAAAACTCCGCTTATGGTAGCAAATACACCCAGCATGGATTTGTTAGCAAAATGGTCCGAGCTGGGTCTTGCTTATACTATTCCGGAAGGAATGAAACCCGGAAGTGATACAGCAAACCTGGCTGTGCTGGGCTATAACCCCAAAATTTATTATTCGGGACGTTCTCCTCTGGAGGCACTTAGTATCGGCGTTGATATGAAGCCATCCGATATCGCAATCCGTTGTAACCTGGTAACACTCACGGAAGAAGATAAGCCTTATGAAGAACAAAGGATCCTAGACCATAGCTCCTCAGAAATCTCGACAGAAGATGCTGCGATACTACTTGAAGTTGTTAGAAAAGAGCTGGAAAATGACATTTACAAATTTTATGTAGGTACTAGCTATCGTCATCTTACCATATGGGAGAAGGGAAAGGTGGTAGATCTTAGCCAGCCCCATGATATCCTAGGTAAGGTGATAGGAGAATATTTACCGATGGAAGAGGATTTAAAACTCATGATGAAGAAAAGTTATGATATTTTAAACAATCATCCATTAAACGTGGCTAGGAAGGAAAAGGGACTGAACAAAGCGAATTCCCTATGGTTCTGGGGTGCAGGAACGAAGCCGGCTCTCACCTCCTTTGAAGATAAGATGAATTTAAAGGGTGCAATGATTTCTGCGGTTGATTTACTAAAAGGAATTGCTGTGGGTGCTAAAATGAAGGTGATTGAAGTTCCCGGTGCAGATGGAACCCTTCACACTAACTATGAGGGGAAGGCGGAAGCTGCAGTTAAGGTACTTCTTGAAGAGGATTATGATTTTGTATATGTCCACGTTGAAGCTCCGGATGAAATGGGGCATCAAGGAAATATAGGAAATAAGGTGAAGGCCATCGAGTACCTGGACCAAAGAGTAATTCGCTTAGTAATGGAGGCGATGGAACAATCCGGTATGGATTATCGCATGCTGGTTATGCCGGATCATCCGACACCCATCCGTTGTAGAACACATACGAGCGATCCGGTTCCCTATCTTCTATATGATAGTACAGCGAAGCAGAATAATTTATGGAAATATAATGAAGCTGAAGCAAAAGCTAGTGGCAATGTAGTTTTAGAAGGATATACTGTTATTAACAAACTTATTGCTAAATGAGAAAAAATAGCTTAATGTTACATAGGAGTTAAGCTTAAATACAATCGCAGTAGATCTGTGCGTAAACTTAGTGAGTAGGAGGCAGCTATGTTAATAGTAAAGAAATTCGGTGGCACTTCCGTTGCCGATAAGGAAAGAATTTTTAATGTTGCCAGAAGAATTACAGAGGAATATAAAAAGGGCAACGAGGTAGTAGTGGTTTTGTCAGCAATGGGTAAGCAGACGGATGTTTTGTTAGCTCAAGCAAAAGATATCAATCCAAACCCATCAAAAAGAGAACTGGATATGCTCGTGGTTACCGGAGAACAGGTATCCGTATCCTTAATGGCAATGGCACTTGATACTTTGGGAGTTCCTGCAGTATCCTTAAATTCATATCAGGTAGCAATGCATACAACATCTGTATATGGAAATTCTCGTATAAAGAGAATTGATACAGAAAGAATTCATAACGAACTGGAAAATAAAAGAGTTGTAATTGTGACAGGTTTTCAGGGTGTAAATAAATTTGACGACTATACAACCCTTGGAAGAGGCGGTTCTGATACAACGGCAGTCGCACTTGCAGCAGCGCTTCGAGCAGATGCATGTGAGATTTATACGGATGTAGATGGTGTCTTCACAGGTGATCCAAGAGTTATTAGTACTGCTAGAAAATTGGATGAAATCACCTATGATGAGATGCTGGAACTTGCTTCTTTGGGTGCAGGTGTACTTCATAATCGATCTGTAGAAATGGCAAAAAAATATGGTGTTCAATTAGTTGTTCGTTCCAGTCTAAATAATTCAGAGGGTACTGTTGTTAAGGAGGAAGTAAAAATGGAAAAAATGCTTGTAAGTGGTGTGGCTTGTGATAAGAATACTGCCCGCATTGCTGTTATTGGATTAGACGATCAGCCGGGAGTGGCTTTCAAATTATTTAATCATTTAGCAAATCATGATATTAACGTTGATATTATACTTCAATCAGTTGGAAGAGATGGAACAAAGGACATCAGCTTTACTATAAAAGCAGATGATGTGGACGAGGCAGTTGCGATATTAGAGAGACATCGTCAGGGAAGTTTAAAGTGTCAGAAGGTTGATGTTGAGAAAGATGTTGCCAAGGTATCCATCGTAGGTGCAGGAATGATGTCAAATGCAGGTGTTGCTGCGAAAATGTTTGAAGCACTTTATGATGTTGGCATTAACATTAAGATGATTTCTACTTCAGAGATCAGAGTTACGGTATTAATTGATGAAGCACATGTTGATAAGGCTATGAATGCAGTACATGAAAAATTCTTATTATCATTAGCATAAAAAAGAAAATATCTTCATAAATGACGAGTTATAAATCAATGGCTTAAAAAAAGGCTTTCCTCTGTCTTGCGGACAAAG
Source organism: Bacillota bacterium (assembly GCA_023389295.1). Taxonomy (GTDB): domain Bacteria; phylum Bacillota; class Clostridia; order Lachnospirales; family Lachnospiraceae; genus Mobilitalea. The sequence continues at coordinate 13,215 of JAEWEO010000063.1, forward strand.
GAAAGCCTTATTTTATCAAAAATTATGCGACAGAATTAATATACATTCCTTTTAAAAAGCTGCCTTCAATGATTGCATTTGATACGTGTTCCTGTTCATGGGCAGCTACTGCAGAAAAAGATGCCTCCGGTGAGAATAGTGATCATATCCGTCAATAGGACCAAAATAAGGATTATTGTTGATTTTCAAGGCTTCCAATGTTATTATTACATACAAAGTATAGTTGATTTGAGACAAGTAAGTTGGCTTGTTTTTTATCTTATTTATAACAACATAATTTTATTCTAATATACAAATTATGTTGTTAATCTGATTTAAGGAGTATAATTACATGGATATTTTAAAGCAGTTAAAAGAAGAGTTAGGGATACGTCTGGAACAAGTGGAGGCAACGGTAAAATTAATTGATGAAGGAAATACAATACCGTTTATTGCTAGATATCGTAAGGAAGCAACCGGTTCCTTAGATGATGAGCAGCTTAGAAATTTACATGAAAGATTACAATACTTAAGAAATCTTGAGGATAAAAAAGCACAGGTAATTAGTAGTATAGAAGAACAAGGGAAGATGACACCGGAGTTAAAGGAACAGATTCTGGCAGCAGCTACTTTGGTAGTAGTGGAGGATTTGTACCGTCCTTACCGTCCGAAGAGAAGAACAAGAGCTACGATTGCGAAAGAAAAAGGGCTGGAACCTTTGGCTATTTTGATACGTACACAAGAAACAATGGAGCCTTTAGAGCAGGTGGCAGAAAATTATATATCGGAAGAAAAGGAAGTGAAAACTGCCCAGGAAGCAATTGCAGGAGCAATGGATATCATAGCGGAAGATATTTCAGACGAAGCAGAATATCGTAGTTATATTCGTGAGGTCACCATAAAGGAAGGAAAACTGACCTCCGTAGCTAAGGATCAAAAGCAAGAATCCGTATATGAGATGTATTATAATTTTGAAGAAGGCATCGAAAAACTTGCAGGACATAGAATATTAGCAATTAACCGTGGAGAGAATGAAAAGGTTCTTACAGTGAAAATAGTAGCTCCAGAGGAACGAATTCTTCGCTATCTCGAAACAAAGATTATTACAAATGAGAATAAAAATACGAAGGATGTATTAAAAGCAACTATTGAAGATAGCTATAAGAGACTTATTGCACCCGCCATAGAGCGAGAGATTCGTAACGATCTTACAGAAAAAGCAGAGGACGGGGCGATTAAAGTGTTTGGCAAGAACTTGGAACAGCTTCTAATGCAACCGCCCATTGCCGGACAGGTAGTACTTGGCTGGGACCCTGCATTTCGTACCGGTTGTAAATTGGCTGTAGTAGACACAACTGGAAAAGTACTCGATACGGTAGTTATTTATCCTACAGCACCTCAAAATAAAGTAGAGGAAGCGAAGGTTGTTCTAAAGAAATTAATTGATAAATACAATATCACACTCATTTCTGTAGGTAATGGTACTGCATCCAGAGAGTCGGAGATGGTTATTGTAGAGTTGCTAAAAGAAATTAAAAAACCTTTAAAATATATTATTGTAAATGAAGCAGGAGCTTCCGTGTACTCAGCTAGTAAATTAGCAACAGAGGAGTTCCCGAACTTTGATGTGGGACAAAGAAGCGCAGCTTCCATAGCAAGAAGACTACAAGATCCCTTGGCAGAGTTAGTAAAGATTGATCCAAAATCCATCGGTGTTGGCCAGTATCAGCATGATATGAACCAGAAGAAGCTGGGCGAGGTATTATCTGGCGTGGTTGAGGATTGTGTTAATAAGGTCGGTGTGGATTTAAATACAGCATCCGCATCTCTACTGGAGCATGTATCCGGTGTAAGTAAAGTGATCGCCAAGAATATTGTTGCTTATCGTGAAGAAAATGGAAGATTCCGTAATCGTAATGAATTGCTTAAAGTATCAAAACTGGGACCGAAGGCTTTTGAACAATGTGCGGGCTTCATGCGTATCTTAGATGGGGACAACCCTCTGGATGCTTCCGGTGTTCATCCTGAATCCTATGAAGCAACGAAGTCACTTCTTACAAAGTTAGGACTTACCTTGGAGGATGTGAAGGATATTCAGGCAAAGGCATTGCAGCAGAAGAATCAGGAACCGGCCAAAAGAGAAACCGCTAAACCTCAGAATAAAAAACAGACCATTATGGTTAAAACCCAGAATACTGCATTTGGTAAAGCCTTGGCGGCAGCAGTTGGTAGTGGAGAAGTCCTTGCACCTATGGAGGAAGCAGGCAAAAAAGCATCATCGGTAGCTACGATGGAAGATTCAAAAGATATTATTACAATTGGTAAAAAGATAAAAGATAAGCATAAATTAGCCGCAGAGTTGGGAATCGGTGAAATAACTCTTACAGATATTATTAAGGAACTGGAGAAACCAGGAAGAGATCCTAGAGATGAAATGCCAAAACCAATTCTTAGAACCGATGTTTTAGAAATGAAAGACTTAACCGAAGGAATGATCTTAAAGGGAACGGTTCGCAATGTAATTGACTTTGGTGCATTTGTAGATATCGGTGTGCATCAGGATGGTTTAGTTCATATCTCACAGCTTTCAGATAAAAAATTTGTAAAGCATCCTTTGGATGTGGTAAGCGTTGGTGATATAGTTGAAGTTAAGGTTATGAGTGTAGATCTTGGCAAAAAGAGAATTCAGTTAACAATGAAATTATAAAGTTGTCCGCCAGAAGAAAGGTAGATCGGTTATGAACGTTTTATTCGGAATATGCCTCGGGCTTGGTATATTATGCTTATTGTACTATATTATTATTACTGCCTATGCGGGAATTGGAACAGCGTTCGCTTGGTTTTGGATCAGTTCTAGTATTGGCTTATTTATATTAAGCTTTATGTTCCGATATCTAAACGTTCATCCGATTAAAATCCCAACAGGCTTAAGAAATCTATTTTTTCTTGTCGTAACCCTCGGAGTATGTTGTTTTCTTGTATTAGAAGGAACGATTATCTACTATTCCAGTAAGGAGGCCGAACCAAATAGAGACTATCTAATAGTGTTAGGAGCGCAGGTGAGAGGAACCACCGTCTCAAAAAGCTTAAAGAAAAGGCTGGATACTGCAACGGAGTATTTACTTCATAATCCTAATACCATGGTAATCGTATCAGGAGGTCAAGGATACGGCGAAGATATATCGGAAGCAGAAGCCATGAAAAAGTATCTTATGACGAAGGGAATAGAAGAGCAACGAATAATGATGGAGGATCAATCCACTAATACGGATGAAAACATTCGTTTTAGCAAAGAACTTCTTAGAGATCAAAATGCCACCGTAGCGATTGTAACCAATGGTTTCCATGTATTTCGCTCTGTTAGTATCGCTAGAAAACAAGGATTAACAAGTGTCCAAGGATTAGCGGCACCTACGGATCAAATATTAAACCTAAATTACTACATCAGAGAGGCTTTTGGAGTGTTAAAAGATTTTGTCTTTGGTAATTTATGAAACCTTACACCAAAAAGACATATAATATTATTATAAAAAAGAACTGATATATTGACAGCATTGAGTAGTTGTTGTATGATGAGGTTGTAAAAATTAAATAAAGGTAAAATCTTCGGGGCAGGGTGAAATTCCCGCCCGGCGGTAAAGTCCGCGACTCTTACATGAGATTCATGAAAGAATGATTTGGTGTAATTCCAAAACCGACAGTAAAGTCTGGATGAGAGAAGAAAAGCAGAATTATAAGAACAATTATTATAATTAGAATTGATGATACCCCGATTTTAACGTACTTAAAATCGGGGATTTTTTTATCTAATCATAATAACATAAGAAACACTTATAGCCTGCGCTACACCCAAAGAATTTCCTTTGTAATTAAAAGGAGAGAATGATTATGAAAGTAATGAATCAAACAAGTAATGTAAAAGTGTTTGAAGACAACAAGAAAGTAAGCCTACTATCAACGAGAGGGTTAACAACAATATCCTTATTATCGGCCATATCGGTAGTTTTAATGTTATTTGATATCCCGTTGTGGTTTGCTCCCAGTTTTTATAAGATTGACTTTAGTGAGGTACCGGTACTGATAGGAGCCTTTGCTTTAGGGCCTGTAGCAGGTGTTATAATTGAACTAATTAAAATATTATTGAACTTACTGATCAATGGGACAGATACAGCTTTTGTGGGAGAGTTTGCTAATTTAATAGTAGGGTGCTCTTTAGTAGTTCCTAGTGCAATTATCTATCATATAAAGAGAACTAAAAAATCAGCAATCTTAGGTATGGTGATTGGTACTTTAACTTTTACGTTAGCTGGGTGTTTGCTAAATGCTTATTTATTACTGCCTACTTATGCAACGTTATTTCATATGCCCATCGAGGGGTTAGTGTCTATGGGAACGGCTGTTAATCCTAATATTAACAGTTTATGGACATTTGTATTATTAGCTGTAGTACCTTTTAATTTAATTAAAGGTGTATCGGTATCTATCATAACAGCAGTATTATACAAACATGTAAGAGGAATTATTAAAGGATATCACTCATAATTTAAGGAGTATAAATAGAGAGAATTAGAAATACGAGATAAGAAATAGATATAGAGAGCTTCTTTTGTTTGATGAAACAAAGAAGCTCTATCTTTTTTTATTAATATCTGCTATAATATTTCCGATTAATAAAGGTACTTAAGAGAAAAACAAACGCAGGTAGATAATAAGCAAGGAATATATGATGTGGTAATGTTCTTACAAAAAGAAATTATAAAAGAGGAATATACATGAAGATAGATAGTTTTAGTGCAGAGGATACCTTCCGCCTTGGATATCAGCTTGGTATGGAGGCGAAAAAAGGGGATCTTTTTTGCCTGAGTGGGGATTTGGGTGTTGGTAAAACCGTATTTACTCAAGGTTTTGCGAAAGGATTGGGGATAGAAGAAGCAGTAAGCAGCCCAACCTTTACCATAGTACAAGTATATGAAGGTAGGCGGATGCCTTTTTACCATTTCGACGTATATCGCATAGGGGATATAGAGGAAATGGAGGAAATCGGATATGAAGATTACTTTTATGGTGAGGGCGTATGTCTCGTGGAATGGGCAGAGCTTATAGAAGAACTACTACCTAAAAAACGGTTCATCGTAAGAATTAGTAAGGAGCTTTCGAAGGGCTTTGATTATAGAGCCATAATGATAGAGCAAATTCAATAGTATGGAGATTCTTAAGAGGAAGTAAGAAATAATTATGGATACTTTCTCTTATTAAGATTGTGTCTATGAAATCCTTGGTACAAGCTATCGGTGTGCTTATAATAAGCGCAGGAATGGAGGAAAATATGAAGTTATTGGCGATTGATAGCTCAGGCCTTGTTGCTTCAGTAGCAATTGTTTCTGAAGAAGCAATGTTGGCGGAGTATACCGTTAATTTTAAGAAAACACATTCACAAACATTACTTCCAATGCTGGATGAGATTACAAAAATGGTGGAACTTGATCTAGCGGAGGTGGATGCAATAGTAGTAGCGGCAGGCCCCGGATCCTTTACAGGACTTAGAATTGGATCAGCAACAGCGAAAGGACTTGGGTTGGCGCTAAAAAAGCCCATTATTCCCATACCGACGCTGGATGGGCTGGCTTATAATTTATATGGAACCAATAAGCTGATTTGTCCGATGATGGATGCAAGAAGAAATCAAGTATATACTGGATTATATGAGTTTGAACAAAATGATATGAAAATTCTACTTCCCCAGACAGCAATAGCCGTTGAAGAGATCGTGGAGCGTATTAATCATATGGAACGTGAAGTAATCTTTTTAGGGGACGGAAGTACTGCTTATGAGACAATATTAAAAGAGAATGTGAAGGTTCCTCTAAGCTTTGCACCTTTACATCTAAACAGGCAGAGAGCAGGAGCCTTGGGAGCTCTTGGTATAAAATACTACAATAATAGTTGGATGGAAACAGCAACGGAGCATGAACCGGTTTATTTAAGACTTTCCCAAGCAGAGAGAGAACGTGCCGAACGCCTATCTTAACAGATTTTTAGTAAAATGGAGGAATTGGCTGGATGGTAATTCGTAAAATGACACAAGAGGATTTGGAACAGGTTAGTTTGATCGAACAGGAAATCTTTTCTGAACCCTGGAGTAAGAAGGATTTTTTAAGTGCGTTGCAGGAAGCTAAGAATGGGTACTTAGTTGCTGAGTTTGGGGGAGAAATTGCAGGTTATTGTGGTTACTGGGGTATTGCCGGAGAAGGTTATATTTATAATGTAGCAGTAAAGGATAGGTTTCGTAGAAATAAGATAGGCCATCAAATGCTTAAAACACTTCTGAAAGAAGCTGAAAGTAGGGGGATTACCTCCTTCACCCTGGAGGTTCGCGCTAGCAATGTGGCGGCAATCGGATTATATGAAGCCTTAGGATTCGAACAAGCGGGAATCCGTAAGGACTTTTATACCAAGCCAAAAGAAGATGCTGTTATTATGTGGTTGAAGCCGATACAGTAATTACCACTATAAAAATGATCGATTTCAGACTATAATAATCCTAAGAGCGATATGCATGCAAATATCAGGAGGGGATAAACGTGAAAAGAGTAGTTAACGTTAATAAGAATGGGGACATTCCGCTAAAGTGCAATTGCTGCGGAAAGGAACTGAAGGTAGAAAATGGAATCCTGAAGGAGGATGCATTTGAAGCTTCGAAAGAATGGGGCTACTTTTCTAAGAGAGATACGGAAGTGCATCAATTCAATCTGTGTGAAGATTGTTATGAAAGAATTGTATCAAAATTCAAAATTCCTGTTGAAGTAAAAAAGAAACTTGAAATAATGTAAGCAGAAGGAGTTGGCCTTAGGTCGGCTCCTTTTAACGTCTATCGTACCGGTAGAAAGGTGTGTAAGCATAAATGTCTGGACAAACAGTAGAAAATACTGTTAAAATATTGTATACATGCTTAATTGAATGTGAAAACTGTGATAAAATGATATTGAAACTGAAGGAAAGAAAGGCATGGTTTATAAATGTTAGATGTATGTTTATTGGGAACAAGTGGTATGATGCCACTACCCGGCAGATGGTTGACCTCATTGATGACGAGATTTAATGGCAGCAGTTTATTGATCGATTGTGGTGAAGGTACGCAGATAGCTATCAGAGAAAAAGGATGGAGCTTTCACTCTATTGATATTATTTGCTTTACGCATTATCATGGAGATCATATTAGTGGTTTACCTGGATTATTACTGTCCATGGGTAATGCAGAACGAACCGAGCCGGTAACACTAATTGGACCTAGAGGGTTAGAACGTGTAGTGAATGCACTAAGAGTAATTGCACCCGAACTGCCCTTTGAATTAAAGTTTATAGAGTTGACATCATCGGAAGAGATAGTTGAGTTGAACGGATATCAAATTAAGGCATTTCAGGTAAAGCATAATGTTATCTGCTATGGATATAGTATTATGATTCGAAGAGGCGGAAGGTTTTATACTGAAAAGGCTTTAGAGCATAAGGTGCCTCAAAAGTTCTGGAATCGTCTGCAAAAAGGAGACACCATTGTTGATGGTGATATTACGTATACTCCAGATATGGTAATTGGACCGGAGCGTAAAGGAATAAAATTAACCTATTGTACTGACTCAAGACCAACAAAAGGTATAATGGAAAATGCAAAACATTCCGATTTATTTATATGTGAAGGTATGTATGGAGAAAATGAGAAAGATACAAAGGCAAGAGAGTATAAGCATATGACATTTTGTGAGGCTGCAAAACTTGCGAAGGAAGCCGAGGTTAATGAACTGTGGTTGACACATTATAGCCCTTCACTTATTCGTCCGGAAGATTTTGTTGGTGATGCAAAACGTATTTTTGCAAATACAAAGATCGGAAAGGATCGAAAAAGTATCACGTTAGAATTTGATAAAGACGAATAACTATAGAATAAGGAGGAAACGGTATGGGCAAAGGGAAAAAAAGAACAACAACTACAATTGGTGTTATGATATTATTTGCAATTATTATATTAACGTTCTACTATTATATGGTTAACCGTACCGACCCCATAACAGATACTTCGTCTGTTGAAAATCTCACAGAATTTGAAAAAATAATTCAGATGGATTTTGAGAACTATTATCCTGAAACTCCTCGTGAAGTGACCAAGACTTTTGCACGGATAATGAAGAAAATTTATAACGATTCAACAGATGATGAGATTAAACAATTGGCAATTAAAATAAGAGAACTATATGATGAGGAGCTCCTTGAGAATAATCCGGAGGATACTTATTTAAATAATCTCTATACAGAAGTTGCCACGTGGAAAGAAAAAGATAGAAAAATAACTAATTATTTATTAGTAAATAAAGATCAGGAGCAGCAGAAGGAAATAGACGGTATCAAATATGCTGTTAATTATGTTTCTTATACCATTCAAGAGAATTCTAAATTCAAAGAAACTTGGAAGGTATTACTGCGACAGGATGAAAGTAAGAAATGGAAAATTCTAGGATGGGAGTATGCTCCCAAAGAGGATGAATGATTTGAGATATCCTATGTGATATCATGGAGGAAACTATGACAAAAGATTTGACAATACTAGCAATTGAAACCTCCTGTGATGAGACGGCGGCAGCAGTAGTTAAGAATGGAAGAGAAGTTTTATCCAATGTAATATCTTCCCAAATTGAGCTGCACAAGCTCTATGGAGGAGTTGTACCTGAGATTGCATCGCGTAAACATATAGAAAAAATAAATCAAGTGATTGAAGAGGCATTAGTAGAAGCGAATACGACATTAGAGGATATTGATGCCATTGGTGTAACCTATGGACCGGGTCTTGTAGGAGCATTATTGGTAGGCGTAGCAGAAGCAAAAGCAATTAGCTTTGCAACGAAGAAGCCGCTAATTGGAGTACATCATATTGAAGGACATGTTTCTGCAAATTATATAGAAAATAAGGATTTGGAACCTCCTTTCCTATGTCTTATCGTATCGGGAGGCCATACACATTTAGTGCTTGTAAAAGAATATGGTAAATATGAGATTATAGGGAGAACCAGAGATGATGCTGCAGGAGAGGCTTTTGATAAGGTCGCTCGTGCAATTGGCCTCGGATATCCCGGTGGTCCCAAGATAGATAAGCTGTCAAAAGAAGGAAATGGGAAAGCGATACAATTCCCTAGAGCTCATATAGAAGGTGCACCCTATGATTTTAGTTTTAGTGGTTTAAAATCTGCAGTTTTGAACCATATTAACTCTTGTGAAATGAAAAAAGAAGAAATGAACCACGCTGACATTGCAGCTTCCTTTCAGGAGGCGGTTATTGATGCATTAGTAACAAAAACCATGCTGGCAGCAAAAGATTTCGGAATGAAGAAAGTGGCCCTTGCCGGAGGAGTAGCAGCCAATTCTTCCTTAAGAGCAGCTATGGAAAGTGCATGTAAGGTAAAAGGGCTGATGTTCTATCATCCTTCACCTATATTTTGCACGGATAATGCAGCAATGATAGGTACGGCGGCATACTATGAATATTTAAACGGTACTAGATCCGGATTGGATTTGAATGCGGTTCCAAATCTAAAGATCGGTGAAAGATAAGAACGGATGGGATTGAGTTTAACTATGGATGTGAAGATAACTGCGATTGTCTTGGCTGCTGGTCAGGGAAGACGGATGAATACTAAGATAGCGAAGCAATTTCTTACCCTAAAGGATAAGCCTGTTATATATTATTCACTAAAGGCTTTCGAGGATAGTAATGTTGATGAGATCATACTAGTTACAGGTGAAGAGCAACTTGAATATTGCAGGGAAGAAGTTGTGAAACGGTATCAATTTAAGAAGGTTACGAAAGTGATTGAAGGTGGAAATGAGAGATACGACTCAGTATTTAAGGCTTTGATGGAAGTTGGAACTACGGATTATGTCCTAATACATGATGGAGCTAGACCATTTATATCCCAGAAACTAATACAAGAAGTAATAAACAGGGTAGTAGTGGATAAAGCCTGTATTTTAGGGACTCCCGTAAAGGAAACTATTAAAGTGGCAGATGCTAGTGGTTTTATTACTGCAACACCAAATCGTAATACCTTATGGTCTGCTCAGACACCCCAAGCTTTTATCTTCTCTTCTATTAAGGATGCCTATGAGAAATTCTATCAGGAGAAAGAGAAAGAAAAGCTTGGTATCACAGATGATGCTATGGTGTATGAGGCATATCAAAAGAAGCCGGTCAAAATAATTCTTGGTGATTATCATAACATAAAACTCACAACACCAGAGGACTTAATGCTAGCAGAGCGTATTATAAACCAGATATTGTGTGAATATAATATATAACACAAACAATTCTGAAAAGAATAAAAGAAAACCTCTTGACACATGATATTTAAGATGGTATACTAGCAAAGCGATGTTTGGAGAGATGCCCGAGAGGCTTAAGGGGCTGGTCTTGAAAACCAGTGATTCTGCAAGGAACCGTGGGTTCGAATCCCACTCTCTCCGTTAGAACAAATGTAGACATTATGGACAAGTTGAAGTTTGTTCTTATATAAAAACGATGTCATCCTTATGGAGAAATACCCAAGAGGCTGAAGGGGCTCCCCTGGAAAGGGAGTAGGTCGTTAATAGCGGCGCGAGGGTTCAAATCCCTCTTTCTCCGTTCTACTTTTTTAGATAAAATAAGTCACAAAAAAAGAAAAAATAAATTTTAAAAAAGTAGTTGACAAGAGTGTGAAAGCGTGATAAGATATCAAAGCTGAGTCGCGAGACACAGCGAAACGCAAGAAACACAAAGCATTGAACCTTGATAATTGAACAGTAAAACAACCCTGAAAATTCTAAAAAATTCGAAGTGCCACATGTGCTTCGAAATGTATTCGAAAGAGTACAGAATAGATTTTCATTAAGATATGTCAGCGATGACAAATCAACGAACCGTATTGATACGAAAGTATTAATACAACCTAAAAACAGTAAAGATAATGGATGCTTGACAAACAATCTTAGGATTGTTAATGGCTAACGTTTATCTGACTGGATTCAAACTTAAACATGAGAGTTTGATCCTGGCTCAGGATGAACGCTGGCGGCGT
>JAEWEO010000100.1 GCA_023389295.1 Bacillota bacterium
ACTATAATTTGCTGATACTGCTAATGGTACACCAATGGAATGGGAGCCACCAAGTACCAAGGTCACCGTTGGTTTACTTAATGAGGCAATCATCTCAGCAATGGCTAAGCCAGCTTCCACGTCACCACCCACCGTGTTAATTAGTATTAATAGGCCATCAATGTCCTTACTGTCTTCAATTGCCGCTAATTGTGGTAATACATGTTCATATTTTGTCGTTTTATTATGTTGTGGAAGACACTCATGTCCTTCAATCTCTCCAATGATGGATAGTAAATGTATCTTATGCTCTCTCTTTCCATTTTCTAATACAGTCTGCCCATATTCACTTATTTTTTTATCTTTTAAATCTTCATTTTCTTTGACTACTTTTTCTTTTTCTTGCTCTTCTTGTGGCGTTTGCTCTTGTTTTCTTTCACTATCATCACGGGTCATATTTTCCCTAGTATCATTCTCCTGATTTACGTTAGTTTGCATGTATTGCTCCTCTTTTCTTCAACTTTATCAAGTACTTATAAAATCTCCAATCGCAAGAACCTGTCTTAAGAATCTGTCTTAATTTAGGTTGAACGGTGTATAGAATAATTTATTCTTCATTTTACTTACACGATATCTAAACATATTCATAAAGGGTCAGTTTCTCAGACTTTATTTGATCATGTATAAAAAAATGTCAGCTTCTCAGACTCTAATGAATCATGTAATAAAAAAGGAAGAATTATTTCGATAATTCCTCCTTTTTATTATGTGATAAAGTTGATATTTTATACTGATTTAATGATGCATTATGACCAGTAAGTTTCCATGTTCTCAACATTTAATTCTAAAATGAAATTTCTTTTTATTAGCAAAAAATATTCCAGTTCTTTTAAAACCTGAAATAGAACCGCTCGGTGTTCAAATTCTTCTCTCGACTGTGGCAAATTATCTTTTCGAAAGAATTCCTTTAGCTCCTCTAATTCCTCAAAGAGATCAACGACATTGTTAAGTTCATGAAAGGATTCTGCGATATGTTCTATAAATGCTGCAATGGGGAAGGATTGCTTCAAAATTACCGGAACGCTTTCAATGTTTTCTTGAATATCCTTTAATACATTCATCTGTTGTCTACGCATTTCCAAATAAGATACCAAATATCTAGTATCGCTTCGGAGTGTGTTATCAGCTTCCTCATAGGCATTTTTTAATAAACCCTCCAACATTTTATCCAGCTTATGAAAGTTAACCTCAGCTTCACAACTGCATTCTCCTTCCATGTCCAAATGAATATTATGGCCATCTTCTTGTATTAAGCAGGCATCCTTCTTTCTCAATAAAGCAGCCAAACCCCTAAGTGTAATTTTAATTTCTTCCTCGAGTTTAATTTGATCTCTTCTAATTTTCTCTTTATTTTTAGGCATTAATAAATTTAGTGCTATACCAATACCCATACCGATAGCGAGTAGTGCAATCTCATTGATAAATAGAGAAACATCCATTCGCTGCTCAATCAGAAAATGTGTCATTAAAACGCTGTTCATTGCTATCCCATCTTTTAATTTAAATAAGATGCAACCGGCAACAAACAAAAATACAAATAAGCCAAAGGCAATTGGCGTATACCCGATACTCGTAAATAAAAAGTACGTGATAATAACCGCAAGTATAAAGGCCTCCACTCTTTTTAATGCAATCAAAATCGTTTCTTTTTTTGTATTTTGCAGCGTTAATAGCGTAATAATACCTGCAGAGGGACTATATATAAAACCGAGTCGGTCAGCCAGAATAATCGCTAAGGCTGATCCAAGCCCTGCTTTGATTAGATATAATACATTTACTTTTTTTATGTTTTTCTTAATGTTTTTCATCGCTTACCTCCTTATATGATAGTATGCCAAATAATTATTTTATTTTTACTATTACTCTACTATCTTTATAACCTCATTTACGAATTTTTCCTCAATCTCCACAATATCAATCGGACGGGAAAAATAATATCCCTGTCCAATGTCACATTGGTTTAATTTAAGATAATCTAACTCCATGCAATTTTCAATTCCCTCCGCAATCACTCGTAAATTAAGGGTTTTACACAAATTTATTATAGTAGATACAATGGTTTTTGCTTCTCTGCTGTTATTAATATTTTGAATAAATGACCGATCAATCTTAATACTGTCTATAGGTAATCGTACAATGTAACTTAAGGAAGAATATCCAATACCAAAATCATCGATTGCAATCTGTATTCCCATAGCACGAAGTTCATTAAGCTTAGAAATACTCTCTTCCACATTCTTTATTACCATTCGCTCCGTTATTTCCAGTTGTAATAGAACCGGATCAATATCATACTTATTTACAATGGAAACTAACTCAGATATAAAACTTTGTGTTTCAAAGGTTTTTGAGGAAATATTAATGGATAATATAATAGGAGACTGATTTGACTTCTTCCATTTTGACAACTGTTTACATGCGGTCTCAAGAACCCATAGATCAATATTTACAATGGTACCGGCCTTTTCAGCAAAATCAATAAATTTATCAGGATATAGGATACCTCTCTTCGGATGATTCCATCGGATCAATGCTTCTACCTCAGCTATTTTTTCATCGTTCAAATAAAACAAAGGCTGATAAACCAGATAAAACTGGTTTTCCATTAATGCATAAATAATATCTGATTGTAATTCACTCATGATAGACAATTTATTAGATATCTTTTGTTCAAATACTTGAACTTGATTACTTCCCATGTGCTTGGCATAATTTTTAGCTTGAGTAACAGCCTTAAGGGGGTCTTCCTCTCTTGTACTTTCATTCCGAAAGAACAATCCGATGTTTAAATTAATATTTATTATTTTATCATTAATAAAATAGCATTCCTTCAGACCTAATAAAATATGTTGAGCTTCGAGAGTCACATCATCATCCTTTTGTTGATTTTTATAAAGAATTACAAACTTATCACCCTTGAGTCGATAAAGCTTCGCAGAGTCACAGATAATCGTACTAATTCTTCTTGCAATCTCACATAGAATCACGTCACCGACAGCATATCCATAAGTTTCATTGATAAAACCGAATTTATCAATAGATACCATAATCAAAGAAAAATCTTGATCTGGTTCATTATGTACTAAGCTTTCAACATCCTTTTCTAATACATTCTGATTTAATAATGAAGTCAATGGATCATATTGGGTAAGGCTCTTAATTTTATCCATCATACGATTAAAGCTATTTCCGACTCTTCCAATCTCATCCTTTGATTTGGAGCGAAAACGAATGGTTAAATTTCCTCGCGCCCCTTGCTCGAATAAATGATCCAGCTCAATGATGGATTTTGTAAACCTTCCGACAAAGTAATATGCAATCAGTAAGCTTCCAATGAGTGTTACGCTCATAATGGAAATAATCATTCTTTTTAAACCAACTAACTCGTTATATACATTATCCTCGTAAGTTCCTATGTAAACTCTCCAATTGGTTTCCTTTACCGTAGAATATCCCATGATGATATTGCTGTTTGCAAATTCATAAATGCCATAACCGGAATTTTGATTATGGCTATTTTGTACAAAATTAGAAAAGGAAAGATATCTTGAGTCATTGCTTGCTAGATTATAAAGATTAAAGACATCTATGGATTTTTCACTATTTGGTTTTGAAATAATGCTTCCTTTTTCACTTATGATATAAGCTCTACCATATTCTCCATGTCCTTTTGAGAGTGTATATTTCTGTAGAAACTTCACATCCAAGCTTGCAGTCAAAGCTCCCACGACTTTACCTTGATTTATGATGGGAACACCAACCATTATTACCGTTTCACCGGTTCTTCGGCTAATAATAACCTCAGAAAAGGTAATTGAGCCATTCAAAGTATCTCTGACATAGTCCCGATCACTTAGATCAAGGATCTTTCCATTCATATAATGTGCTATTTTATTCAAATCAACAACTGCGATATCATTATAATCAGGATTAATCTGCGAGGATAGTATTTCTTTTTGCTTCTCCCAATTCATTGATATAATATCCTCATGTTTTGAAATACTTACCAGTGGATTTAGAAATTGATTAATATAGTTACCAAGGTGATCCGCTGATTCCTGAGCCATAGTAACGATAACATTATTAATTTGATTGGTAAAAATTGTTTTAAACCGATAATATACGCTAACACCTAATGACAGAATCGCTAAAGATATTAGGCAAAATGATAGGATCATTCCTTTGGTTTTAATACTTTTCATTTATTTTTCTCTGCCTCCAAACAAGTAACCTACCTCATGATATAGATAAAGAGTTCTTTTGGTATTATTACAAATTTCTATCAAATCTGACAATTCAATCTATTATAAAACACGAACTCTCTAGTGTCTATAGAAAAAGCTATTCATGAGATTTTTTCACACATCTACAAATTTTTTCCTTAAAAAAACGTCAAAAGAGTAATTAATATATCCTCTTTTGACGTTATGAAACCCTTTTACCTTCCAGCTTTTTTGTCTATTTCATATGGGTCATTATCTCTTAAACCAAACACCGCTCTAGCACTTTCTCCTTGAGGATCATGTTTTACATGTTTTGCATGAAAGGTTCCATCCTCTTTTTTATGATTTTTCGTACTTTTCATTTTATTGTTTGTCATATCCATTGTCCTCCCTTTACACGACACATCCACGATACAATTCTAATTTATTCCAATTCCATGTAGTTAAACTCGATACATTTTTAGTCACAAATGATAGTGATTTTCTAATATAGTATCTGTAATTATTTATTTTCTCATGCAGTAAAATTCAAGAAAGATTGAACAAGATTTTTATAAATCTCTGCTTTGCAAACATTTTGCGAATCATGTAATCATGAATTTCAGCTTAGCAAACAATTCGCGAGTCATGTGCAAAAGACCGGCACATTCAATGTGCCGGTCTTTCTAAAAAATTTAATTATTTTCTTTCACTTCAATTTTTCTGATTTCTTTTGTTCTGATTTCCTTACAGATCTCATCAACAAAAGTATCTAAAGGCTTCTGACCTTCATCGCCAAGGTAGCGACTTCTTACAGATACCACACCTTCTTCTTCTTCCTTCTGTCCAACTACTAACATGTAAGGGATACGGTCAAGTCTTGCTTCTCTGATTTTATATCCAATCTTCTCAGCTCTTTCATCAACTGTTACAAGAACATTGTTTCTAGCCAGCTCTTCCTTAACCTTATTTGCATAATCATGGTATTTTTCAGAAATCGGTAATACTCTTACCTGTTCCGGACATAACCAAGTCGGGAATAAACCTGCATATTTCTCAATTAACCATGCTAATGTTCTTTCGTAACATCCCATGCTAGTTCTGTGAATAATGTACGGACGAACCTTCTCACCATTTTGATCAACATAGTACATATCGAATTGCTCAGCTATCATAGCATCCCATTGTATTGTGATCATGGTGTCTTCTTTACCATATACATTCTTAGCTTGGATATCAACCTTCGGACCATAGAAAGCAGCTTCTCCTTCTTCCTCTGTAAAAGGAATTCCAAGCTCCATTAATACGTTACGTATTCTTCCCTGTGTCTCTTCCCAAACTTCAGCTGTACCGATGTATTTTTCCTTATTGTTCGGATCCCATTTGGATAAACGATAAGTTACATCCTCCTCCAGTCCTAATGTGCTTAAGCAATATCTAGCTAGGTCCAAACAACCCTTGAATTCTTCATCCATCTGATCCGGTCTAACAATTAAATGACCTTCGGATATAGTAAATTGACGAACTCTGGTTAATCCATGCATCTCACCGGAATCCTCATTACGGAACAGGGTTGATGTTTCACCATAACGTAGGGGTAGATCACGATAGGACTTCTGACTAGCCTTATAAACATAGTATTGGAATGGACAAGTCATAGGACGAAGTGCAAATACTTCCTTATCCACTTTCTCATCACCAAGAACAAACATACCTTCTTTGTAATGATCCCAATGTCCGGATATCTTATATAAGTCACTCTTAGCCATCAAAGGAGTTCTGGTTCTTACATAACCACGTCTCTCTTCTTCATCTTCGATCCATCTTTGAAGTGTTTGAATAATCTTAGTTCCATTCGGCATAAGAAGCGGTAAACCTTGACCGATAACATCTACGGTTGTAAAGATTCCCATTTCACGTCCAAGCTTATTATGATCACGCTTTTTGATGTCTTCCAGATGTGCTAAATATTCATCAAGGTCCGCATTTTTAGTAAATGCAGTACCATATACTCTGGTAAGCATCTTATTCTTTTCAGAACCTCTCCAGTAAGCGCCGGAAGAAGAAATTAATTTGAAGGCTTTGATGTTCTTTGTGCTCATTAAGTGAGGTCCTGCGCAAAGATCAACAAAATCACCCTGCTGATAGAAGGAAATCTCTGCATCCTCCGGAAGATCCTCAATTAGCTCTACCTTATAAGGCTCACCTTTTTCCTGCATAAAAGCAATTGCTTCCTCACGTGGTAAGCTAAAACGTGTTATTTGGGCACCTTCTTTGATAATTTTCTTCATTTCCTTTTCAAGTTCGTCCAAAGCAGCACGATCTAAGGAAGGTACATCAAAATCGTAATAAAATCCTGTATCGATGGAAGGTCCAATCGCAAGCTTAGCCTCCGGATATAACCTTTTAACAGCCTGAGCCAGTACATGGGAGGTTGTATGACGGTAAGCAGCTTTACCTGCTTCATCGTTAAAAGTTGCTATATTTAATTCGCTATCTTCCTCCACTAAGGTACGTAGATCCACCACCTTGTTGTTTACCTCTCCGGCACATGCCATCCTTGCAAGTCCTTCGCTAATATCAGCTGCTATTTCATATACTGTCATTGATTTGTCGTACTCTTTTACAGAGCCGTCTTTTAAAGTAATTTTCATAAATCCTCCTTCTGTCGCTTTAAAAACCAACGTTCATTGCGACCAATTTCATATGATAACACCAAGTAAAATACATGATATTTTGTAAATTTGTTTGGAAATGATTCTTTATTGTATCATTTATGGCACAAAAAAACTCATCACTTCCGACTTACATATCCTGTAATTCGAAAGGGACGAGCGTATCATCTACGTCGCGGTTCCACCCTTTTTGGTGTATTACACCCACTTCATTTGATTGATAACGGAATCACCGGACCGGATTGGGGTCACTCAGAGGTAGTTTTCATATGCTAACTAATAAGATATTTTCACCAAATCATATCTCTCTCTGGAATAGCGCTACATATTACTCGTCTCTTCAACGTTTTATAATCAATTCAGTTTTGAATCGACTAACTTTCTTTTATTATATCACCCATTAGCCCATTGTCAAGTTACAATTCTTATGAAATTATAAATCGCTGATTTGAAATTATAAATCAATTGCTTGCTAAGTAGAAATATTATTTTTATTTATATCTTCTTATAGATATAAATGTAGTTATATGATAAAATTCTTCCTATCGAATAATGAATAGGTAAGAACAAATGAATATACGGAGGTAAATATGTCGATTCATATTTTAAAAAATGATTTTTTAACGGTTCAATTTGACGAATTAGGTGCAGAAATGATCTCCATCTTTCAATCTAATCTAGAGATAGAATATCTATGGAATGCAGACCCAACCTATTGGAAACGTCATGCCCCCATATTATTTCCTTTTGTAGGAGTTCTAAAAGACAAATCCTATACCTATAAGGGAATTTCCTACCCCATGATGCAACATGGTTTTGCAAGAGATATGGTGTTTACGGTAATTGATAAAACTTCTGAGGAAATCTGGTTTAGGTTAAATTCCACCGCCGAGACACTTAAGATCTATCCCTTTGAATTTTGTCTCGAACTTGGTTATCGCCTGGAAGGAAAAAAAATCACCTGCTATTGGAGAGTCATAAATAAGGGGAAAGATACTATGTACTTCTCCATAGGTGGCCATCCTGGTTTTAATTGTCCTATCAATACCAACACAACAAATACCTTTGAAGATCAATCCGATTATTACTTTGGCTTTGATACCAAAGAACCGTTAAGATATCTTCATGTGGACGAGCAAGG
>JAEWEO010000132.1 GCA_023389295.1 Bacillota bacterium
GAAACTAACCTATGATAATGTGCTTGAGGTACTTGGAGCAGTTGATACACAGGTATTTGCAAGACTTCTGGAACATATACGTAATAGAGATGTTTCCTCTTGTATTAAGTTACTAGAAGAAATTGAAAGCGGCGGACGTGAACTTGGACAGTTTACCATCGATTTTATATGGTATTTGCGTAATTTACTCTTGTTAAAGTCAACACAGGATGTCTCCGATATGATTATTGAGATCTCCACGGAGAACTTAGAAATTCTTAAGAAGGAAGCAGCGCTTATGGATGAGCTCTCTCTCATGAGATACATCCGGGTATTTTCTGATTTATCCAACCAAATCAGATATGCCTCCAGAAAGAGAGTGCTGATAGAAATTGCTCTTATTAAGCTATGCAAGCCGGAGATGGAGCAAGGAATGGATTCTGTTCTTGATCGAATCCGTGCTTTGGAACAAAAGCTGGAGCAGGGAGTACCCATAAGTTATGCGGAACCAAAAGTTACATCAGAGGTAGGGCAGGCGCAACGTCAGGAAAAAAAGCCGGTGATACTACCGGAGGCATTACCGGAGGATTTGAAGGAAGCAGCAAAGAGCTGGAAGAGCGTGATTAGCCAGATTAGTAGAAAAGCTCCTTCTTTGCAAACGGTACTAAATAGCGCAACCTTAAGTGTTGATGGTAATCAGGGATTGCAAATAGTGGTAACGAATTCTCTAGATAAGGATTTGATAGAAAGAGAAAGCCATATGCAGCTAATTAAGGATACCTTTGCACAATTAATACAAAAGCAGGTATCAATTACTGTAAGATATTTAGACAGATCAAAGGAGCGTATGGATGAGGTCGTTGACCTTTCTAAGCTAATTAAAGTTCCCATCGAATATGAGTAAATAAAGTTCTACACTAACTGCAATTGGTATAAAGTAAAACAACAGCAGTTGGAATCAATTATAAAATAACCAAGATTGAAAGGAGAATAATAGAATGGCTAAAAGAGGTGGATTTCCAGGCGGAGGTATTCCTGGTAATATGGGTAATCTGATGAAACAAGCTCAGAGAATGCAAAAGCAGATGGAGGATAAAACCAAGGAATTAGAAGAGAAGGAATGGGAAGCAAGTGCCGGAGGCGGTGCTGTTACGGTTAAAGTATCCGGTAAGAAAGAGATTACCTCTGTTAAATTATCTAAAGAAGTGGTTGATCCCGATGATATAGAAATGTTAGAGGATCTTATTGTGGCAGCAACCAATGAAGCTCTCCGTCAGATGGAGGAGGAATCTTCTGCTGTTATGAGCCAGGTAACCGGTGGTCTTAACGGTCTTGGAGGATTTCCGTTCTAATGGATCATTACAGTAGGCAAATTAGCAAGTTAATAGAGGAACTGTCACGGTTACCCGGAATTGGGGCAAAGACCGCCCAAAGACTGGCATTTCATATTATTAACATGCCCCAGGAGCAGGTGAATGGTCTAGCGAGTTCCATGGTGGAAGCAAAGAAGAACATACGTTATTGTAAAGAGTGTCTGACACTTACGGATAAAGAACTATGTCCTATTTGCTCAGCCCCGGGAAGAAACAAACGTCAAATCATGGTTGTTGAAAATCCCAGGGATTTGGCAGCTTATGAAAAGACGGGCAAATATGATGGCGTATATCATGTGCTTCATGGAGCAATCTCTCCCATGCTCGGTATCGGTCCAGCTGATATTAAATTGAAGGAGTTGATGTTACGTCTTCAAGGCGATGTGGACGAGGTGATTATTGCCACTAACTCAAGTCTTGAGGGTGAAGCAACGGCTATGTATCTTAGTAAGCTAATCAAACCTGCAGGAATTAAAGTAAGCCGAATCGCCAGCGGTATTCCGGTTGGTGGAGATTTGGAATATATCGATGAAGTAACTCTTCTGAGAGCATTCGAAGGAAGAGTAGAGTTATAGTTGGGATGACAACTGTCCTGAAAAATGGTCATCCAAAAAAGTAATAAATAGTTCTTGAATAGAATAATTAAGCTCTTTAATGCAGGAAAAGTCGTGCCTCGTGCCCCGCTTTCTCCTGCGTTTTTTGCATGAAATAGAGAAGTGAGCAGTCTTGTATCGGAATTTGATATCTGGGATGTTCACCAAGAAATTAATTTTGGATTATATTCCCTATAAACTGTTGCTTATTCGTTGTGGTTCATTTACAATTATGTAAAAGAATGTAATTTGTTAAAAAGGATTATTTAAGTAGAGAATCAGTTTAGACAAGATATTAATTAAAATTATCAATGAGAGGAGCTAGGTTTATGATGGGTGCTATAGTTTCATTTGGTATTATTTCTGAAGTGGTAAAATTTCTATTTTACTTGCTGGGTATACTTTGCTTTATTAAATACTTAAGAAAAAAATAAAGTTATAATACAAATTCCATTAATTTAGGAGAAAATGGACATGGAAATAAACGAGTTATTTGAAAGTTGTAAAGAATTCATGATTAACCATATTAATACAGTAGAGGTTCCCAATTTGCCTGAAAGCGAAAGAACTTATAGAATCGAACATAGCATGAGAGTAGCAAAATATGCTATCCAGATCGCAGAAAACGAGGGGTATGATTTACAGATATGCGTATTGGCGGCTATACTGCATGATGTAGGAAAATTTGAGTGTTACAGTAATAAAGAACATGGAAGAATGTCTGCAAAAATATCAAAGGAATTTCTCCCAACATTAGGATTGAATGAAAAACAAGTTAATGATATTTGTTATTGTATTGCTTGCCATTGCGATAAAAGAGATGATTATAATTATGGACCCATCCCCGAAGAAGTTGTGATTCGTGATGCTGATATTATTGACCGGTATGGTGTTTATCGAATTATACAGGCTTTGCATTATGATGGATTCGATGATATGAATCTTCAGGAAAAGGTAGAATTCTGTAAAAAGAAAATTCTTGTGTTGGAAAATAGCATTAAATCAAAGTGTAATACAATCATGGGAACAAAATTATTTCATATGGCATGTAACATACAACTTGAATATTTTCGTATGTTAAAAGAGGAGCTTAAATATACCTTACTTGAAACTGATATTTCAAAGTGGGGATTATCACAAAATTCCAATTTGCAGGGGAAAATCGCTTCGCATTAGTTGGCGATTGTAAAGAGGAAAGCCTAACAAAGAGAAAGGGGCTTATCATATGAAAATAATTTCTAATGAATATTTTAGAAACATTTTTATAAAAAAGGATAGTAGAAAAAGGTTTATCCGTATTTTGTTTTTGACAGCTCTTATAATTTATCTTGTCATGTATGCACAGCCTAAAGTATATCTTACAGCTCAAATTAAACCTGTGACAGAAAAAGACTATAATCTATTTTTACAATTTTCGCAAAATGGATATGGTGGCGGCTTAGGAAGTTATTATTCGTCAGGTAATAATTATCATTCAATTGATGGAATTGATATTTTTTTAGATGGAATGACTGATGAAAAAGTTTGCAATTTTTTTGGCGACTATAAAATTGAGATCTCATGGGTAGACCTTTTAAATAGGGAACACAAGGAATATTATTATTTGAAAGACTATTATAAATAAATTCGTTAATTCATGGTTGGCGATTGTGAACTAAATATTATGTATTATTGGAGCAAAAATATGGATATTGCAGTACTATCAGACATTCATAGCAATTATGTCGCTTTAGAGCGTTGCTTGGAATATGCATATTCACGAGGTATTGGTACATATATTTTCTTGGGTGATTATATAGGTGAATTAGCATATCCCAAAAGAACTATGAAGACATTATTTGAATTAAATGAGAAATATAGATGTTATTTTATCAAGGGAAATAAAGAAGATTACTGGCTTCGTTATCATGCTGAAGGAGAAATAGGGTGGAAAGACAAAGATTCTACTACAGGTGCACTATTCTATGCCTACAATTTGTTAAGTAGCAAAGACTTGAGTTTTTTTGCTAAGCTGCCATTTGCTAAAGTGATTGAAGTTGATGAGATGCCTTCAATCACTTTGTGTCATGGTTCGCCCTATAAAGTTACTGAAAAATTATTACCAGAAGAGGATAGGACTATCGAAGTCATGAATAGCGTGAAAACCACCATCATCTTATGTGGCCACACCCACATACAAAGGAAGATAGTGTATAACCAGAAGTCTGTTCTTAATCCTGGAGCTGTCGGTATGCCTCTGTTTAGTGGAGGTAAGACACAGTTCTTGATTTTGCACGGAAATAACGGGATATGGTCTGAGGAGTTTATTAGTCTAGATTATGATGTGGATAAAGTAATCAAAGAGATTTATGAGGCTAAGCTAGATGAATATGCACCTTACTGGAGTTTAATAACTGAATATACCCTACGAGGTGGTAATACGTCTCACAGCGAGATATTATCAAGAGCCATGGAGCTGTGTAGAAAAGACACGGCTGTATGCGTTTGGCCTGATATCCCTGAAAAGTATTGGGCAAAGGCTATAGATGAAAAAATAGGGTTATAATTCGAAATTATGGAGCAATTTTGCTTAGATGGAAGGTGGGAAAAGTAGCCACAATAATAGGGGGTGGTCATATGATGGGAGTCGTATGGATGATAATTATTATTGGATCTATATTAATATATGATTTTGCAGTCAATCCAATGATTTGCAAAAGAAAGATACTTAAACACGTAGAAAATATTGGCGGAATGGTATCTAATATTGAAAGACTGACGTTAAAAGAATATCTTTATTATGTTAATTTTACACTAGACGGTAAGGAAGAAAAAAGGGTAGTGCGGTTTAATATATTTTATAGAAGCACTTGGAAATAGCAATAATGAAAAATGACGTTTAATCAACTAAAGAAATGAGGACATTATGAGCAAATATGAGATAAGAAAAACTAGTATTATAGGCATGGGAGCATTAGGTCTTCTGTATGGTTCCCATATAGCAAGACAGGCTGGTATGGATGCGGTAGAGTTTATCGTTGGAGAAAGTCGTTTCCAAAGCTATTGTGACAGGGCGTTTCTCTGTAATGGAGAAGAAGTTAAGTTTAAGATTACATTAGACTCTAAAGCGGAGCCTGCAGATCTATTGATTGTTGCGGTGAAATATACAGCACTGGCAGAGGCTCTAGATACTATGAAAAACTGCATAGGTCCTAATACCATTATACTTTCTGTTTTGAACGGAATTTCCAGCGAGCAGATCATTGGTGGTAGATACGGCATGGAAAAGGTTATCTATACCGTTGCGCAGGGAATGGATGCAATGAAATTTGGTAACGATTTTCAATTTACGAATATGGGTAAGCTACATATGGGTATTACAGAGGATAAACAAAGGGAGAAGTTAAAGGGTATAACTGATTATTTTGACAGGATACAAATACCCTATGTAATAGAGGAAGATATAATATACAGAATGTGGAGCAAGTTTATGCTAAATGTAGGAGTGAACCAGACCTGTATGGTGTATGATACGAATTATGGGGGAGTGTTAATAGAGGGTGATGCTAATCGAACCATGCTAGCTGCCATGCGAGAGGTAATTGCACTTGCAAATGCAGAAGGTATTCCACTATCTGAGAAGGATGTAAACCAGTACATGGACATCCTAGGAACGCTTAATCCAGAAGGAATGCCTTCGATGCGACAGGATCGAATTAACAGAAGGCTATCAGAGGTTGAGATATTTGCAGGAACCGTTATAGCCAAGGCTAAGATGCACAATCTATATGTACCCACTAATGAGTTCTTATATAAACGAGTAAAGGAAATTGAAAGCAGTTATCTACATAAGGCGGGTTTCACTAATCAACAATATTAATCTATTCATTTGAGGATTATTAATTCTAATCCTTAGAGTTGTTCCACTCGAATTGATCATATTCAAAACCATTACTAGAATGCTTATAAGAGCATGAGATTATTTTGTTAAAATAATATTTAGACATTGATATTTAACAGATATTCCGTTAAACTGGTAATAATTAATATTTATACAACAATCTGGACGTACAAAACCTTTAAATTAAAAAACATTACGGGCAAACTTATCGAAAGGTAAGGACGCAAAGCTATAGGGCCGTCATGATATATGGTAGCCAGTTGCACTATTTTAATAAGCCCTAATGTCATGTGATGATGGTATTAGGGCTTTTCGATGCGTAAAAAGGAAAAGTATTGATTAGCGGCATCACAAAATGGAAGATATGGATTAAGGATAGTAGTAATATTTCTGTTTATATCGGTGATAAAACTGGTGACAAAATAGCCGGTCTTTCATAGAAATTATCATACCACATGGAGGTGATAGGATCTGGTGCAAGGATGCACTATACTTTTAAGAAAACCAATGCAGAATATCAAGGTTTTCCAGACATACAAAAACTTGACTGACTTACATAAGAGGAGGAAACAAAAATGAAGACAAAAGCAATAAAAACAATAGGAGCATTGATAGTATTTGTAATGATGATTGCAGTAGTTCCTACCATGGCATATGCAGAGAGTGATATCACAGTAGATAATAATGACACATCAAATAGTGCAACAGCATTAAGCTCAAAAGAAGCGGTAACAGGGGTGATATCTTCTAAGGAAGATGTTGACTTTTATCAATATACGGTGGACGTAACCGGATATTTTTACTTTACATTTAAAAATCTTTCAACCAAAGAAGCCAACTGGAATATTACCATTTATGATTCTTATTTAAATGTATTAGACACATGGAAAAGCAGGAGTTTTACGGAAGACTCTTATACTTATAATTTTGCAAAAGGAACAGTAATTTACTTCAAAGTAGAGTACTATAGCTATGGAGAAGCTGTGGACAAAGAATACTCCATAAGTGTTAACGCAACGGACGATATGAGTTGGGAACAAGAATATAATGATACAAAAGATACGGCAACCGTTCTTAATTCAAAATCAGCGAAACACGGAAATCTGTATACGAAAGGTGATGTAGATTTTTATAAATATACGGTAGATGTATCAGGATACTTTAACTTTACATTTAAAAATCTAGCAACCAAAGAAGGCAACTGGTATCTAACCATTTATGATTCCTCACTCAATGTGTTGGACTCATGGAAAAGTAGAAATTTTACCGAAAATTCTTATACTTATAACTTTAAAAAAGGAACGGTTCTTTACTTCAAAGTAGAGTACTATAGCTATGGAGAAGCTGTGGGCAAAGAATACTCCATAGAGGTTAATGCGAAGCAAGACTCTAGCTGGGAGCAGGAAAATAATGATACGAAAAAATCTGCAACAACTATCAAATCAAATAAAGAAATACATGGGAATTTATATATTAGAGATGATGTTGATTATTATAAATATACAGTAGATGTATCAGGATATTTCAACTTTATTTTTAAAAACCTTACAACTGAAGCAGCGAATTGGAACCTTACCATTTATGATTCATCCTTGAACAAAATAGACTCATGGAAAAGTAGCAATTTTGTGGAAAAATCTACAACTTACAATTTCAAAAAAGGAACAATCCTTTACTTCAAAGTAGAGTACTATAGCTACGGAGAAGCTACGAATAAAGAGTACTCGTTAACCGTACAGGCAAAAAATAGTGCAAGCTGGGAGCAGGAAAATAATAATTCTTATAGTAAAGCGGATACTATAAAAACAAATACAAACAAATATGGCAACTTGTATTCTATTAACGACATTGATTACTATTCCTATACTGCAACTAAGACGGGTACTTTAAAAACCACCTTTAAATTTGATGCCGATAATGTTGGTCGGGGTTGGAATGTTACCATTTATGACTCTGCAAAGAAAGTGATCAGTACAGTTCCTTACGTAACAGCGGATAAAACAATTAGCTTCAAAGCAAAAAAGGGAAATAAATATTATGTTGTGGTTAAACCTGCCAGCTCATATGATATTCCAGTTAACATTACATACACATTAAAAATTAAGTAGTAGTCCTTTGTAAACGAAATTGAACGTATCATTATAAAACAGACCTGGATAGGGTGTTTACACCTCATCTAAGGCCTGTTTTTTCTAGGCCACATTCGAACCGGAGAAACACGTATAGTGTGTTTTAAACGATTTGGATTGTAAAATTATAGATAAATCTATATAATGGTAATTAAATTATTTTATCTATAATTACCTCAGAATATAAACACCAGTATACGGAAGTAAGATAGGAGAAAAGAATGATTTATTTAAAGAGCTTTACCTTCCCGAATGCGGATATGGAATTTAATTTCTTTATGAGTATAAAGAGAACCTGCTATGATTCTTATTATCCATTTCAGATATTATCAAAACGTGAGCTTGACAGGCTAGATTTTGATACGGTGACCGTACTATATGGAGGCAACGGTTCGGGGAAATCTACTGCACTAAATGTTATTGCAGAGAAGATAGGTATCAGTCGTGATTCTATTTATAATAAATCGAATTTTTTTCCTGATTATGTTAGACTGTGTAGTATGAACACGGAAGAAGATATTCCCAAAAATAGTAGAATCATTACCAGCGATGATGTATTTGACTATATGCTAAATATACGTAATCTAAACGAAGGAATCGATCTGAAAAGGGAAAATCTATTTGATGAATACTTAGAAGCAAAATACTCCCAGTTTCAGATGAGATCAATGGCCGACTATGAACAGTTAAAAAAAGTGAATAATGCCAGACGCAAAACTCAGTCTAAGTTCGTTCGAAGTGAATTGATTGACAATGTCAGAGAATATTCTAACGGGGAAAGTGCATTTCGTTATTTTACGGAGAAAATCGGTGAAAATGGACTGTTTTTATTGGATGAGCCGGAGAATAGTCTTTCTCCGAAGCGACAGATGGAGTTAATGAGCTTCCTTGAGGAGTCGGCACGATTTTTTGGCTGTCAATTTATCATATCAACACATTCGCCCTTCCTGCTTGCTCTGCGTGGAGCAAGAATTTATAACCTTGATAAGAATCCGGTTGAGATCGAGCGATGGACTGAGTTAGAGAATGTACGGATTTACTATGATTTTATAAAAGCGCATGAACATGAGTTTGAATGATTGGAGTGATAACCAGCATATTCATTTGTAAATATATTGCTTCTGTGATACAATCATTTCAGCGTGGGTGGGCGAAATGGAGTTTCAAATAGGCTTTGTAAGAGATTAAAATGAGGTGTAAATGATGGAGAATACTATCAATAAAAGAGAGCGTCAAGCGATCGAAACGAAGCAGAAGCTGTTAGAAACATCAATGGAGCTCATTATTAAAAAAGGTTATGATAATGTCTTGGTAAGTGAAATATGTACTGCCTGCAATGTAGCAAAAGGGACATTTTATACGTATTTTAAATCTAAGAAAGATATTGTCATAAAAATTCTGGCGGATGTGAATGATCGGATTTTTCTTGGAAGGGAATGGAATGAAAAGCTATCTGCCGCGGAGCAACTCATGGAATACGTAACAATTTACCTGGAGGAGATTAAGAACCAGGGCGTGGATTTTACTAGGGTATTTTTAAATATTATGTTCCAGGAGCAATTTGACGAGAAAGCCGTCAAAGCAAACTTACATGAAGAGTTGGTATATGGTATCATTGAACGTGGTAAGGTGAGCGGTGAATTCCATAGTAACATCACGACAGAGCGATTATGTAATTATTTAATTATGTTTATTTTTGGATTGATGATGAATTGGTGTTCAAAGAATGGCACTTATGATATTTTGGAGGAAGGGAAAAGGGCAGTAGAAGCTTATATTAAAATGCTGTAATTCCGAGCAGAAGTATGAAAGCAATAGTGAGTAAAGGATTAGAACTGGTAAGCTCCAGTTCTTTTTTTATACATTTTTTTAAATATTATTGACAAAATATTAACGAAATAGTATAATGACTGCGGTCAATGACCGGGGTCAATGACCGCAGTCATTGGATAAAAAGAGATGGCCATTAAGAAGGTCAGAGTATCCTGAGTGGATAAATCTATCTAAAAAAGTATAAAGGAGGGGATAACAATGTCACGTATAGGAACAAATGAATTGTTATTGATTTTTGCAGTTGCACTCATTGTCTTTGGACCTTCCAGACTTCCGATGTTAGGAAAGATGGCAGGTAAAACCTTAGGGCAGTTGAAAGGTTATGTTGATAAGATGACAAATGAATTTGATGTCGAGGAAAATGAAAGTAATAGCGAAGAATATAAAAAGAAGGAAGAGGATACTGTAGCTGATCAACCGAAGCAAGTATAACGCTTCTTTAGTAATGGAGGAAAAATAATATGGGTAAATTGGGAACAACAGAAATAGTACTTATTTTAGGAATTGCACTAGTGATTTTTGGACCGAGCAAGCTTCCTGAGTTAAGTAAGTCTATTGGTAAGACAATTCATAATTTCAAAAAAGGAATGAAGGATACAAAAGAGGATGGTAGTGAAGAAAAGAATGCGTAAGCTGCAATCAAACAGGAACGCAAAAGGCGAAGAACTGGAAAAGATGACATTAATTGAGCATCTTAATGAATTTCGAAAGCGCTTAATCATTGTAGCAATCTGCTTTTTTGCGTTTACGATCCTCGGCTTTTATTTTGCACAAGATTTTGTAGATCAACTCGTCATTTTGGGTGAGGGGTATAGTTTCGTTTACATATCACCGTCAGAGCTTTTTATGCAATATGTTAATATTTCTGTGATAGCAGGTATCGTAGCTACTTCTCCGGTGATTTTATTTGAAATATGGAAATTCTTATGCCCCGGCCTTAAGTTGAAGGAAAAAACCGTGATGTGCTTTGCATTTTTTAGCGGCTTTATCTTTTTCTTAATCGGTGCAGCATTTGCATATTTTATAATGATCCCATTTTTATTGCAATATTTTCTAAAAGTTGATGCAACACAAACAATTAAACCAATGATTTCATTTGCAAATTACGTTGGGTTTGTTACGTCTTCTTTATTAACCTTCGGTTTAATTTTTGAGATACCAATCGTTACGATGGTATTGTCTCAACTGGGATTATTAAAGCCGGAGTGGTTAGTTAAAAGCAGAAAAATAGTAATAGTAGTAATCTTTGTTGTGGCGGCATTTTTAACTCCGCCGGACATTGTTTCGCAAGTCATAGTCGCAATACCGATGCTGGGACTTTATGAATTAAGTGTTATCATCTGTAAAGTTTTGTTTCTAAAGAGACAAAGGAACAAACAGAAATCAGGTATTGACTAGAGCATGACACTAATATGGTATCTATTTTTGGTCATGGATATGATACTGATCAAATATAGGAAAATAAATAACGTATAATGGAGGCATAAGATGAAAGACAAAAGAGAAGTATCCAATGAAATCGATGAAACGCCTGTAAAAAAAGGAATAACCAGAAGAGACTTCCTTAAAGGTGCAGCCGTAGGTGCTGTAGGTATAGCGACTATGGGTGTATTGGG
>JAEWEO010000158.1 GCA_023389295.1 Bacillota bacterium
CCTCTAAAAGTTCTTCACAACGCATTCCCTTCTCTTTTGTTATGAAATCAAATCCCAGATATGTTTGCCCTATCTGTAAAATATCCTCATAAAGCTTATATGCTTTCATCTCTTTTATAGCAGTTTCTATATTCTCCCAATTAATTTCTTCATAGTGGAATTTGCGATACATTAGAATATCCATCATTTGGCGTACTCCCACGCCAGATATGATAAAGTGCTTATAATAATGAAAAAATAAATATAGAAAATGCAATGTATGGTCTAGTGAATAAATCAAATGTCCATGAATTTCATAGCAAATACTTCTTTCAAATGCTTCCGTAAAATATTTATTTAACTTTTTACGGATCATATCATCCGTACCCATGAGATTTATATGTATTTCCAGCTTCAATCCGCTAGCAAGATGTACAAAGCTAACTTCTTGCACTTGGGATAATATTTTATCTGTAATTTCAATATTATCCATTAGACAACCATTAGAAATTAAAACCTCCTTACATTGCCAAAATTCCTCTTTCTGAATATAAACATCCTCGTCTCCTGATATACGATGATCTGCCAATAATCCATAGGTACTACGACAGACCAGCCCTTTCAATATAATAGGCTTTATCCCTGCTGCCACCAACTCGTCATAGATATCCAAAAAAGCTTTTGTTCTCCTTACTTGATAAGAAATAATATTGAAAGATTCTATAAACATCCGTTCTTTTAGATCCTTAGAGCAGGAAAAGTACTCAAATAGTGTATGGCAGCCCTCATAAAAAATCGGTATTAGGTTATGTATAGAGGCATAATGGTATAATTGTTCCCAGTCGGGGTTTAATGGTTCATACTCCGTTTGCGTTAATGCGGTTTTTAAAATTCCTAAAAAGTTTGCTATCTGAATATCCATCTTGTAAACTCCCCTATTCCCTCAATCCATTATTTTGCTCCTTTACCAAACAGAACAACTCCTACCGTTTTTATCAGTATCTTAAAATCCATGATAATCGACCAATTATCAATGTACTCCAAGTCCATCTTGACAACATCCTCAAAGTCAGTAATATTACTTCTTCCACTTACCTGCCATAGCCCTGTAACCCCTGATTTAAGGGCAAGTCTTCGCTTATGTCTAGCTTCATATTGTATGAATTCCGATTCCGTTGGAGGTCTGGTACCAACAAGACTCATTTCCCCTTTTAATACATTAAAAAATTGCGGAAACTCGTCAAGGCTAGTTTTCCTAAGAAATTTTCCTACTTGGGTCACTCTAGGATCATTTTTTATTTTAAACATCAGCCCGTTCATCTCATTTAATCCCATAAGTTCCTGCTTCTGTTGTTCTGCATCTATATACATGGATCTAAACTTATATAATTTAAATCGTCTGCCGTTTTTACCAATTCTAATTTGTGTAAAGAAAATAGGCCCCGGTGATTCCAAAATAATCATAGGTGCAATAATTACAGTTATAATTACCGTAATCACACAACCAACAATTCCTCCAAGAATATCTACCATGCGTTTTATCACCATCTGGCTCTCATTAAATAACTTAGAGCTAAAAGTTAACACATGATATCCACTCGTTTCACGAATAACCTTTTCACGGATTTTTAGCCCGAAGGTATTAATACTTATATCTACTGTAATGCCCATATTTTGAAGTTCAAGTACAATTTCCTCAAGATGAATATCGTTAATCCAATCACTTGGAAGATGGATGAATACACCATCGATTACCTCTCGTTTGGCTATATTGAACATATTTTCAATATTGGCCTTTACTTCGATTCCATCTATCTTTTTACCCACCATATCTACATCAATAATTGCAAGAGACGTAATCTGATACTCCCACTCATTTTCATTTCGTATACGGGCAATTATATTTGATATATGATTAGAGGTTGTTATCAACATAATCTTATTGCTTAGGCTACTTTTTTTATATACCCCCAAGAGTAAAACTTTAAAATATTGCCGTAACAAATAACAAATTAATGTATTTAATATAAAAAAACAAAAAAAGAAGATTCTAGAGTAATAGGTCCCTCCCTGAAATAGATACATAACTACGGTAAGAGTTATTGCCAGAATGCCGTTGATCCGTAGAACAGCAATCATCTCCTCAAAAAAGCCTCTTTTAAACAGTCTGCTATAGGTGTCATGAAAGAAATAGATGGCTATATAAATAAATATAACGATAGAAAAGGCAGTACCATAAATTTTGATATGAAACCATTCTTTTGTAATTTCTCCAAATCGGATCCATGCTGATATTAAAAAGGATAAAATAATACCACACAAATCAATGAACAGTAGAAATCGACTAAGCATATTCTTTCTCATCAAATCCATTGTAACTTCCACCTTTTACATATAATTGATTCTTCATAGCAACTATAATGCATAAAATAAACAAAATTAGAATAATAGCAAGCGTAATAATCAATATATCAATTTGTAAATTCATTTGTTTAAAGGGTTCTTTGAGTTCGTATAATGTGTTGCCCGATTGATCTTTTATTTTCTCAATTAAATTATTAGCATTAAAGGTTATACGGAGACCACAAGTTTGGTAAATTTCTTTATCTATGTAAAGGATTAACTTTTTTCCATCCAAGGATATTCTACTGTTATCATTGTCCATCTCATATTTTATGACATCACTCTTTCCTTCAACGAGTTTTTCAATCTTTCTAGCTTGTCCATTGGTTAAGTTCATACCCGGAACACTTAATTGTTGTTCTAAATATTTCAAATAAATAGGCCCCACTTCATTATCATAATCAACTGTTTTATGAGCTTTATAATATTGTGATAATAAGGCTAATACTTTCATCTCTGCTTTATTAAATTCATTATCAATCGTAATATCTAAATACTTTGCTACACTTGATTGTTCGCTAGTTTTCAAACTTTCCATTCTGCTTTTTGATATCGTTACTATACTAATTATTGCGAGCATAATAATGAATGTTATCTTTATTAAAATAGTTAAATTCCTATAGTATTTTTTATTTTCCCTTCCCATTGATAAACCCCCTGTAATTTTGCAATGGTGCATTTATCCCATATTTTTCCAATACATGCATTATATAATAGAGCTTAGACAAATTCAATTGTCTTCTTTGAATTTACGGTAAAACCGATTTACAGTATTGTCCAGCAAATTACAGCTTCTTTTTATTTTCATTCATATTTTATTTCATACGACTATTTTCCTATTTATTTTCATTGTTCTATTTTCCACATAATATCTAATAATAGATAATTAAGTAACTGTTCTATTGATAATCTCCTATTAACGTTCCTTTATACCTATTTTTGAACACTAAAAAAGCATTTCCTGCTTAGGAAATGCTCTATATTTCAACATATTCTATTGTATTTAGATAACGGAAGCTGGAGTTTGCAGGGGTTCGTCATGATTTTGTAATACCTTTTCCATTACAATGAGATCCCACCATTTACCCATCTTATAACCGGTTTTTTGAAAAATGCCAACCTTGCTAAAGCCAAACTTCTCATGTAGTTTTACACTACTTTCATGGGGGTAGGTAATAAATGCGTAGACATTATAATATCCCTGTTCTTTCAACCTTCCTAGAAGTTCATCGTAGAGCTTTGTCGCAATTTTTCTACGGTGTGCTTTTTCTGATATATAGACGGAACATTCGCAGTCCCAAGCAAAAGCAGCTCTCTCTCTGTAGGTGCTTGCATATGCATAACCAAGGATTTCTCCATCTTCTTCATATACCAGCCAGGGGAATTTTCTCTGAACGTTTGCCATACGTTCTTTAAAATTTTCAAGAGATACTAATTCTGTTTCAAAGGTGATCGCTGTATTCGTTATATAAGGCTCATAGATGGAAAGGATGGCTTTTGCATCCTCCAAAGTTGCAATACGTATATTTTCTTTCATGTTATTCCTCCGCAACCTGTACGTTTTTATTGTTTTTCGGGGTGCCGTGATTATAATTTATATTAATTCTAGCATTGGCAAAAAGATATAACAATAGTAACTTACTCAATTATTATCATTTAACCAACATACAAAAAAGGTATTCTGCAGAAAACATTTCTCTGCAAAATACCTTTATTATTCTCAATTTTTTGCTACATGATGGCAAGCAACCAGATGTCCCTGTTTCATTTCTAGTGGTGGCTTCTCTTGTCGACAGATATCCGTTGCTCTAGGACACCTACTTACAAAAGGACATCCTTTTGGTGTATTGATAGGGCTTGGTACATCCCCACCAAGAATTTGCTGCTTCTTCTGTGCCTCTTTATCCGGATCTGGAATAGGAACTGCTGATAGTAATGCTTCGGAATACGGATGCAAGGTATTTTCATACAATTCATCGCTGGAAGCCAGTTCAACAATATTACCCAAATACATAACGGCAATACGATCACTAATATATTTAACAATATTCAAATCATGGGCAATAAACAAATAGGTTAAATTAAGTTTTTCCTGTAGATCATGCAATAGATTAATAATCTGAGATTGAATGGATACGTCAAGTGCTGATATCGGTTCATCACATACAATGAACTCTGGCTCAATAGCAAGTGCTCTCGCTATACCAATACGCTGTCTTTGACCACCGGAAAACTCATGAGGAAAACGATTTGCATGTTCTTTGTTTAAACCAACCAGCTCTAGAAGCTCATACACTCTCTCCTGACGTCTTTTTTTATCATACATCTTATGAATGATCATACCTTCTTCAATGATGGAACCAACCGTCATACGAGGGTCTAAGGATGAATAGGGATCTTGGAAGATGAGCTGTGCAACCTTAGCATATTTGAATAAATTCTTCTTGTTTATTTCAAAATCTTCTTTACCATGATAGAATATCTTACCTTCTGTTGCAGGATAAACTCCCATGAGGACTCTACCAAAGGTGGATTTTCCACAACCGGACTCACCAACAAGTCCAAGGGTCTCCCCCTTATAGATATCAAGGTTGATATGATTAACTGCTTTTAAAGTGCCATCGGCTACCTTAAAATGCTTTGATACATCTTTGATTTCCAAAAGTTTTTGCTTTGTATCTTTGCTCATTATTCTTCACCTCCATCCTGCTTATTAGGACAATCGGGATGAAGCAGCCAACAAGTCGCTTTATGACCGGCATCTACCTCAAAGTTAGGCGGCTGTTGTGTTTGGCATATCTTCATACAGTTTGTACATCTGCTGGCGAAGGGACAGCCGATGGGGGGATTTAATAAGTCCGGCGGTGTTCCGGCAATAGAAACAAGACGTTCACTTCGATTCATATCTGTTGTCGGTAGACTCTTTAATAAGGCTCTGGTATAAGGATGGGAGGCATTATAAAAGATTTCTTTTACTGTCCCCGTCTCTGCAATTTTACCGGCATACATAACAGCTACACGGTCAGCCATACTTGCTACGACTCCAAGATCATGCGTAATTAAGATGATTGCCGTATTGGTCTTTTCTTTGATTTCCTTTAAAAGCTCCATGATCTGTGCCTGGATGGTTACATCAAGCGCTGTCGTCGGTTCATCAGCAATTAAAAGCTTTGGTGCACAAGATAATGCCATGGCAATCATAACTCTTTGTCTCATACCACCGGAGAACTCATGAGGATATTGCTTTATTCGCTGCTCTGGATTTGGGATTTTCACCAGTTCTAGCAAACGAATGGCTTCCTTATCTGCTTCCTCTTTTGACATATTCTGATGATGACGAATGGCCTCTGTCAGCTGCTTTCCTACATGCATGGTAGGGTTAAGGCAGGTCATAGGATCTTGAAATATCATACTGACATCCTTACCACGAATCTTCATCATTTCTTTTTCCGTTGCTTTTACTATATCTTTATCTGCAAGTATTATCTCTCCCTTAACGATTTTTGCCGGAGGCATAGGATTTAATTTCATAAGGGTCTGCGCTGTAACACTCTTACCACATCCGCTTTCTCCAACAATTGCAAGTACCTCACCTTCCCTTAGATCAAAGGTAACGCCTCTTACCGCTTTAATCTCACCGGCATAGGTATCAAAAGATACATGCAAATCATTTACTTGTAATACTTTATTCATTACATTACCTCCTTAACTTAGGATCTAATGCATCTCGTAATCCGTCACCCAATAAATTAAAGGACAACATTGTTAAACTAATGCAAATTGCGGGAATGATCAGTTGAGAAGGATACATTTGAAACACTCTGCTTCCTTCATTTGCCAGGGTTCCCCAGCTTGCTAACGGAACAGGCACACCAAGTCCAATGTAACTTAAGAAAGCCTCTGTAAAGATTGCACTTGGAATTGCTAAAGTAATATTGACAATGACAACACTAAGCGTATTCGGAAGAAGATGCTTTGCAATAATTCTAGCCGGTCTTGCTCCCATGACCTTAGCTGCCACAATAAAATCATGTTCCTTCAAACTCATGATCTGCCCACGAACCAGCCTTGCCATTCCGGTCCATCCAACGGTTGCATAAGCAATAACCATGGTCATGGTACCTGCCGGAATTACCATCATGAGTAGTACAACAATAATCAAATACGGGATACCGTTAATAATCTCAATAATTCTCATCATAATATTATCTACTTTACCACCGACGTAACCGGCGATACCACCATAGATCATACCGATGATGAAGTTAACTAATACTGCTGTAAATGATATGAATAAGGAAATTCTTCCTCCATACCATACTCTTGTAAAAATGTCACGCCCTAAGGTATCGGTACCAAAGATATGAACGTGTCCGTCAGTGGGATCTTCATATCCAATGGGTGCATAGGTATGTGTTAAATGCTGCTCACTCATGGTATAAGGTGATACCAACGGCACGATAATGCTTAATAAAGTGATTGCAATAATTATAAATAAACATACCATTGCTGCTTTATTTTTTGAAAGTCGATGCATTGCATCCTTCCAATAGCTGGTGCTGGGCCTTGTGATACCTTCACTTTCCGTCGCATTGGCGCCAACCCAGTCAAACATATTTTTCTCTATTTTTTCTTTCATGTTAACCTCCACAATGCCGCAAGTGACTTTTACCTTTCCTCTTTACTCCTTAAGATCCGCAAGTTTGACACGAGGATCAATAAATCCATAGGCAAGATCGACGAGTAAATTCGCAATAATTAGGAATGCTCCATAAAACAATGTAGTCCCTGCAATCATGGTATAATCCTGTGTCTGAATACTTAATACGAAAAATTTACCCATACCAGGAATGGAGAATATATTTTCTACGACAAATGCTCCAGTAAGTACAGCTGCAGCGATTGGACCAAGCACTGTAATAACCGGCATGATAGCATTACGTACTGCATGCTTCCAAACAATTGCTTTTTGTGATAAGCCTTTTGATTTTGCAGTCTTTACATAATCCTGATTTAAAACATCCAACATACTGGTTCTCATTAATCTTGAGATGGTT
Source organism: Bacillota bacterium (assembly GCA_023389295.1). Taxonomy (GTDB): domain Bacteria; phylum Bacillota; class Clostridia; order Lachnospirales; family Lachnospiraceae; genus Mobilitalea. The sequence goes on from JAEWEO010000158.1 coordinate 7,440, forward strand.
GCTAAGGAGCTAAAGCTTAAGGCAAAGGCAGGTAACAATTTACTTGAAAAATCACCCCAGCCTGTAATCGGAAAGAACCGAACTCCGGTCCATTCATAAAGCTTTAATCCCAAGAAATATTGGAGCAATGCGCCGATAATAAATCCCGGAACCGAAACACCGATAATAGCAAATATCATGGATATGGTATCCCATTTGGTCCCTCTCTTTACAGCGGCTACAATACCAAGTAAAATACCGCTTACGGTAGCAAAGATAAGCGCTCTCATTCCCAAGTCAAAGGAATAAGGAAATGCCTGCGCAATGATATCTGAAACGGGACGATTATAATGCATGGATAATCCCAAATCACCTTTTAATACATTTCCAACGTACATTATAAATTGCTGAAATATAGGTTTGTCCAGCCCATATTTCTCATTTAATGCCTGCAAAGTGGTTTCCGGTATCGCTTTTTCACCAATGAACGGATCACCCGGTAGTAAGTGCATCATAAAGAAGGTTAACGCCACTAAAACTAATAATGTTATTACTGCATAAAAGATGCGCTTCATTACATATTTAAACACTTGCAGTCCCCCTTTCTCAAATTGATTTTATAATATACCTGATCTAAATCTAAGAATATCGCTTTGGTTATAAGAATTGATATCCTATATCACTTTTTATCTAACTCTTTAAAGCAGTAAAGTGTCAGGCTCTAGTCAGAGAAAAGTAATATAGGATGGCAATTCTATCTTAGAAATGAATCATCCCAATTACTGCATCATCTCAAATTTAAACCAGTTACTTTCAAATTTTCCATCATAGTTTTACAAAAGGGAAGTGCAGGTATGATACCCGCACCACCTTATTGTATCCATAGGGTTTGTGATAAAAACCTTATTTTGCTAACTTAACATTTTTAAAGTTCATATCTTGGAAAGCACTTCTATATACGCCTGATTCAATTTTTCCACTCACGATATAATCTCTAGATCTCCAATAAATTGGTCCGATCGGTTGTTCTTCCATTAGCATTTTCTCAAGTTCAATCAAATATTCGTTACGAGTCTTAGAATCTAATTCGCTACGAACTTTATTTAACAACTCATCGTATTCTGGATTTGAATAGCTTGTGTGATTGTTACCATTACCTGTTTCAAAAATATCAAGGAAGGTTAATGGATCATTGTAATCCGGACTCCAGCCAGCAAATACGATGGAGAAATCTTTGTTACTCATTCTCTCAAGTCTACTCTTAAAAGGCATGGATTCTACTGTAAGATCAATACCAAGATTTACTTTTAACTGTTCCTGAACGAAGGCTGCATTTTTGATTGCTGTATCACTATCATCACAAATCATAGTAAGCTGTACCTTATCAACGCCCAGTTCTTCTAAAGCAAGTGCATAATATTCTTTTGCTTTTTCAATATCAAGGTTTGGCACTAAACTTCCTACTTCTTCATAGAATTTTTTCTCATAACCTGCAACCGCGGGAGCTGTATAAGAGGTAGCTGCTTTGGAGTCATTCTTCACAATACTGTCAATGAACGCTTGTTTGTCAATTGCATAGGTGATCGCTTTACGAAGATTTACATTGGAAAGCATTTTGTCCGTTGTATTGTACTCTAAATAGAAGGTTGAACCATCGTCATAGGAGTAAATCGGATAATTTTCTGCTTTCATCATGGCAACTTGTTCACCGTTAAGACCAATCATATCAACTTCACCTGCTTTAAAAGCATTCATGGCTGCATTGGTATCATTAATCATTACCATGTTAATTTTTTCTAATTCAATTTTATCTGCATCATAGTAGTCAGGATTCTTTTCAAGAACGATCTTGCTTTCATGTTCCCAAGAAGCCATTGTAAAGGCTCCATTGTATACCATCTTATCTGCATCCGTACCATAAGCGGTACCAAATTCATTATAAGCTTTCTCATTTAGCGGTGCCAAAACACCAAACGCTAAGGTATTAAGGAAATAAGAAGCAGGACTTTCAAGTGTAACTTCTAATTGATAATCAGATAAGGCTTTAAAACCTAACTGATCTGCATCAACTTTTCCTTCGTTATAAGCTTTACCATTTTTAAAGATATAGCCAAAATAAGCATAGTCTGCTGCAAAGCTTGGTGTTAATAAGGACTTCCAAGCAAATACAAAGTCATGTGCTGTTACGGGTTCTCCGTTGGTCCATTTCATATCATCACGAAGATTAAAGGTATATACTAAACCATCTTCACTTACTGTCCAGTCCTTTGCAACACCTGGAATCACTTGATCGTTCTCATCTAACATTACTAAGTTCTCCATTACGTGTCGCAATATCGTGAAGGAAGTAGAATCCGTAGTTGTTACGGAAAACATCTCCGGTGGTTCCGAGGATATATTAACCGTAATTGCATTTGCTTCTGCTGTGCCTGGACATGCACTTGCCGTTCCATTACCAGAACTATTTGTGCTACAAGCAGTAAACAAAGATGCCGTCATTGCTACAACAAGTGTCGCAGCTAATAATCTTTTTAATCGCATAATCAGTAGCTCCTCCTTTTTAAACTTATCCTATTATAAAGTCGAATAAAGTTTCTTTTTGAAATATCGATATTTAGATCATAATACTTGTTTACATAATAGTCAATATTGATACTATTTCCTATTTTATGGTACTTTCTGGGCACACAACCATTTACTACCTACACTGTCTTCCTACGATGGAATTCAATTACCTTTTTTCAAAATTATATTGTTTTTTTCTATCCTCTGTTTTTTCTACAACCGTAAGAAACACGCTGCGCTAGTTTCTCAAAAAAACACCCCTTGAGTAATCTCAAGGGGTGTGGTGTTTTATCTCTATTTTATTTTTGATCATATAAATGGCATGCTACCATATGTCCGTTACCATAATCCTTAAATTTAGGAGCTTGTGTTTTACAGATTTCCATGGCATGAGGACATCTTGTATGGAACTTACAACCGCTAGGAGGATTAGCCGGGGATGGAATATCTCCTTCTAATATGGTTCGGTTCATCTTAACATCCGGATTAGGAATGGGTACCGCACTTAAAAGTGCTTTGGTATAAGGATGCATCGGTGAACGGAAAATCTCTTTTGTATCAGCTTTTTCCACTAAGGATCCAAGGTACATAACACCTACGGAGTTTGAGATATGCTCTACAACAGAAAGGTCATGAGAGATAAATAAGTAGGTTAATCCCTTTTGTTCCTGTAAATCCTTCATGAGATTGATAATCTGTGCCTGAATGGAAACATCAAGTGCAGATACCGGCTCATCTGCAATGATAAGGTCAGGATTAAGAGCAAGTGCTCTTGCAATACATATTCTCTGACGTTGTCCACCGGAGAATTCATGAGGATAGCGGTCAATATAATAAGGTCTTAAACCACAATCCTTCATAATCTTTATGATATAATCCTTATATTCGCTTTTAGGAACGATGTTATGCTCACGTACCGCCTCACCGATGATTTCACCAACGGGCATACGAGGATCGAGGGAGGAGTAAGGATCCTGGAAGATCATCTGAACCTTCGGTCTTGCCAGTCTTAAATCCTTTCTCTTCATATCAAACATATTCACACCATCAACGATAGCCTGACCACTTGTAGGCTCAGTTAAGCGAATGATGGTACGACCGATGGTTGTCTTTCCACAACCGGACTCACCTACAAGACCAAAGGTTTCACCCTTCTTAATAGTGAAGCTTACATCATCAACTGCTTTTACATGTCCAATGGTACTTTGAAGTACACCGGACTTGATGGGAAAGTATTTTTTAAGGTTTTTTACTTCAAGGATATTATTATTCATGTTTATTACCTCCTGCCACTTTACTGTGATTATTGGCAGATGCTTTATCCTCATATAAATAGCAGCTAACCTTGTGGGTTTTTGATACCTCTATTAATTTTGGATATGCTCCGTTACATTTTTCCATACATTTTTCACAGCGGTTTTTAAAATAACAGTGTTCCGGTAGATTAATAGGGTTGGGTACATTACCCGGAATGGAATAAAGACGTTCTACTTCCTCATTGAGGATTGGTCTTGATTTCATAAGTCCAATGGTATATGGATGCTTCGGATCATGGAAAATTTCTCTCGCTGTTCCTTGTTCTACAATTCTTCCGGCATACATAACAACAACATAATCTGCCATCTCTGCAACTACCCCGAGGTCATGAGTAATTAACATGATAGAGGCATTAATCTTGTCCTTAAGATCTCTTAAAAGATCTAGAATTTGTGCCTGTATTGTAACGTCAAGAGCTGTTGTGGGTTCATCCGCAATGATAAGCTGTGGGTTACAAGACAGTGCCATAGCAATAACCACTCTCTGTCTCATACCACCGGATAATTCATGAGGATAGGAATCATAAATTCCTTCTGCTCTTGCGATACCAACTAGCTTAAGCATCTCAATGGTTCTAGCTTTCACCTGATTTTTTGGCATCTTCGGATTATGATGCTTAATGCTTTCATCCATCTGATTGCCTATAGTAAATACAGGATTTAGCGTAGTCATCGGTTCTTGGAAAATCATAGCAATCTCATTACCACGAATTTTTTCCATCTCTTTCTTAGAAACCTTTGCAATATCAATAGCACGATTTTGACTCGTCTGATTGTAACGGATTGCTCCCCCTGCAATTTGACCCTGTGGTCCTTGCAATAATCTCATTAAAGAAAGACTAGTAACTGACTTTCCACAACCTGATTCACCAACAACACCAATGGTTTTTCCCAAAGGAATATCAAAGGAAACGCCATCAACTGCCTTCACAGTACCATTATCTGTATAGAAATACGTCTTTAAATCATCAAACTCGATAACATTAGCAGGGTTATTCATTTTTGTTAAGTATTCGGATTCTGGAATTCTTTTTCTTTTATCCGCTTTCTCAAACTCTTTATATTTTTTATTATTAAACTTCTTTATTTTTTTCAATCTTTCTTTTTTTTCGTTATCTAATGCCACGTATCTCAC
>JAEWEO010000172.1 GCA_023389295.1 Bacillota bacterium
TCAGGTTTTACAATACCTCAATTGATTCAAAAGGCAAGTATCTCAAAATCATTGGCTTATCAGATCTTTAATGGACAACGAATGCCAAACAGGAACCTTCTGATAAGGATTGCCATCGTTTTAAAACTCGATTTAGAGGAGACTCAAAGACTCCTAAGGATTGCAAGAAAAGGAGAACTATACCCAAGAGTCCAAAGAGATGCAGCTATCATTTTTGGCATCCAGCATCATTATTCTTTGATTGATATCAATGAGCTTCTAGAGAATCTTGGAGAAGCAATTTTAATGAAGGAAGATTAAAAAGTTCGCATAGTGCAGACCAAAATAAACTCCCTTGATGATATACTAAATCCAAATATTATAAATATTGGATTTAGTATCAGGAAGGGAGATTTTTTATGCGATTAGACAAAAGATATAGAATTTATTATCGCTTTTTATCGATGGTTCTCATTTTTGTAATGGTGAGTACACTCCTACTACCGGCAAATAACGTGAGTGCTGCGACGACTCCTAGGTTTACTACAACCTCTAAAGATATTCTTGAGGGAGATACATATGCTATTTCTATTAAAAATAAGATAGCAGGAGCAAAATATACTTGGAAAAGTACGGACAAGTCAATTGCTAAGGTTAGTCAAAAGGGTATTGTTACCGGTCTGAAGAAGGGGACGGCAATTATCTCATGTAGCATAACGTCAAAGCAAAAAAACTACACTTTAAAATGTAACATTACAGTAAGAAGACCGGCAACAGAAGTTCTTATTAGTAATAAAATCGATTATATCAAACTGGGAGAGAGCTATGATCTTAACCGTACATTAAAGCCTTCGGGTGCAAATGAGATAACCTCTTGGAATAGTAGTGATCCTAATATAATTAGTATTAATAAAAATGGATTAATGACGGCAAAGAGTTTAGGAATGGCTACGATTACCGTGTCTACAAAACATTCTAGTGATAGTATTACAATTTATGTTGTTAAACAAGATAAAATTGAAATTACCAAAAAGGATGTAGTAGATGGAGTAGTTACCATTTCTAATAAAAGCTGTGGTGAATTCATCATATCAAATAGTGTTGGAAATGCTAAGATTATTCTAAATAAAGTAACGATTGGTGGTACCCTTGTCATGGAATCCGGCAGCTATACAGTAACCACAAATGACTGTATGATTAATAAGGTAAAGGCTGTGGACACCGCAATTAAGAGCTTTGCCCTTGGGGAAGAAAAGGTTGATGTACCATCCCTAATTGCTGGAAGTGGTTCTATTATCGTAACGATAGATTCAGAATGCAATATTAGTGTAAAACAGGCGGATGGCGCCATTATTCAAAGCTTTAGTGTAATTACAAAGAAGGATGGAACAATTGAGATTGCACTAGAAGGTTTTAAGGGAGATTTGGTAATTGATTCACAATCGCAGGCTGCGATAAGCATTGCAACCACAGCATGTGATATAAGCTCAGCTACGGTCAAAAATGCTACCGAAGGCCAGTCTATTACCCTAGCAGATGCGAACGCAGGAACAGATCAGGCTTCTAGCATTGGAACAGTTCATATGTCTGCAAATGCTGCACTTAAGGTGGATGTAAAGACAGAGGAGGTTGTAATAGGTAAAGAAGCATCGCAGGCCGAAGTTACGATATTACAGACAGTTACAAACCTAACCGTTGAGGGTACGAATACTAATATTAACCTACAAACCGGTGCACAGGTAACGAATGTGACTGCGCATGGCGATAATACAAGATTGAGCTTATCGGAAGGAGCAACGATTCAAAAGGTATCAGCTTATGGTGACAGTACTGCAATTGAAGGAACCGGGAAGGTAGCGGAGGCAGTCGTAACCGGTAATAATATCGTCATTAATACGGAAGTTGCAAAGGTTCAAGTGGCAATTGGTACGTCAAATGTTGTTGTTAACGGTGTTGAAGTCAAGGAAGAAGAGAAAGTGGTTATCACCACTCCGACTCCAACTCCCATTCCGACGCAGAAGGTAACTCCGACACCGAAAGCTTCTGTGACTCCAAAGCCATCCATAAGTCCAACACCAACTCTATCACCTACCCTGACACCATCACCTACCACAGCGCCACCATATGTACCACCAATCATAATTCCTCCGACACCTACAACAACTCCTACAGTAATGCCGACATCGGCTCCTACCGCAACTCCTACCAAAGCGCCGACGCCGACACCTACAACAACCCCTATAGCTACACCGACATCGACTCCTACCGTAACTCCTACCAAAGCGCCGACCCCTACAGCGACGCCCACAGAGAAACCAACAGAGGGAGAAAAACTTCTTGTTTATAAGGAGCAGTTAAATGATTTAAATATAGCAACTTCTAGTCTTGTTGATACACAAAATGAAGCAAATAGAACGGCAGTTTATGAGTGTTTTACAGAGTTGATAAGTACACTCATTTCCTTTGATGATATTGATACTACAATTCCTGAAGTATTCGTGAGTAAAGATTCTTACTATCTATATGATTACGCAGAGTATGCCCAAATACTTATAACCAGAGGGCAGAATTATGGTTTACCCATTCGATTGTATTACGAAGCTGCAACCACAGGAACTCAAACCTATACGATGGCAGTTGCAGCGGCAAATAAACTTGCTCATATGATTTATCGTATTAACACAGAAAGGCATATCTTTATAGATGATGTAGAAGCGGTATTTACTAGTTTATATAAGTCACCAGCCGAGTTTCGAATAGTCATGAATCAACTATTAGTGGATGTAGAGGAATACGAACCCTTTACCGAAGATATGGCAGAGTATTATCAGAAGGGTATGCAGGACTTTGTTACCTATGATCCTATTATGAACGATTATTATACAGCCACACATCTTAGCTATTTTAAAGCGCTCGACTGTTTCTTACGTTTGAATTCGTACTATGGTCAAATGAAGAACAATTATACGCTGTATCCACAATATCAAACTTTACTGGATAATTTAATTGATGCTCTTCCACCGATTACACCAATATATGAAGAAGGTCATTATATAGGCGCTGATTATGACTTGGGCACAAGTAAAGAGGGTGTAATTGCTGCAATCGAAGCAATTATTGAGAGCATTGATCCGGCGACCATATGGGGCGATAGCACAATTACACTTACGGTGAGAGGTAAATATGAGGAACTTATTATTAAGGAAATAATCCGTAAGCTGTATACCACCGAAACTTATGAAAGTGGATATTATGAAAAGCTCAATTATTATCGTATGAACCGCGCTGAGTTAACCGAGCATCCAAATTGTTTTATAATATACGATGCAGTTGTAGCAGTTGTGTGCTGCGTCAAGGATGTTCCGGAATGGAATATACAGTATCTTTCAATGTATGATAGCAAAGTGAAAAACATCATCGCCGCAGCAAAGGCAGATAAGGAAGAGGAATTGTATGAGGCAACGGTAGAGTTATTCCAGGCGAAGTTATCTGAAAGTGAAGATACAAAGAGAGAATGGAAGGAATATTTGCTGCCCTTTAGAGAGGATGGAACACCAAATATTGACAAAACCTATTTCCTTCAATTTATAAAGGAGAAGCTAGAACCCAATACGGATCAGGATGAGGAAGGTAACCCTGTGAATTCAACGCTTTATCTCTATGATCAGCTTAAGGAAAATGCAACAGGAGAGGATCTAGATGCAGCAATTTATAGGATAAAGGATGCGGTTTATGAGTGCGAACTAGAGCTAAAGGAGAAATATGACAATACCTTTGGAATGCTGAATGACCTAATGAAAGCTCTAGTGGAGAATCAACCGAACGATGCATATGAAGCTTTAAGTAATATATGTGATTTTATGAATGCACAATACTCAGATCAATATACCTTCACGTTGAGAGGTGATAAATATGCACCAATCTACCATAAAATGTTACGAATGAATATGTTGGAATGGGATTGTGATTTTAATCAATTCTATCATATGTTTGTTGATGATCAGACTTATAATCGATATATAGCTGAGTTGGAGATTAATGCGCTTTGGAATGTGAGTTGGTGGCTTCAAGAGGGAGCTGATTCTCAAGACTGGCTTAACGAGGAATGTAGTAATTATGACAAGTGGCAGCCAATTATGGATAATATCTATACCTTCCGTTATGATGAGAATGCTTCGGATGAAGCTAAGCTTCAGGCAATGAAAAGTATTTTTCAGCTGGTTGGACAGGATGAGGAAATAGTCAGTCACTTTTGGGATTTGAAAGCTCCGGAAAATTACGAACCAAAGTTAGAACGTGTTTGGGATTATTGGGCAGCGTTATCTCTTCGCATAGAAGATGAAACGATGTATTATGATGAAGAAAGTGACAGCTCTTGGCCACTATATGGCCTGCGTCGTTATGATTTATCAATTACTGGCGGCAGCTTGCCTGATTTTGGAACAGTAGAACAGGCTTGTCAAGAGATACTCTATAGTGTGATCCATGTGGATCAGTTATATACTCTGAACCGATTAATCGATGCCATCAAAGCAGAAAATGCTAGCGAGGCTTATGCGGCCCTTAAAGAGATTTACACCTTCTTTGATGATGTATTAGAGAGTGATGTATGGCTGGTGGAAGAAAAACTGGATGAGTGTTATATGCAAGACCTAAAGAATATCTATCAAAATAACGATGAAAACAACTGGTTCTATCAGTACGCCCAGTTTTATGACAGGAATGAAGTGGATCAACTTTCCATTCGATTGGAGGAAATGATTGACGGCTCGGTCCATTATATAAGTGGTAATTTATTAACGGAATATACTTATGAGACAATCACCAAAAGATCCATTGAGGTAAATGCAAGAAGAAGTGATTTGGATGCTTTATTAGATACCGTCTATGGAGATTGCTCTGAATTTTATACCATATTGGATCAACTAATAAAAGATGCAAATTTAGAGCTTTATGGTTTGGAACCTTTTCAACTGATGGAGAAATATGCGATAGAGATTCAGAACGCTCTTGCTTATCAGCTTGAACATGAGAGATTTGAGGATGGTAATATCAGTTGGGTAAATTATTACTATCATAACAAACTCACCTTAGGAAAGAAGGAGATCAGCGTAATTTATGAAAGCCTAAACCTTATCCTCAATGTTACCTGGAGTATCCAAGAGGAGAATGAACATGGCTTAAATGTGTATCGTCCATTAATTGAGGCTGTTTTTACAGCAATCGCGACCAATGACGAGGCAGGAGTTTTGGAGGCATTGAAAGCAATATATAGTACAAAGATAGAAGAAGGTGCTTTGGACTGGTTGGATTATGCAAAGCCAGTAGATGATGTTGGTAATAGTTTAATCAATATTTCCTACTGCATGGAGCAGATAACGAATTGTTTATTAGATCCAAACAATGATATATATCAGTATGCAAATCATCCGGATCCGGTATTTCAGGATGCACAAAATGTTCTCTATCACCTGAAAGATATTGTAGGGGAAAGTCAGTTAAGTGGGAAAGTGGGATGGATTAATCTGATTGATACCCTTCTTTATTCTACAGAAGAAGGTGAGTGGAGTAATGCTGCAAATGAGTTAGTGGGTAAAGTGCTTTCTGATCCAGAGCTGTCATCTTGGTTTAGTACACTTGATTTATCAGATCTGACCGTGAAGAATGAGCTCATCCAATCCTATTTGCAAAATATTGCAATCAACAAGGCTGATTCTAATCTATATGAGGATGGAGAGAATACTTGGCAAAATAGTATGTATCTTTATGATCAGATGAGAGTGGCAGAGAAAAGTCCTGATATTGGATTCATCAATCGGATTACAGGTGATTTGATGTTTCTATTAATCGAGACCAACCGGAGCCTAGAGATGTTTCATATGGTTAACAATTTATACTCAGCAGTATTAGCAAAAGACCCGATTAACACTTACCAAGCAATGGCTACGATCAATGGATTTATTAATGAAGTAAATCCTGCAGAAGCAGGTATAATGAGGGATTATAGTTACAATGTGGCATATTTTCATATCTTATATGATATGATCCATTCTTCTGATCCGAACAATCAGTTATATTGTTATCTTTTGAATTATCAAGGTAATGTAGATCAGGCTTATTCCTTTGAATTACGCCAAATTATTCAAGATACTATATATACTGTGCAATGGTTGACACAAGACAAAACAGATTCGAAGCAAATGGTGGATGAAGCTTATGTTACCTATTTATCTTGGAATAATATCAAGCAAAGGGTAGATGCAGTTATTCAAGATAGTCTGCAGGATCAAACTTCGGCGGTTGCTAAGCTGAATGAGTTAATTATCTGTGTTAAAAATGAAGCGGTTAGGCTTGCAATCTTTGATGAGATTACATTAGGGAAACTGGCGGTGAATGAAGCATATTTTTATGAGATTGCAGATGCTATATTAGCCTGTTTGAATGATCCTTTAAGTGCAAGTAGACAGTATAAAGATTTAATTTCTTTGGGCCGATATCCAAGTTATGATCAAATCATGGAAGTATGCAGAGAAATAGGTCAAATTCTAATTAGC
>JAEWEO010000254.1 GCA_023389295.1 Bacillota bacterium
ATGAGACAGGCTTAACCAGAAAAGCAATTATTGAAATTTTAAAAGGAATACAACCTTCTGTTTTTGATCAATTTAAGGATAATCCAGAAGAATTTATTATTAAAGCGGCCTCACTAATAAATGATGAAAAAGCAACCGCAGTCATTGAACATATAACATATGATGTCCTTGATGAGAAGTATGGAACTGAAATATTTACAGAACCTACAATTAAAGGAAAATTAGATGTGAATGCAATGAAGGCAAAGAAGCATTTATTTGATCATATCATATATGACTCTACGAATGAAAAAGAATTTGCGACAGATTTGGATACGAATAATGATGTAGCGGTATATGTGAAATTACCAGATGGATTTCATATATCAACACCAGTTGGAAATTATAATCCAGACTGGGCAATTGCTTTTTATGAAGGAACAGTAAAGCATATTTATTTTGTTGCTGAAACAAAAGGCTCAATGTCATCTATGCAATTAAGATTAATAGAAGAATCGAAAATCCATTGTGCAAGAGAACATTTCAAAGCTATAAGTAATGGGAACGTCGTATATGATGTGGTTGATAGCTATCAATCGTTGTTGGATAAGGTGATGAAATAAGGAACAAGTAAAATAGATTCAGGCTGCAATGATTGTTATTGCAGCCTTACATATAATAAAGAGATTAACCAGATTTAATGAAATCCTATGTGAGGTTAATATGCAAGAAGAAAAGAATAAAAAAGGAAGACTATTAGCGTTACAACAATACCTATATAAATATACCGATGAAAATCATCCAGTAACGACCCAAGAATTAATTGCTGCAATGGAAGCGTTAGGATATAGCGTAAACCGAAAAACAATTAAGGATGATATTGATACGTTAATTAGATTTGATATAGATATCATAATAAATGTTTCTAGGGGAAACTCCTTTTTCTTAGGGGAACGTCAATTTGAGATTCCGGAATTAAAGTTGTTAGTGGATGCAATTTCATCATCACGTTTCATTAGTGCTGCAAAAAGTGAGAATCTTATTAAAAAGATAACTTCACTGGCAAGTGAATACCAGGCGGAACAGATTTCTCCAAGAATTTATACGGCGGACAGAATCAAAACAGATAACATACAATTATACTATGTTGTGGACAAGTTAATTGAAGCTGTGCAGGAAAAGAAAAAAGTTCGATTTCAATACCAGGAATATAATGCGGATAAGAATAAAATCCTACGCAATAATGGAGAGATATATGTTAATAGCCCCTATGGATGTCTGTGGAATGATGACAATTATTATTTGATTGGTTATTCAGATAAAAGAGGAAAAGTTGTTACATTTCGAATTGATCGCATTATTGACCTTGAAATATTGGAGGAAGCTGCGATTGATGAACCAGATGATTTTACCATAGCTGATTATGTAAAGACAACAGTTGAAATGTTCGATGGTGAAGAGCAGAAGGTTACATTAATCTGCGAAAACTATCTAATGAAATATGTAATAGATCGTTTCGGAGATGGAATTGAAACAGAACGGATATCTGAAACAAAGTTCAAAACAACGGTATCCGTATCAACAAGTAGAACTTTTTATGCATGGGTATTTCGATTCGCAGGGCAAATGATGATTTCAGAACCAGAAAGTGTAAGGCAGGAATATATTAATATGGCATACCAGGTAGTGGAGGACAAACAATAGATGAAAACGTTCGAATTAGCTGCAAGCAATAAAAATGTGATAGAAACTTTGCGAAAAGATCCTATACATAGAAATAATGATCTATTTCGATTTATTGAGATAGTGAACAGTATAGATTTTAGCTGCTCCATTGCTTTAGATGGTGAATGGGGAGCAGGAAAGACATTTTTTATAAAGCAAGCGAAAGCCATCTTTGATGTAAATAATCCTGGCTACTCACTGGATGATGACACTGGCATAAAAGGTTTATGGGATAATTATGCACTAAAAAGAGAAGTTGCTCTAGAGAGTGTAGTAACCATATACTATGATGCGTGGATAAATGACAATGATGTGGATCCTATTCTATCTCTAATATATGAAATTATGAAGCAAGTAGGAATCAGTTATCCGCAAACAACCGATGTAGATAAAAAGGGAATACTTAAAAATCTTGGGGCTGATATAGTTAGTCATTTTACTGGTGCAGAAATTACAAAGTATTTTGATTCTTGCAAGCAAAAAGATCATTTCGGAAAAATAAAAGACGATAAGGAATTATTTCAACAGATTAGTGATTTTTTTGATACAGTTCTAGAGGAACGGGGAAATCGTTTAGTATTTTTTATAGATGAATTGGATCGTTGTAAACCGGATTATGCAGTACGGTTATTAGAACGCATCAAGCATTATTTTAACAATGAAAGAGTTACCTTTATTTTTGCGATGAACTCAAGCGAATTACAACATACAATTAAAAGATATTATGGACAGGGATTTAATGCAACTAGATATTTAGATCGTTTCTTTGACTTTAAATTAGCGATGCCTAAGCCAGATATGCAAAGCTACTATAACCTCATTGGATTTGATGACACGAGCTATGTCATTGACTCTGTTATTAAAAATGTGATTGAAAAATACCACTTTAGTTTACGAGAAACAGAACGCTATTTTAGAATTGTAAAGATGGCTGTATACAATGCAATACACAAAGGAAAGAAGAATAATGCAGATTTCCCAGAAGAGAAAGCAGATGCATTTTTAGCAACTTATTTTGCACCAATTTTACTAGGGGCTAGGTTAGCCAATATGGAAGATTATAATAGCATTATATCTGGAACAGGCGGACCTCTTCTTGCTAATATAATAGGTGAAGATGTCGGGAGAGCATATTCAAGATATATGCTGAATAAAGATGAAACATTTGATGAAGGCTTTGATGGAATGAAACTAGTTAAAATGGCCGATAAATTGCAGGAAATATATGATGCTGTATTTGTAGATAAATATAATGGTAATGTTTATCAAAAGAGTGTTGGGGATATGAGCTTTTCAAAGAGAAGTAGGGAAAGATTATTCGATGTGATTAATCTTTTCTCTAATTTAACAGATTTTTATAATGAATAAGCAATAAAAATAAGCTGGTTGAAAAATGTGCCAGCTTATTTTGGAATATAAGTAAAATATTGTAATTAATAAATAAGATGTTATACTATCTATAGGAAGCAAAGTGCTTCTTTTAGAAAGGAGCGGCGTATGAGATACAAATCAACTGGGTTGATGAACTCCATTAAGGAATTTGTGGAGAATTATTACATACAAAATCGCCACTCACCGTCTACAACGGAAATCGCAAATGAGCTAGGCATTGCCCGTGGTACCGCATATAAATATTTGATTGCTATGGACAATGATGGCATGATTCAATATGATGGTGAAAAAATCATTACGGACAAGATTTTAAAAACAGACATTGAATTAACAAATGTAGCTATATTAGGATCTATATCCTGTGGAGTTCCTGAGTTAGAAGAAGAGTATGCGGAAGGATTTGTTTCCCTACCAGTTTCAATGTTTGGAAAAGGGACATTCTATTTTCTGAGAGCAAATGGTGATTCCATGATTGATGCCGGTATAAATCATGGAGATTTAGTATTGATCCGTAAACAGTCAGAAGCTAAAGATGGCCAGATTGTTGTGGCACTCATTGAAAATGAAAATACCTTGAAACGATTTTATGTGGACAAAGAGAATCAGTGCATTAGACTTCATCCTGAGAATAAGAAGATGAAGGACATTATTGTAGCAACCTGCAAAATTCAGGGGGTAGCAGTAAAAGTAATCAAGTCTTTGGAATAGTATGTTTGATGCTCAAAAATTAGTTCTTTCAGTTAGCATGACTTATCCATGCGACGGAACTTGGCTGTTAGAATCTCATCAACGGTTTTACTTTCCCTGAATCCGAATGAGAGTTACTTTAAAATATTATTGTTTGGAGGAATTCATTGGTGAGCGAATTAAGTAGAGAGAAGAAATATTGTGCATGTTGCCCTTGTTGCGGTAACCTTTTACAAAAGAGTGTAATTGCAAATACAGAGATGAAATGTAGCAAATGTGGGTCCGAACTGGTCATATTAGTTGAGAATGGAATTGTAACGGTATTCGAAACAAAAAGAGACACACAACAAACACGAGATGAATTTAAGAAAAGAGCTGCAGCTTATAATAAAGAAATAACTTCAATGCAAGTAAAGGACAAGGTTGCAGTTGCGCGGTAATCATAAGACTTTAGTATATGACAATTGAATACATTGAGGTATTTGAATGAATCAGCAAATTAAGCAGAAGCTCCAATATTATATGGAAAACTGAGAACTTTCAAAGTTGACGTCAATTATCAAAAGTATTGTAAAGAGCTGGATTTAACGGAGGCTATGCGTAAAAATGAGATGACATAGCACAGAATTATTAGGAGCCTACAAAACGGAAACAACTTAAT
>JAEWEO010000275.1 GCA_023389295.1 Bacillota bacterium
GGAACACTTTTATTTTTTATTAACAAATTTTTATCAACAAGGCTAAAACATCGAAGAAAAGGGCATTATTATCACTTTGATGATATTGACAATCGTTATCAATTATGCTAAAGTGTCTAAAGCATACGTTGGAGGTTATCATGAAAAATCAAGTGACAAAAATACTAAGTCTTCGTTTGTTTTGGCTAATCCTTTTAATTATTACATCAATCTATTCCTTAACAATTGGTGTAAAAGATTTTAGTTTATTGGGTGTCCTACAAGGTAATGAACATGATGTTAGTCTTATTCTAATAAGTAGAATACCAAGACTACTCAGCATATTGGTTACTGGAGCCAGCCTTAGCATTGCAGGATTGATTATGCAAACAATGACACAAAACAAGTTTGTATCACCATCCACCGCAGGTACCATGGAATGGTGTAGATTTGGAATTATGATAGCAATCTTTTTCTTTGGCCAAGAAGCAACAATATATAAAATGTCTGCAGCGTTTTTAACCTCATTACTGGGGACCTTATTGTTCATGCAAATCCTTCAAAGAATTCAATTTAAAAATGCTATGATTGTTCCCTTAGTAGGAATGATGCTTGGTAATGTAGTTAGTTCCTTTACAAGTTATATTGCGTATAAATATGACATGATTCAAAATATGTCCTCCTGGATGCAAGGAAATTTCTCATTGATTATCAAGGGTAGATATGAGCTATTGTATTTTGGTATTCCATTTTTAATCATAGCCTACCTATTTGCTCACAAGTTCACAATTGCCGGTATGGGAGAAAGCTTTTCAAAGAATCTGGGACTGAATCATAAGAAGGTTGTTATGCTTGGACTTACCATTGTTGCAATTATCACTTCTACAGTAGTAGTAACTGTAGGAAGTATCCCCTTTATTGGGCTTATTGTTCCCAATATTATGGCGATTATAAAAGGTGATAATTTAAAGAATACGCTACCGGATACAGCAATACTAGGAGCATTTTTTGTATTGGTTTGTGACATTATTGGTAGAGTTATTCTATTTCCATATGAAGTATCCATTAGTGTAGTAGTCAGCGTTATTGGTAGCGGCACATTCTTAATCTTACTATTTTGGAGGAAGAGATATGGAGCGTAATGGTAGGAGAATGAACAAGAAAGACAAAAAAGTTATTTTTATATTGCTTATTCTAAACATTGTACTGATAAGTGGCTTTATTTTCATTGGTATTACAAGCCGTAACATATCATTTTATTTACCCAGACGAATATATAAAATGCTTGCAATTGCACTTGTTAGTTACTGCATTGGTTATTCATCGGTAGCGTTTCAAAGTATTACGAATAATCGGATTTTAACACCAAGTGTTATGGGTCTGGATTCCTTATATTTATTTATTCAGACAATTATTGTCTTTTTCTTTGGATCAAGGCAGATAGAGCTAATGACGGGGAATATTAATTTCTTGTTATCCTTATTTTGTATGGTAATTGCAGCCTTATTGCTCTTTCTTCTACTGTTTCGAGGGGAAAGTAAGAATGTTTATTTTCTTGTATTAACCGGCATGGTAATGGGAAATTTCTTTGGAGGATTATCTACCTTCATGCAGGTGCTTCTTGATCCGAATGAATTTTTGATACTTCAAGGGAAAATGTTTGCTAGCTTTAATAATATTAATACAGGTTTACTAGGCATTACTTTTGTAATTTCGATAATCACGTTAGTAATATCAATCAAAGACTATCCACATCTGGATGTTTTACTACTTGGTGTTGATCAAGCAATCAGTTTGGGTGTGAATTATAAAAAGATTGTCTTAAAAACATTAGTTATCATTGGCATCTTAATATCAATATCTACTGTATTAGTTGGGCCAATTACGTTCCTTGGGATATTAATTGTGAGTTTGGCAAGGCAAATGCTACATTCCTATCGCCATAAAGAAATGACAATTACCACAACACTACTAGGGTGTCTATTCTTAAGCCTGGGTCTGTTTTTTGCGGAAAGAGTCTTCAAATTTCAAACAACAATTGGTGTAATTATCAACTTTATAGGAGGTATTTATTTTATCTACCTCATGCTAAAGGAGAGTAAGCGATGATAGAAATAAATAAATTAACAAAGAAATACGGCGAGAAAAAAGTAGTTGACGAAGTTGATTTAAGCCTTCCGAAGGAAAAGATAATTGCATTTATCGGTAGTAATGGGGCGGGTAAAAGTACACTTATTTCTGTAGTCAGCAGAACTCTTGCTAAAGATTCAGGAGAAGTTCATATTGATGATCGTGAATTAAAGGAATGGAAGAATAGAGACTTATCGAAGCGCCTATCTATTTTGAAGCAATCAAATCATTTAAATATCCGATTAACTGTTAAGGATTTGGTTACCTTTGGACGTTTTCCACACTCACAGGGGAAAATAACCAAGGAAGATGAAATAAAAATCAAAGAAGCCATTGAATATATGGGAATTGAAGAACTGCAGGATCGTTTTATTGATGAATTAAGCGGTGGACAAAGGCAGATGGCTTATATAGCTATGATTATTGCTCAAGATACCGAATACATCTTTTTGGATGAACCATTAAATAATCTTGATATGCAGCATTCCGTTTTAATTATGAAGGTGCTTCGACGTTTGGTTAGTGAGCTTGGGAAAACAATTATGGTGGTTATTCATGATATTAATTTCGTCTCCTGTTATGCAGATTATGTAGTTGCAATGAAGCATGGAAAGATCATTAAGCATGGAGATACCTCAGAGATTATCGATAGTAAGGTATTAAATGAAGTATATGATATGGATATATCCATAGAAGAAATTAATGGGAAAAACATTTGCCTGTTTTATCAATAACTTGTTAAGAGATCAATTTAATATATGAAATAGTTACAAAGCAGAAAGAGGTTCGTGTGAAAAATGAATCTTTCACACGCTATGGAAAGGGCATGGTTATTATTATGAAAAAGAATATTTTTGTTATGGCATTATTAGTTATGGTTCTTTTGTTAACTGGCTGTAAATCCGCTAACAACACAACAAGTGGTGCATCTAATGGCGCAACGAATGAAAATGTAAACACAGAGGACCCATCAAACAATGGAGTAGAGGAAGGGACTAACTCTGATAATGCAGGAACAGATAGCGCAGTAAATGAAGAGAATGTCTTAACAGAAGTTGTAATTAAACATTCATTAGGTACTGTAACTGTACCTACCAATGTAGAAAAAGCAGTAGTTTTTGATTTTGGTAGCCTTGACACAATTGATGCATTAGGAATTGATGTAACACTTGCTGTTCCAGTAGATAACTTACCGGCATATTTAGAGAAATATAGTGATTCTGTTAGTGCCGGTGGCATCAAAGAACCTGACTTAGAAGCAATTTTTGATTTTGATCCCGATGTAATCATTATTAGTGGTAGACAGTCCTCTTACTATGACCAATTATCTGAGATTGCACCTACAATTTATGTTGAATTAAATGCCCAAACATATATGGAAGACTTTAAGAAGAACGTAAATAATATTGCTCAAATTTTTGGTGTAACGGACGAAGCAAATGCTAAGCTTGCAGAAATTGAAGCTAGGGTAGAAGAAGTGAAAGCAATTGCCAAAGCGAAGGAAGACAAGGCGCTAGTTGTATTGACAAATGACGGTAATATTAGCGTATATGGTTCCGGCTCCAGATTTGGAATTATTCATGATACTTTAGGTGTAAAGCAAGCAGATGAAAACATTGAAGCATCAACGCATGGACAAGAAGCAAATTATGAATACATTGCAAAAGTTAACCCCGATATTATTTTTGTAGTTGATCGTACCGCAGTAGTAGGTGGAACCGCGAATGCATCATCAACCTTGGATAATGAACTTGTTAACGAAACAAATGCAGCGAAAAACGGAAATATCATTTCACTTAATTCAGATTACTGGTATCTATCTGGTGGTGGTCTGATTTCTGTGAATGAAATGATCTCAAACATTGAGGCTGCAATCAGTAAGTAGGATGAATCATAACAGGGATTCAAACGCTGATACTTCTTTTCTTATGATAAGATAGGATAAATATGGAGGACGATTAAATAAAAATTACGTCTTGCGCACTTGGAACAATTATGTTATATTAATGAAAAATAAGAAACCACTATTACTTTGCTACCGGGTAAAGTAATATTAAGTGTTCACACACTTTCCGTTAGGTCCTAGAAGTAAAGTGTATGAACACTTTTTTTGCGAGGAGGAAACATGAGTAAAAATCACACGCTAAGAGAATTCTCAAAATACGTAAGTCTAAATGTACTTGGAATGATCGGCTTGTCCTGCTATATTTTGGCTGACACTTTTTTCGTTTCAAATGCTTTGGGCGCAAATGGGCTGGCTGCTCTGAATTTTTCAATTTCTATTTACAGCATCATTCATGGAGTTGGGTTGATGCTTGGTATCGGTGGTGCCACAAGATACTCTATATTAAAATCAACTGGAAAAGATAAGGAAGCAAATGAGGTATTCACACATGCAGTAATAAAAGGTGTTTTCTTTGGTATTATCTTTGTCTTGATCGGTATTTTATTCACAGGGCATTTAGCTCTGCTTCTTGGAGCAGATCAGGTAACCTTACCACTAACTAAAACCTATCTGACGACTATATTTTGTTTTTCGCCTTTCTTTATTTTAAATAATACTCTATTGGCATTTGTACGTAACGATCATCAGCCAAAACTGGCTATGACTGCAATGATCTTTGGTAGTTTATCAAATATCGTGTTAGACTATATATTTATTTTTCCATTATCCATGGGAATGTTCGGCGCTGCTTTTGCTACAGGTTTAGCTCCAATCATCAGTGTTGGGGTATTATCCATTCATTTTATTCAACATAAGAATCAGTTTAAGCTAATACATTGTAGGCTGCGACTAAGAAGAATGGTTGATATTTTAAGTTTGGGGCTATCCTCTTTTATCACGGAGGTATCTTCCGGAATAGTACTTATTGTATTTAATTTAGCTATTTTGAAACTAGAAGGGAATGTTGGAGTTGCAGCATATGGAATAATTGCAAACCTGGCACTAGTGGTAATTGCTATCTTTACTGGTATTGCGCAAGGAATCCAACCATTAATCAGTAAAGCATATGGAAGGAATAACATAGATCAAATTAAGCAAGTGAAACGATATGCAGTTATTGCTTCATCCGTTATTTCAATTGTAGTCTATATTGTTGCAATTATTAACATGGATGTGATTGTTTCAGCTTTTAATAATGAAAAAAATCAAATCTTAGCACACCTGGCGAAACAAGGAATTTGGATTTATTTTATCGGGTTTATTTTTGCAGGGATCAATATTGTATCAGCAGCCTTCCTAAGTGCAACAGAAAAGGCAGCCAAGGCCTTCTTAATTTCTATCTTAAGAGGATGTATTCTGATTATACCCTTTGTCTTGATATTAAGTTCAATTTGGGAAATGAATGGAATATGGCTATCTTTTGTATGCACCGAAGCAGTCGTAAGTGCGTTTGTTATTTTGTCACAAAGATCAAAGAAAGAGCAAGAAATACAAGCTAAATAAAAATTCGTGCTACAAACAAGATGAACCAGCAAGCTGCTTCACTTGTCATGAATAAAAACGTCTTCCTAATATCGGGAAGACGTTTTATGGTTCTACCAAAGAATAGTGAAGATGATCATTTTCTAAAAATGGTTAGAAGATGACATTTTGAATTACTAAATATTCTAACTGTGATCATGGTTTTTATTGCTAAATCCTTTAAATAAGGTATAATAAAAGTACTATGTGTCGAAATATGCATAGGTTTTTACAAAACGAAGAGTAGAAATTTTATAAGTCATATTACGTAGTGATAAGGACATTTACATAGCATAGTTATGTGAGGAGCTATTGCTTAATGCTGATGCCTGTATCCGCCGGAAGGAGAATTTATGAATAATAAAACATTATTAAAAAGATTACTTACACTTGCGATACCCATTGCTTTACAAAATATGATATCCTTTGGTGTAAGCTTAGCAGATAGCATTATGGTGGGTTCTTTAGGTGAATTATCAATCTCCGGTGTTTATATATGCAATCAGATACAGATCATTTTACAAATGATTACCGTCGGACTCGGAGCAGCACAGATTGTAATTGCAGCACAGTATTGGGGCAAAAAAGATCGACAAAGTGTAAAAGGTATCGTAAGCATCGCATTAAAATTATCAATAATTTGTGCAGTGATTTTTTGGGTGGCAATTTTCTTCTTCCCAAAACAAATACTTGGTTTTTATGCTGATGATGCGCTCGTAATTGCAGAAGGAATGAAATATGCCAGAATTATCTGCTTTTCCTATCTCTTTTTCTGTATCAGTAATGTTTTGATGTCCTCCTTACGGTGTATTGGTACGGTGAATATTGGTCTGTATGTTTCCATCGTTTCCTTTTTAATTAATGTTGGACTGAACTGGGTTTTCATATTCGGAAATCTAGGGGCACCGGCTATGGGCGCTGCAGGAGCAGCTTTAGCAACCTTAATCACCAGAATTATTGAATTTGCTATTATAGTATTTTATTTCTTTTTTATAGATAAGAAGCTTAAGTTTCAAATGAAAGATATTCTTCCTGTAAACAAAATTCTCTTAAAGGATTATATCCGCTATGGTTTTCCTGTTATTTTAGGGGATATACTATGGGGCTTTAATTTGACGGTACAAGGTGCTATCATCGGAAGACTTGGAGCAACCTCCATTGCTGCAGTAAGTATTGCTAATACGATCTTTTCCGTAATTAGCGTTGGCGTTTATGGAACTGCTAATGCATCTTCTATAATTGTTGGAAATGCAACTGGAGAGGGTGATATTGACAATATAAAAATTATGGCGAAGAAACTTCAAGTTATTTTCTTGGTGGTGGGAGTACTTACAGGAATCTTGTTATTTTCAATTAGAGATTTCATCCTATCCTTCTATGATATCACAACGCAAACGGAAAACCTGGCAAGAATTCTTATTACGATATTATCAATAACAGTGATAGGTACGGCATATCAAATGTCTACTCTAACGGGAATTGTTCGTGCCGGAGGAGACACTCATTTTGTACTTGTGAATGATTTAATCTTTATTTGGGGAATTGTGATCCCCCTTTCAGCTATCATGGCTTTTGTCGTTGGGGCACCAACATGGGTAGTGTTCCTATGCTTAAAATCAGATCAGATCTTAAAATGTGGTGTTGCTGTAATCAAGGTAAATCGATATAATTGGATTAAGAAACTGACCAAGGATTTCACGTCTGCTTAAGGAGAAATGAGACAAAATTGCTACAAACTATTAAGATTTATACGGTTTATGACGATAAATCTTAAGAAATAAAAAATACGGATTGATAATATATAATATAAGATAAAGAATTAAAATAAAGAGTCAAACGAACAATAGAGAATATACAAAATATAACATATTGGTTATATGAGATAAGGAGATATTATGTCAGAGATCAATGCGATAAGTAATGTTGAGAATAAAAATACATATAATACAAATGTAACAAAAAAGGCGGATAAGAGTATAGAATTTACTTCTTATTTGGGTGAAACAAAGAGTATGGATGAGATATTTCAACAGGCCGCTGACAAATATAATGTATCTGTTGATCTGTTAAAGGCAATCGGTAAAGCAGAATCAAATTTTAATGCTAAGGCAGTATCCAGATGTGGAGCACAGGGTGTTATGCAGCTAATGCCCGCAACTGCCAAAGAGCTTGGTGTAACCAATTCCTTTGATGCGGAGCAAAATATTATGGGTGGGGCAAAGTACATATCCGGTTTGTTAAAAAAGTATGATGGAAATACACAATTAGCCCTAGCAGCTTATAATGCAGGAAGCGGTAATGTTGCAAAGTATAATGGAATACCTCCGTTTGAAGAAACACAGAACTATGTTAAGAAGGTTATGAATTACATGGGAGAAGGTAATATTCAGATTTCGGAGGCAAATAATAAAGTTACTTCCACCACTTCAAACCGATTAATCACCTCTGCTTCGGTTGCCCCGATACAGAAGAATCTATCTTTTCTTCTAGCTAGTAAAGCTGATGATACACCGGAACAAATAAGTGATTTGGATTCCTTATTCTCTTATGATGATTATATGAAATTTATTGAATTATTCTTAGAAAAAGAGGAAGAAGACGAAGATCAGGCTAAGAAAAACTCCGAAGTTATTTCAAAGGATGTTAGTATCAATGTTCCTGTTATAAACTTATTAAAAAATCAGAGTTTATTATAAGAAAGAAAGGTAGCTTTTATATTCTTTTCAAGTTAATAATAATAGCTAGAGGTTATTAAAACCAGAGCAAGTCGTGTGGCCGAAGCAATCGATAAACTGAAACAAGGTAAGAAGTTAAAATAATTTAATCTCTTACTTAGAGGAATGATATAAGAGCCTTTCATAAGTGTGATATGAAGGGCTCTTGGTATTTTTTAGTATAAAAATTCAACCGTTACAGAGGCTTTGATTTGATTGGTGCCTGGCTCTATTGGAGTGGTATAAGCTATCTCTCCGGCAGCAAAATTTCTAGTAAAAGGAGTAGGAAAGTTACTATTTTCCGTAATTAATATTGGTAGTGGATCTAACATGGCTTTTAGACTTGAGGCAATGCTTTTTGCTTTTTGTATGGCATTTTGTACTGCCATATTCAATGCCTGCTGATAATATAGCTCGGAATTCGACACATCAAATCGAATATCTTGCACCACGTTGGCACCACTTTGCACAGCACTATCAATAGCGTTACCGATAAGTGACAGGTTATTTACTTTTACTTCAAGGATATTGCGTACCTGATAACCACGATCAATCTGCTTACCATTTTCATAATCATATAGCTTGTCAATTTGATATTGAATGGTTTTGATGTCTGATATACCAATTTGTTTGAGTGTGTTAATTACATTTTGGCTTATTCTTGCATTTTCCGATTGCGCTATTGTGACACTATCTCCATTCGTTTGCACACCAATTGAAATGGAGGCAATATCCGGATTGACGGATACTTCTCCCTTCCCACTTAGAACCATTTTTCTTTGTAATATTTGGTGTTCCTCATTATAATTAGGCATAGGTGAATCTCCTTCCATTTCATACCTAAATATATGAGACTTCGTATCCAAATATTGCTGAATTATTATTTTGATTGAAACAGACAAAGAATAAAAATGCAAATTGACGAATCAGATTTCATAAAAATCTTATGAAACCCTAATTGCAGAGGGAAAATTCATATGGTGTAATTCATAAAGAATTTATTAGTAATAGGAGAGAAAAAGTATTAAAATACAAGTTGGGAATTAATTTCTGGTAAATAGAGTTGTTTTGAAGTAAGTAAATAATAATAAACAATATATGAGATTATGTAGTTTTCCAATCATCAAGGAAGTAATAATTGCAAGGAGGTTTCTTAATATGACACATGATATAAAGACAAATTTACAAAAGCAAAGAGATTATTTTGAAAAAGGTTACACCAAAGAACTAGCATTTCGTATCAAATATTTAAAAAAACTTGGCGTGTCAATCAAAAAGCATGAAAAAGATATTATGGAGGCGCTCCATCAGGATTTAAACAAGGCTCCATTTGAAGCTTACGCTACTGAAATTGGCATTGTTCTGGAGGAACTTCGTTTTGTATTAAAGAATATCACCAAATGGGCTACCCCAAAAAGAGCAAAAACTACGTTAGCTAATTACATTTCGAACAGTAGAATTTACTCAGAACCTTATGGAATTGTACTGATTATGTCCCCTTGGAACTATCCATTCCAACTAACAATAGCTCCTTTGATTGGTGCAATTGCTGCCGGAAATGGTGCAGTTGTAAAGCCCTCCAATTATTCACCAAATACTTCTAAGGTAATTGAACTGATACTATCGGAAGTGTTCCCAAAAGAATACGTCAGTGTTGTTCAAGGTGGAAGAGAAGCAAATGCTAGGTTGTTGGATGAAAAGTTTGATTATATCTTCTTTACGGGTAGTGTAGAGGTGGGAAAATTAGTTATGAGCGCCGCTGCAAAGCATCTGACACCAGTAACCTTAGAGCTTGGTGGTAAGAGTCCTTGTATTGTAGATGAGACAGCAAATCTTGATATTGCAGCGAGGAGAATTGTCTGGGGAAAATATGTGAATGCCGGTCAAACCTGTGTCGCTCCCGATTATCTTTTAGTTCATCAATCGGTAAAGGTAGAACTTCTTCAAAAGATGAAGGGATATATGAAGCAATTTTATGGCATGGAAGGAAATTATGAGGAGTTACCTAAGATTATCAATAAAAAGCACTATGAGCGTCTTCTGGCCTTAATGGAGGGAGAAGAGGTGATCATTGGTGGAAAAGCCATGGAAGAATCAAATCAGATCGAGCCTACCATCTTAGACCATATCAACTGGGATAGTAAGATTATGGCGGAAGAAATCTTTGGACCTATCTTACCGGTGATAGAATATCATAATCTTGATGAGATGATAAAAAAGATTAATAGTCGTCCAAAGCCCCTTGCATTGTATTATTTTACAACATCAAAAGCCAGGGAGAAAAAAATTA
This sequence comes from Bacillota bacterium, assembly GCA_023389295.1. Lineage (GTDB taxonomy): Bacteria > Bacillota > Clostridia > Lachnospirales > Lachnospiraceae > Mobilitalea. The sequence continues at coordinate 10,580 of JAEWEO010000275.1, forward strand.
TCAATAGTATTTCTTATGGAGGAGGTTGTATCAATGATACCATTATGCATTTGGCAACCTCATATATGCCATTTGGAGGAGTTGGAGAGAGCGGAATGGGAGGATATCACGGCAAGGCAAGCTTTGAGACCTTTTCCCATCAGAAAAGTATTTTAAATAAATCACTTCGTATTGATATTCCTCTACGTTACCCGCCATACAAAAACAAATTGGAAAGTATCAAGAAGATATTAAAGTAAAGATCGGTAGTGAAAGGTTTAAATTTTATTATTAATACAATAATAAGTGGGTGATGTAATTTCCAAGAGAAAGGACTGATTATTGCTCTTGTTCATTCTTTCTGGTTGGCATCCATTCTTAAAAATTTATTTTCTCAAAACGGTTGATTATGAGAACTTGATTTGTTAGGATAAATAGGAGTGACGAATGATAAGAGAAAACAAGGAGGTAGGCTTAGAATTGAACACATTTATTTTTGACTTGGATGGAACCCTATTACCTATGCCGGATCAGGAATTGTTTCTTGACACATATTTTAGTGCTCTAACGAAAAAGTTAGAAAAAGAAGGATTAGAACCGCAGGGACTTATGAAAGCCATATGGAAATCGACGGAAGCAATGGTAAAGAATGACGGAAGCATGACGAATGAAGAACGTTTTTGGCAAACCTTTTGTAGGGTCTTTGGTGATGAAGGAAGGAAATTGGAACCAATCTTTGACCATTTTTACCGTAATGAATTTTGTGAAGCGAAGAACACTACCTCACAGCATCCCTATGCAAAGGAATGTATCAGGATATTGAAGGAAAAAGGTTATCAGATAGTCGTTGCAACAAATCCGCTTTTTCCAAGAATTGCAACGCATACCCGAATGGGATGGGCAGGGCTTGATCCAGAGGATTTTGAGCTGATTACAACCTATGAGAATAGCTCCTATTGTAAACCAAATCTGAATTATTACCGTGAAATACTATCCATCATAGGGAAAACACCGGAACAATGTATTATGGTTGGTAATGATGTAAAAGAAGATATGTGTGTAGCCGAGCTTGGTATGGATACGTATTTACTTAAGGATTGTATCATTTGTTCTGAGGATTTGGATCTATCACAGTTGAAACAAGGAAGTTTTGAGGATCTGTACGAACTGATCAAGGGGTTGCCAAATCTTAATAATTAGAGATTTTTCATAGTCAGAGGGATATTCTTGTTTTAATTATGTTAATACTATTTAATGGTATTTTTAAAGAGAATTTCTTTATAGACTAATTCATAAACAAAATAAATAAATGGAGTGCATTGTACTGATTTCTAGTACAATAGCGCTCCATTCCTCATGATAACAATTTAGTTTATTCATTCCTCATATTCAGATTTTTTGAGAACAAAGAGTCATCTGCTGATTCTCGTCGCCAGAACGAGTTGTGAAGCAATGATTACCTCGAACTATGAGTATAAGTCTTTCATTTATTTGGTTGTTTGATTTCTAATAGTACATAATTAAAATAGGAAGAAGTGCAGCCCATACTAAATGTGAAAGATTTACTAAGGTATATAGGCTGATTGAAAAATTTAAGGCAATATTAGTTACCTTTAAGGATGAAGTATCCGTGTCTTTTATTTTATAATACATATAATATAAGAAAATAGCCGGTAAAACAACCTTTAAAAAGATACTGATAAAAGGATTTTCAACAACGTTCATCATGAAAAAATTAACTTCCTGAAAATATCCGGTCTGTAGTAGTAAGAGCGTAAAGGTTATGTCCATTAGATTCAATAGGTAGAGTACTATAAATTTCTTCTTTATCGTCAAAATTCCGTAGTTTTTTATAAATGCTATCATCAATACACCTCCTTGTGTTAATTATTACCAGAATGTGAAAGGGTAAACAGAAATAAAAGAAAATATTTTATGGGTCGACCTAGTATGATGGAAAAGGTTATTAAGGAAATCTGTACAAAATAAAAGGGAGTAGTGTATAATAGGTATGGGATGAATTACCAGCATTTAGTGCTATTGAATGCGTGTTCGAAGAAATGTGAATTATTGAATAAATTTGAAATGAGAAAATAGTGAAATTTTAAATGAGAAAATAGTGAAATTTTAAGTGAGAAAATAGTAGAAGTAACAAAAATAGTGAGAAAATAGTTGAAGTAACAAAAATAGTGAAAATTAAAGTGAGAATAAAATAAGTAAAGGATTGATGCGTATGTTAGAAGAAAAAAGATTTGCCGTTTTAATTGATGCAGATAATGTATCCGCTAAATATATCAAATATATTCTGGATGAGTTAACGAACTATGGAGTTGCGACCTACAAACGCATCTATGGTGACTGGACGAAGCCAAGTGCTTCCTCTTGGAAGGATGTTCTTCTTGAAAACTCGGTTACGCCGGTTCAGCAATACAGTTATACCGTAGGTAAAAATGCAACTGATTCTGCGATGATCATTGATGCGATGGATATTCTATACTCCAAAAATGTGGAGGGTTTTTGCATTGTATCAAGTGATAGTGATTTTACGAAATTGGCTTCAAGGCTCCGCGAATCGGGGATGTTGATTGTAGGTATGGGTGAACGAAAGACTCCTAAGCCCTTTATTGCTGCTTGCAATCAGTTTAAATATCTGGATGTTTTAGCTGAAACGGAAAAGAAGAGCATGGAGATGGAAGAAAATCACGATAAAATAGATTTTGCAAAGACAAAGAATAAGAAACCTGTAGTAAAAAAAGAACCGGAACTTGAAAATGACCAAATTAAAAATCCTAAAAATGCGGTTGCTGTTGAGAATGGTGATACAGTTAAGAATATGACGGACTTAAGTGTGATTAAGTCTACCATTTTGAAAATGTTGAACGAAGTAGATGAAGATGATCAAAGAATGAATATGGGTGAGTTAGGAAGCAGATTAGTAAAAAGATATCCGGATTTTGATGTCAGAAACTATGGTGATACAAAGTTGTCTAAATTCTTGAGGAAATTTGATTTCTTAGAGATTAATTCTAATGGTAAAGGTGGTTCTATGTGGGTGACCTTAAAGGCAAATACGGATAATGAACAAGAGGTTAAAACACAATCTGTTACTGTAAAACGTCGAAGAAGAACCTATAAGAAAAAGAAATAGGTGTAGTGTGAAAAATCAAAAATTTTCATACTGCTTTATGAAAGACATGGTTATTAATATGAAAAGAATTGAAGTGAATGGTATATCTATTGATCTTCAGCGCAAGAAGATTAAGAATATGTATCTAAAGATACAACCACCGGACGGACAGGTTTTGATCACTGCTCCACTACGTATGAGTGAGGAGGAAATCAAACGGTTTGTTCTTTCAAAAATAGACTGGATTATATCCCACCAGGAGAAAATCAAAAAGAAAGTAGATCATAGGGAGATTTCCTATCTTGATGGAGAACAGATTTTTCTTTGGGGAAAAGCTTATATCTTATCTGTAGTTTTAGCGACCGGAAGACCCCATCTTTACTGGGGATCGGATATAGTAAAATTATATGTGAAAAAAGATTGTACGAAGGAGCAACGAAAGCAAATCATTGATGCTTGGTACCGAGAAGCATTAGCGGTTAAGATTCCAATACTCATTGCAAAATGGGAACCTATCATGGGGGTAAAGTCAAGCGGGTTTTCGATTAGAGATATGAAAACAAGATGGGGAACCTGTAATATCTCAAGTAAAAAGATCTGTCTCAACCTTCAGCTAGCTAAGAAACCACCCAAATGTCTGGAATATGTGGTAGTACATGAACTGACTCACCTGCTAGAAAAGAGTCATAATCAAGTCTTCAAAGGTTATATGGACCGTTTCTTGCCGGAATGGAGAAGTATTAAAAGAGAGTTGAATGAACGGTAAGAGAACATATCTTAAGAGAATTGTAAGATTTCTATCAGCTTAAATGAAAGTTTTATACCCTACAATACATCTATACTTTCGGAACTAAGGAGGACAAAATGAAGAAGGAAAGAATCTTGGTGGTAGATGATGATCGTGAGATTGTTCTTGCCATTGAAAGACTTCTGACGCGAGAGGGGTATGAAGTTGTAAAGGCTTATGACGGATTGGAAGCCATGGAGGAACTAATGAACCAGAGTGTGCATTTGATTTTACTTGATATCATGATGCCGAAGCTGGATGGACTTTCTGCAACCATGAAAATACGTGAGAGAAAAAACATTCCAATCATTTTATTATCTGCAAAATCAGAGGATAGTGATAAAATTCTTGGTTTATCTATGGGCGCAGATGACTACATCACAAAGCCTTTTAACCCACAGGAATTACTCGCAAGGGTAAGAAGTCAACTCAGAAGGTACATGCACCTAGGTGACATCGGTAATTATAAAAGCTCTAATCAGATTGTGATTGGTGGGCTATTAATAAATACGGATGCAAAGCAATTAATGGTGGATGGTGAACAAATCAGGCTGACAGCTACTGAATATAAGATTCTGGAACTTCTAATGCAACACGCCGGTACGGTTTTTTCTGCAGAAGAAATCTATGAAAGGGTTTGGAATGAGCCAGCATATTCTGTTGAAAATACAGTAATGGTACATATTCGGCGTATACGCGAAAAAATTGAAATCAATCCGAAAGAACCAAATTATTTAAAGGTGGTGTGGGGCATTGGTTACAAAATTGAAAGAATTTAGAACTCCTAGAATTACAAGAAATATTGTTTTTTTATTGGCTGTCCTTACGATTACATCTTCTATTGTAATTTTTCAGCTTGCCAATCTGAACGGTTTGACGAAGTATTATGAAAAAGATTATAGTCGTAGTATGTCCTATTATGGAAGTCTTAATGAGGATATGATGAAGGTGGTCCAAAGTGCTTACAATGAAGTAGAGATAGAAGATGCACCGTTTTATTATTGCGTATGGAATAAGAATGGGATTCTGTCGACTAATGGTTACACGGTGGAAAGCTTCTACCGTAATTTTGAAGAATTCTATGTCCTAGAGGACGGAACGTGGACACTTGGTACGGGTGAAGATAGCTTTAAAATTACTACCTTACTTACATCCAATCTTTCTGCTTATTTTGCTTATCCAAACGAATATTTGGAAGAGAAACAACAGGAATGGGATATCAACAGAGCGACTCTACTTGATTATGCCATAGCAGGTGGCTCCTTTGGTTTATTAGGAATCATATTCGTGCTATTCTTACTCGTAATTACCTGGAAAGAGGCAAAGTCACCTGATGGGAAGCGATACTTCGTAGATAGACTATATACTGATTTTTTGCTACTCATAACGGTAATGGTCACCATATTATTTGTGAATGGACTTCCGGATGTACTTGAGGATAATAGAATTGTCGGCCTCAGAGTATCAAGTGAAGAGGTGAGATTTTTTACAAATTTTAAGGATGAATTTGTTTTGTCACTTATTCTTTTCTCAAGTTTATTTTTAATTGTTACTACATTTTATCTTACCGTTTTATTAGCTATCATACGTAAGTGGAGGAGAGGTAAACTCATAAAGCATTGTGCAATATACATTCTGGGTAAAAAAACTTATAGAATTGGAAATGATGCCTTTGATTATTTGTTTGATCGTACGTTATATTTATCTGATTCTTTTACAAAGTCCTTATACTACAGGCAATGTGTCCTTTTGATTGCCACCACGATCCTAATTGTATGTGGGGTTGCTCTAGCAGCTATTGATACCATATTGTTTTTTGTTCCTGTGATTCTGGAATTTATGGTTCTACTGTGGTATTGGAAGGGGAATGAAATTCTTTATGAAAATATTGAAAAAGATATGCAAACACGCCTTAAGGAACAGATGAAATCAGAACGAATGAAAGTAGCTCTTATCACCAATGTATCTCATGACTTAAAGACACCACTTACTTCCATCATTAGTTATACGGATTTGTTAGCGAAGGAAGAAGGCTTATCATCAACTGCGACAGACTATATTAAGATTTTACAAGCGAAATCAGATCGTCTTAAGAATATTGTTACGGATCTTTTTGATCTTGCGAGGAGCAATAGCGGTGATATTGTTCTGGAATTAGATGAGATCGATTTAAAAAAACTATTAGAACAGACCTTAGGTGAGCTGGAGGACCGAATTGATGCTTCTAATTTAAAGATAAAAACCTCCTATCCTAAAGAAGCGGTTTACTTGAAAACGGATGGAAAAAGACTTTACCGGGTATTTCAAAATATCATTGATAATGCACTTAAATATTCCATGCTGGGCAGCAGGGTCTATCTAGTTCTTGAGGTAATAGAAAATAGAGCATTTGTAACGATTAAGAACATTTCTGCCCATGAAATGAATTTTACAGCGGAGGAAATTGTTCAGAGGTTTTCAAGGGGTGATCAGGCAAGATCTGAGGAAGGTAGTGGGTTAGGCCTATCCATTGCAGATAGTTTTGCAAAAGTCTGTGGGGGCGAAATGAAAGTGGAGATTGATGGTGATTTGTTTAAAATAATTCTATCTTTTCCGGTAATATCTAAGAATGATGAAAGCAAGCATGATGAGAGCAAAAATGATGAAAGCAAGCATGATGAAACCAAGGATAATGAAATCCAGAATGCTGAAATCAAATATGATGAAACTAAGTATTTGGAGGATTGTAACGAGGAAGAATTAGTGTAATGAACATGAGCTTAAATCATATTTTGAAGAAAAAGAGGTCTAAAAATTTATTAAAATTTGAAGTGGGTAATGTAGATTATTTCATGCATTACCCACTTTTTATAATGTAAAACGGTCGTATTTTGATGAACATTGGAACCAAAAAAGCTTCCGTGTCGTCTAATAAATGAATGACATAATAACCAATATATGGGTGAAACATTGCGGAAAATAGCGTAATTTCTACATTTATGACAATTTTTCAAATCTTTGATTAAATAATTTAGTAAATATTTGTATGGAAATGCATCCTCAGATACGGTATTATGAAATTCGTGCTTTGCGCCACCTTAGCTAATCAAAACAATGGAATTATACTAGTTCAATTGCGATGCCAGCAATTACTGACTTTGAAAGAGGCGATTATTATTCAAAATATAGCAATAAAACGACAAGTGGATACTACCTTAACCAATACTAATATAATTAACTATGTTGCAGTATCCATCTTTTTACCTTATGTACTTACAGCAATTATACTTGCTTTTTTATCTATTTATATAATAGTTAACAAAAATACCCGCCAATTAATCTTCCTACATAAGGGCTGTGGAGCATTAAAGTTATTCTTTCTTTATATTGTAATTGTGCCAATTATGTATGGAAACTGGATGGGATTAGTAGTTGGACTTGGAATGATATTAATGCTAATTCTTGGTCTGTATTTAAGAAGTGTTATGACCGGAGAAATTTTCGAAAGAATTTTAACTCTGATTTGTACCCTAAGCCTTACGTGTGCCGGGTATGCGATAACAGAGGCAGTTGTTAATTATATTGATGGTGCAAGCAGCCGTCGTATAAGTGCAGTTTTCTCCCATCCTAATTATTTTGGCACCGTAGTAGCTACAGTAATCATCATCTGTGCCTACAAGGTGCTGACAAGCAAAGAAAATAAATGGTTCTTTATTGCACTCGGAATCATTAATACCGTTAGTTTGTATCTATGTAAAAGTATGTTTGCCTTTATAGAGGTATTTATCGGGATACTTATTTTACTAGTAATATTGAAAAAAAATAAGTTATTAATGTTATGGATATCAGCAGCAGTACTTGGTGGAATATTGATTTTTGGAATAGGTGTAAATCTAATCCCACGTCTTCACGATGCGGGATTAACCATAAGGCTACGTGAGCAGATTTGGGAACTGGCAACAGCTCAGATGAAGGAGAATCCTCTCTTTGGTCACGGGTTTATGTCTTTTCAGCATCTGATTAAAGCCACCTACCGAGGCGATTATATAAAACATGCACATAGTATTTATATGGACATGATACTTAACTTTGGTGTTGTAGGAACTATTTTGTTTTTAGGTTATTTTGTTCAATATTATAAAGCAGCGTTCCAATATTTCTTTTGGCAGAAGAAAATTATGAGATTATCCCTTGTTTTTGCGGTTACAGCGGCTGCATTAGTTCATGGTGCAACTGATATAACGATGCTATGGATTCAGATATTGCCTCTGTACTTCTTAATTCTGGCAGGTCTTGGAGCAGAAGAGAAGAAGGAACAGACGGAACGAGGATTAGAAATTCTATAAACAAGATGAACCAGCAAGCTGCTTCACTTGTCATGAAAAGAAGAGGTAACCACCGGTTACCTCTTTTGCATTTGCGCGTAAGCAAAGTGAGCATTTGCAAGTTTACTTGCAGTAATGCGAGCGCGCACGCGAACCGTAAGAAACTCGCGTAGCGTGTTTCTTACGGTAACTATGAAATAGCTTGAGCCTGATTTAATCTGCGGTATAATCCTTCTTGTTCTATTAATTCTTTGTGTGTGCCACTTTGTACGATTTTACCCTCTTCAAGTACCAATATCATGTCAGCATTTTGAAT